>NZ_JALIFQ010000014.1:0-154316 GCF_022867815.1 Blautia sp. NSJ-175
GTGCAATCAAACTTAATCCTGCCTAAGACTATTGTAAGGCAAAAAGAGAAGTGAAAAAAGTAGTGGAGTCAGTATCCTATTTTCATTATAGGCTGAGATAAGCTTTCATGATTCGTTGACAATTCACATACGATTGAAATCGAAGCAAACGGATTATTTATATGCATGAGTAATGAAATCAAGCCGGTGCTTCTGAAGATACTCATGGATGTGCTGAAGGTGCCATTTTGTTAGCGGATATATCAAGTGTTGATGCAATCTATAACGTTTGTGGCTTATCCTCACGATATTTTTATCCTTATCTTTTTAATGAAATATTGATTTCAAGCTGTTTTTAAGAAAAATATCAAGATAAAAATTTATATGCGATAATGAAATCATAATAAAATTGAAGGGATGTGATTTCATGAATTACAATAAAACTGTAGACAAAGTAATGGCACTGCTGAAAGAAAAGAAGGTGTGTTCAAGCAGTCAAAAGTCATATAGAGATTGCTATGAATCCCTTGGACTTTCTATGAAACAAAGGAATGAGGGATATTCAGATGCTGTCTGTGAAAGTTGGCTTGCAGATATCAAAAATGAATTACCGTCGCAAAGACATATTGTATGGGTACAGTATACATATCAATTAGTGGAAATGGACTCCACAGGGAGCATTTCGGATCGCGGGCTTTATCTTAAGCGTTCAAACTATGACAAGCTGCCTATGTTTGGAGAAAAGACCTTGATGTGTATCTTGATGATTGCAGCAGTCGGTATACTGCCGGGACATTAGAATTAATCCGCATTTACTGTTCAGAAGGATTACTTTTTCTTGATGATATGGGATACACGCTGTTACTGATGTCATTTATGACGCAGTCATAAAGCTGATAGGAACAAAAATGTATTGTTCTGATAATACAAAGACTGTAATACTGAATAACACTGCACGTATGATCAAGTTTTATGGTGGAAAAGGATTTTGCCCTATGAACTACAGCCTTGTTTTCAACTGACAGATATATCCTCATATCGGGTTAGTATCCGAATTCTCACAGGAGAACCGGATGGCACTGGAAAAAATAACAGATGTAACTATCCAGTTTTCTTTTCTTCACTCATCAATTTTATCTCACAATCTGCCCGGTCGGGCGCAATTTTCCAAATAGAGTATAACAAAAAAATGGACATCTGACAATGTGTTTTTGAAATGGATATGCGACTATGCAAATTTTGCTTGGAGGACATGCGACCATGTCCTATAATAAATTAAAATCAAATTGATACGTGAATCGAAAAGAGCAAAATTATGATAAGAAAAAAGAAAGATTACAGAGAATTGAAAGTCAGTAGTTTCGGCGGCTATGGCTGCAAGTCAGCTCCGATGCTCAGACTCCAGGGATTGTGGCTTGAAGAGCTGGGATTCAAAGCCGGGTATCCTGTACTGGTCAAATGTGAAGACGGAAGGCTTATTATCACGCCGGACACTTCCAGAGCAGAAGTGGTGGAAGCTGAGAATGCATTTATGGAAGAGAAAACAAAGAAGCTGCATGAGAAATACCTTCAAGAGAAGCGTGAGCAGCATGTAAGATTTGTGGCTGAAAGAAAGGCAGGGTACGGTGTATGAGTAAAATTATTTTAGTAGGAGCAACAAAGGGCGGTGTCGGAAAAAGTGTAAGCGTATACAATCTGGCTTATTTTCTGGAAAAGCTTGTCATGGTGTGCTGAATCCGGTAATCGTCCGTACAACAGAAGATGGATATGAAATGCTTTCTGGTCATAACAGACAGAATGCAGCGAGACTGGCCGGTCTTACAGAGATACCGGCAATCGTGAAAACTGATTTGCCGGATACAGATACTTATGTGTATGTGATTGAAACGAATCTGATGCAGAGATCCTTTTCTGATTTGGAGATTTCGGAGAAGGCAGCAGTCTTGAAAGAATGATATGACAAGGTCTTGTATCAGAGACAAGGGGATATCATCATGGCAGAAGTGGCTAAGCTGGAAGGCATCCCGCTGAAAGGTGGTCACGGTGACCACCTTTTCAAAAATCGTGATGAAGTGGGCAAGAAATACGGATTGTCGGGAAGCTCTGTGGGAAGGCTTTTGAAAGTGAATGATCTGATAAAGCCACTTCGCAATAAGCTGGATAATGGTTCTTTGGTTTTTAAGGTTGGAATACAGATATCTTTTCTGCCGGAATCAGAACAGCAGCCGGTATATGAGCAGATGATGGAATTGTATGTGAAGCTGACAATGAATATGGCGATAAAACTTCGGGAACATTCCGGTGAGTTGACCGAGGCTATGGTACGGCGTTATCTGACTAAGACGGTGGAGCCGAAGGATAAGCCGATGAATATCATTTCCCAGGGAAGGATCAGAATGCGATTGAAGATATTATGGAAAAAGCGTTGGCGGCATGGTTTGAGGTGAAGTAAAGAAAGATTTTATAACTACAGCTACAATGACAGAAGGTTGCACTGCGAGTAGAATATAAAGCTAATATGTATAAAAACATACGGAGTTGTGGACTTTAATAACTATGAGGGGGTGTTTGTCATAAAAAGAAAATATCCTATAATCGATGTGGCCAGAACCGGTCAGAATATAAAGCATATCATGCAAGCGAGAGGATTAAATGTAAAGAATATTCAGGATTTTTTTAGATTTAGCACGCCTCAGAGCATTTATCACTGGTTTGACGGAAGAAATATGCCGACGGTAAACAATCTGTGTGCCTTAAGTGGACTCTTTCGTCTGCTAGTAGATACTCTTTTGAAAGGCAATAGAAATTATGAGTACAGACCGGCAGAGAATGCAATGTATCAGCGCATTACTATTTATTATGAAAAGTTCCTCAGGCCAGTCTCTGTTATGGATAATTGAAAATTGATTAAAGGGGATGAAGAGTAATGAAAGTAACAGGGTATACAGGATGGAAATTTGGAACTGTAAAATATAAGGTCATTAGTAACTGGGGGTTAAATGATGAAAAACAGTTATATGAAGATGCAAGGAAAGCAGTCATAGATGATATTCGAGATAATGGATATCATTTTTCAGGACATGATCATCAAAATTCAGATGTTGGAGTACCCGTGCTGGATGATAGATACCTATTTCAGGTGACTATGCGAAGTTGGGGCGGTCTTATGGCTGATGCTTATCCAGATGAAGATTATGGACTGCAGAATTCCAATGGAGAAAAAGGAAATTATAGGTATTGTAAATGGGCATGGTACAATCCAGAACTTGTTTCGGAAACAAAATATCCAGATGACAGTCGGATGATAGAGTATGAATGAAATCAGACATGAAAACATAGAAGGAGAGCTGTGAGGAGACTGCAGTATTAAACTATGCAGAGGGTGCTTGAGTAAAGTATCCTCTATTTTTTGCTTGCATTTCGAGTCACAGTTAAATCTCTTTAAACTAAAAAATAAGTAGATGTATATTTGATAAAATATAATATAGATATGAAATAATCGCAAAAAGATGTGATTATAATGCACATAAGAGTTGATATTCGTTGTAATCTATTTGCCTTCATGGTAAAATGAAAAATGTATATTATATCTATTTCGAGACAATGTTCTGAGTGAGGTAATAACTGAATGAAAATTAGCTATAAGAAGTTATGGATTATGCTGGCAGAAAAAGAAATGTCAAAGCAGTTGTTAAGAGAAAAACTTGAAATATCGGCAGGGACAATGACTAAATTGAATAAAGGAGAAGAGGTGTCTTTAGCTACGCTTCTTCGGATATGTGAGTTTTTTGACTGTAATATTGGAGATATCTGCGATGCGGTTAAGAAGGATGAATTGAAGTAGAAACCGGAGGAATCATAATGAGAGAACTTGTATGTCCTAAGCATATGTGCAAGACACCTATGGGAAAATGCATGGAATGGGATATTGATGAGATAACAGGTCAAAAAGTTCAATGCCAAGAAAAACCTGTGATGTCAACGACACTGTATTGGTGTAGTAAATGTAATGTTCCAATGTATGAGGAGCGTTGCCCAGAATGTGGAAGCAAAGGTGAATATATTGCAACAGATATTAGACCAGTATTTCCAGAGGAAAAAGTATTGTTGGCACTACTTTTAAATAAAGAGGATCCCTTGTGTTTCGAGGAAGCTTCTGTTTGGAATAATACAAATTATTACTTTATAGATGGCGAGAGATTGCAGGTTTCTATTAAGGAGTTTAATGGTAAGTCATTAGAAGAAATAAAAGCTATTAAGGCAAAATATAGTACCTGTGTGTCAGAGATTGATTACACAAAGTTTGACGCAAATATTCAAAAGTTTATAGAAGTAAACCAAAATAGATACAATGAAGTAACAGATGAAGCAATCAATTTTGTTCAAGGTTATAAAGATCGGTACTCGTTAGAAAATATGTTTGTGTCTTTTAGCGGTGGTAAGGATTCTACGGTTACGTCAGATATCGTGAGAAGAGCGTTTTCTTCAAATAAAGTTTATCATATCTTTGGAGATACCACACTGGAATTTCCGTTGACGTATGAATATAAAAAACGATTTGGTCGTGAACATAGAGTGCTGCCTGCAAAAAACTATGAAAAGAATTTTGAAAACCTTTGTAAGCAGATTGGTCCTCCAAGTCGTGTTATGAGATGGTGCTGTACAGTATTTAAGACGGGAGCGATTACTCAAACAATAGCCTCTGCTTTTAAAAATAAGACGAATATCTTATCTTTTCAGGGAATTCGACATAACGAATCTTTAAGTAGAAGTAAGTATGACAGGGAAAGTAAGAGCCCTAAGATTACAAAACAGACGGTTGCGGCACCAATTATCGAATGGACAGACTTTGATGTGTGGTTGTATATCCTGACTACAGGAATTGATTTTAATGATGCATATCGTCTTGGATATTCGCGAGTTGGCTGTTGGTGTTGTCCGAATAATGGTGCATGGTCAGAGTTTTTATCAAAGGTGCATATGTATGATCAATATGTACATTGGAGAGAAATCCTCGTTGATTTTGCGAAGAAGATAGATAAACCCGATCCAGAAGAGTATGTCGATCAGGGAGGTTGGAAAGCAAGACAAGGAGGGAATGGAATTGATATTGCAGAAAGATCTATTATCTCATATGAACCTTGTGCAACGGAAGACAATGCGTTCAATTATGAGCTGCAAAGGCCGATAACTCCTGAATTTTACGAATTATTTAAGCCTTTTGGTTATATTAATCCTCACCTAGGGAACGAACGTTTAGGAGAGGTGTATGTCCTTGATAAAAAGGGAAAGGTTGTTCTTGTACTTCAAGGAAGAATTGGTTCTACTAAGCTAAAAGTTACGATAAAAAATGAAAGACTTGCCGGAGCTACAAGCTTAAAAGTAGCAGATGGAAAAATTCAATGTCAGTTGACGAAATATCAGATGTGCATAGGATGCAAGGCATGCGAGAGTGTTTGCAAACATAATGCGGTCAAAATAAAAGAATTAGAAGATGGAAGTACTTCATATAAGATTGACGATGAAAAATGTGTAAGGTGTACCGAGTGTGTCAACCATTACAATGCCGGATGTTATGTGAGAAAGGTGCTTACAATCAAGAGAGAAGGATAAGATGGCGAACAAGGTTAATTATAAATTAAAAGGGCATGAAAAGTTTCCGTTGCGTGAAGGATGGATGAATAAAGGCATTTTTGCAGCAAAAGAAAATGGAACTCATATTTTCTTGGAAAATCAAGGACCGGATGTATTAGGCGTTGGTACAAATATGGTGAAGTCTATCCGTTATTGGATGCAAGCTTGTGGAATGATTGAAAAAAATGGAAATAAAGAAAAACTCTCAGATATGGCAGAAATCATTTTTGAAAAAGATCCATATTTTGAGGATGTTTTTTCGCTATGGCTGCTTCATTCAAATATTGCAAAAAATATCGAACAAGCAACGGTTTGGTATATGTTTTTTAATAGATTTGAAGCGGATTCTTTTTCAAAAGCAGATTTGCAAGGAAAGATGAAACAGGAACTTTTTAATTATGTGGGACAGCAAGTGACTGAAAGTTCATTAAAAGATGATATTGATGTATTGTTAAATATGTATTCTAAGGGTAAGATTCAAAACGAAGACCCTGAGGATAAAATTATATCTCCATTATCCGTGCTGGGAATTTTGAAAAAAGAAGATGAAACATATTATAAAGTGCAGCCGGATTTAAGAAAAGTAGATAATATACTAGTGTTATATGAAATAAGTTGTCTATTTGAAAATGAGAAGTCTCTTAGCATTGAGCGGATTTCAGCAGGAGAAAAGAGTCTTGGGGCAATATATCATATGACTATGGTTACGGTAAACAAATATTTAGATGATCTTGAGTCTTTGGGATATATTCGGGTCGATAGAACAGCAGGTCTTGATATGGTTTATCCGTTAAATATCAAGAAACCAATTGAAATTATAAAGGATTATTATAACAAATAAAGGTGGATAAATATATGGCCGTTAATAAATTAAGTCAAATCGTAAAGTTAAATGGTAATTTTAAAAATTCCATCAATCTTTATTTGAACTTAAATAAAAAAGAAAAAATAGAAAGCTATATTCCTACAAAATCATCTTTGAACATATTGAAACGGTATGCGAATTCTGTAAAACAGAATAAGAATCATTCAACAATACTAATAGGTTCTTATGGTAAAGGAAAGTCTCATTTGCTGTTAATTCTTTTAGCAATCGTGAGTATGGAACGGTCAAAAGAAAATGATAGCATTGTGAGTGGGTTTTTAAAGAAAATTCAGCCAGTAGATGTAGATGCATACAAGATAGTAAGAGATGTATGGCAGAATAAGGGGCGTTTTTTGCCGGTAATTATTTCAGGTAGTCAGGATGACGTTAGCCGTTCTTTCATGATTGCATTAAATGATGCGTTAAAAAGAGAGAAGTTGACAGACCTTATGCCTGACACTTTCTTTAGCATTGCCAAAGAGACTGTTGCACGTTGGAAAGCAGAGTATCCAGCAGTATATGAGAATTATGAAAAAGCTTTAAAAGTAAAAGGAACATCAGCAAAGATAATTGAAAATGGTTTAAAGGTGTGCAATCCTGAAATATTAGAACTATTTAAGAAAATTTATCCTTCATTAATGGGAGGAGAACAGTTTAATCCGCTTGCAGGAAGCGAAGTGTTGCCTATGTATCAAAGTGTAGCAAATAAGTTACATGAGGAGCGTGGTTATAGTGGTATTTATATTGTCTTTGACGAGTTCAGTAAATTTATCGAGGGACAGGAAAAACATGCAATTGGTGGAAATATGAAATTCCTTCAAGATATGTGTGAACTGGCTAATGAATCAAAGGAAATGCAGATTTATATGACAATGGTAGCACATAAATCTATCAAAGAGTATGGAACTTACCTGCCTGAAGCTATTATCAATGCGTTTACTGGTATTGAAGGTAGAATTGAAGAAGTTATTTTTAATACGTCTTCGAAAAATTGTTATGAACTGATTCAGAATGCTATAGAAACGGATACAGAAAGACTTGCGGAAATTCCAGACTCAAACAAATTTTTTGGAAGAGAAAAGATTGATGAATATTATAAAATACCTGCCTTTAGAACCACTTTTACCAATAAAGACTTTGAAAAAATTATTATCAAGGGATGCTATCCACTTAGCCCAGTTTCAGCGTATGCGTTGTTAAATATCAGTGAAAAGGTTGCGCAGAACGAGAGAACTTTATTTACATTCATTTCAAAAGAAGAACCTAATAGTATGGCACAACTTGTGTCTGATCATTCTTTTAGTGATGAATGGATTATTACACCGGATAGGGTGTATGATTATTTCCAAAATATGTTTAAGAAGGAAAAAGCAAATGAACGCGTTCATACAGAATGGCTAAATGCGGAGTATGCGATATCAAAGGCAAAAGAAGCAAGTAAAATACGTATGTTAAAGACATTGGCGGTTCTTAATATCATTAATAAATTTGATGAGATGCCTCCGACAGAGGAAATTCTCAAAATTGCTTCAGGACTTCCCAATGCTACAGAAATACTTAGTGCATTAGTTGCTAAGGAATTATTGTATAAAAAAGATACTAATAATTGCTATGTTTTTAAGACAAGAGCGGGTGCTACTCTTAAATCGGAAATCAAGAAACGTAAGGCTTTAAAGGATGTGCCCAACCTGCCCAAGGCATTTGCTCAGATTAGTGATATACAGTATGTATTGCCTAAAAAATATAATAATCAATACTCTATGACTAGGTATTTTAGATATGAATATTTGGATGTAAAGGATTTCTTACAAATAGATAATATAAATGTATTTTTGAAAGATGGTAAGTTTCAGGACGGAAAGGTAATAGCCCTCTATTCTCTGGAGAATGCAGATAAAACGAAAGAGATTCAAAAAAAGGTAAAAACTTTCGGAGCAGAAAATATCGTTGTGATTTATACAAAAACACCATTTGTCTTAATAAATAAGGTCACAGAATATGAAATTTTACAGGATATAAGGACAGACGTAAAATTCATGAAAGAGAACGAAATTCTATCCAAGGAATTGAACGTAATGGAGGAAGATATCGTTAAGTTGTTGTCGAACTTCTTAGAGGATGAATTTGAGAATGCCGATTCTCATGTCACTTTCTACCACGATGGGCAGGGATGGGTTTTAGACGAAAACATAACTACAAGTGCAGCTGTTGATGCTGTTTGTACCCATTTCTATTCAGAGACAATGGTTATTAATAATGAGTTGATTAACAAACAGTATATTAAAACTGCACCAATCAAGAAGTCTAGAAAAATCATTATGGAAAACATAATGAATAAGTGCTCTGATGAGGATTATCTGACGGGAACAAGTGCAGAATCTACCATTTATCGAGCAGTTATGGTTAATTCAGGAATATTAGCAAAGGAAAAACCAGATAAAGTTCAGAATTTGTTGGAAATGTTTGATGAATTCTTTGATGAATGTGTAGAAGAAAAACAGTCTTTGAGTATTCTTATTAATAAGTATAGCGCAAAGCCTTATGGAATGAGAGCAGGGGTTCTTCCTATTTTACTTGCTTATGTTCTGTCACAGAAGAAAGAGGATATTATTGTATACTACGAGGATAGAGAAACAACACTTACTGTGGATGCAATTATCAATATGGTGGATTATCCGGAGAAGTATTCAATGTTTATTTCCAAGGATAGTGCAGATAAAGATAAGTATTTGCAGGACTTGTCTAAGTTGTTTGCAGATAAGGCAGATAATAATCTTTCCGGTAATAGAATTGAAAATATCTTAACCTGTATGCAACGCTGGTATCGAGCTTTGCCCCAGATTACAAAGAACATTCGAAAAGAGAATGAGTACATTTCTGATAAGCAGGTTTTGAAAGCTTTACCTAAGTTGAAAAATATTATGCAACGCATGGATGTGAATGCATATGAGGCTATTTTTGAAACATTGCCTGAAATATGTGGAGATACAGACTATGAAGAGACTATTAGTTTCCTCCAGGTAATGAAAGTAAAATTGAATGGCTATATGGATTGGCTATTTGCAAAGGTTGCAGAAGATACAAGGAAGATTTTTTCGGAGGACGGAAAAGACGACTTGATTCATACTTTGAAGACTTGGTATGAGAATCAAAGTGATGTTGCAAAGCATGGATTATATAATGCAGCAGTATCTGGATTTATGTCTTGTATTGCTGATATAGATACTTATGATGAGTATTCTGTTGTTTCGAAGATAATGAAAATTATCACAGAGGTTCATGCAGATTCCTGGAATGATGATTCTTATACAGAGTATATTGAAAAGCTTAATGATTTAAAGGCTGAGATTGAATCTATTGGAAGTGAAGATAAAAAAGGAAATTATGTTCTTACATTCACCGGTAAGAATGGAGAAATAATACAAAAATATTATGATCCAGTTGATATGGATGAAGGAGCAATGTTTAGAAATATTATAGAAGATCAGTTGGAAAGTTTTGCAGATCTAGATGTGAATGTGCGTGTCGCAATTCTTCTAGAAATGATTGAAAAAGTGATGAGAAAAGAGGACTAGAAATGATTTATTTGGACAATGCAGCTACTACTTATCCAAAGCCAGAAACAGTTTATCAAAAGATGGACTGGGCGAATCGCGGCATTGCTGTGAATGCAGGACGTGGCGTATATAAGGTTGCGCAGGAGGCCTCTAATTTAATAGAAGATACACGTAAGAAATTGATTGAGGTGGTTCATGGAATTGCTGTAGAGGCTGCTGTCCTAACACCGTCGGCAACAATTTCGTTAAACATGATTTTGAATGGCCTACCGCTTTCAAAGGGGGATGTAGTATATGTATCACCATATGAACACAATGCTGTTGCACGTACATTACATCGAATTTCCCAAGAAAAAGGGATTCGAGTGGAAGAACTACCACTGAAAGAAAACCTGGAGATAGATTTGGAAAAAGCAAAATATCAATTTGTGAAGGATAGACCGAAGTGTGTATGCTGTACACATGTAAGCAACGTTACAGGATATATTTTACCAATAGAGGAAATTTTCTTGATGGCAAAAAAATATGGGGCAATTACGGTGATGGATGCTGCACAGTCGTTTGGATTGATGGATATAGACGTAAGAACATGCAAAGCAGATTTTATTGTATTTGCAGGTCATAAAACGTTGTATGGGCCATTAGGCGTTGCAGGATTTATTGATAATTCAACGATTAATCTGGCACCGTTTATTGTAGGTGGAACAGGAAGCGAATCTTTGAAATTAGATATGCCACAGAAGAGTCCGAGTAGATACGAGGCGGCAAGCAAAGATGTGGTAGCTATAGCTGGGTTACATGAAGCTTTATCCGTTTTGAATCAGAAGTGGAATTTTAAAACTGAGAAAAAACTTACAGAATATGCAATAGAGCGATTAAAAACTTTGAAGAATGTTATCCTTTATACGCCAGAGAAATTCGAGAATCATATCGGAGTCATTTCCTTTAATGTGAAAAGCTATAAGTCAGAAGATATAGGGAGTATTTTGGATGAGGATTTTGATATAGCCGTAAGAACTGGATATCATTGTGCTCCTTATGTACATAAATATTTAGAAGATGAGAAGTATTCAGGAACAGTAAGAATTGGTTTGGGTAAGTTTAATACAGAGGATGATATAGACCAATTAGTGGATGCAATAAGCGAATTATAAATATGGTGAAAGAGGCCGGATTATGAACAATAAGATGTATATTGATTATCTGAATTCATTGCACAATTACAATGCTCAAAATGAAAATGCATATGGAGAGAAAAATGTAGACAGTCCTTATTTTGAAGAGGTAATGGTGAGAGTGGGATTGTGCGATTATATCAAAGACAATCTTACAGAGAAAGAGCCACATATCGTGATTTTAACTGGACATGCTGGCGACGGTAAAACAAGTATCATGTATCAGGTTTTAACTGATTTGGGAGCAGAATTTGATGCAAAGGAAAAGATGAGTGAGATAAGTCTTCCAAATGGTGCGAAATGCCTTTGTGTTAAGGACTTTAGCGAACTGCCAGAAGAAGAAACGGAAAATCAGACAGATCGAATCCATGTAATGAGAAAATCTGTAGATATAGTGGAAAATGGAAATTATGTATTTATGGTTGCTAATACCGGTCCTCTTATCAATACGTTTGGGGAATTATTTGATGCCGAGGAAGAAAAAGAAAAAGCCAGGATTCGATTAATTAATATGATGGACAATAATGCTGGTGAAGTCGTCAGTATAAGTGGTGTTCGAATGTGTGTTATAAACGTTGCGACGATTGATAACGTTTATTTTGCAACAGAGTTTTTAGAAAAGATAACTCAGGACAAATTATGGGAAGGTTGTAAAAATTGTAAGAAATATGATTATTGTTACATATATAGGAATCGTCAGCTCATTATAGAAAATAAGACTAAAGTTTTTGAGTTTGTTCATAATCATTTTATCTGGTTAACGGAATATGGAATAAGATTAACTATTCGTAGTATGGCAGAACAGTTAGCATATATGCTAACTGGAGGAATGTCCTGCGAGGAAGTTGCTTATAGTGAATCATATAAGTATCTTTTTAGTAATTTGTTTTTTGGATATATTGGAACAAAGCAGAATGAGCGTGCACTAAATATTATCGCAGTTGATGCAGCAAATCGTTGCCTGTATGACCATAAAAGAATGCGTTCAGATGAAAAACTCTTAGTGGGTAAGGAATATAAGAAATTATTTGGAAATGCAATTGAAGGGATTATTGTTGAGGCGGAACATAAAAATGCCTTTGTTAGTGGTTGGACAGAATTCCTACGTAGAACATATTTGTTCATGAATATAGTTACTGATGAGAAAAGTGTTTTACAAGACTATGAGGATATTTTTTCGAAACAGTTTAAAAGATATCTTGCACTTCGAGATAGAACTGATACACCATCGAAGCTTGATACGAATCTAATTGAGGATGCATTGTCCATGATTTATGTGGGAACACCGAGTGATGGTACAGAAATTCCGTTGACTCTTAGTAGAGAGTCTGGTATCACACAGAATGTACAGTTGATTACCGGAACAATACCAGTACGGAGACTTCGCATAGAACAAATTAAAACAATAGATAGTATCTTTAATAAAGGAAAAGACAGATATGAGCTGAAACTAAAAATAGACAGAGCGGTTTTAGATACTGTCTTGACTCTTCCAATGCTGGATTATTTTGAAGAGTTGAAGAACGGTGTAATTGCTACAAATATTGATCCACAATTATCTCATGGTGTAGAAAGTTTAAAATCCCAGATATCAGAGATATTAAAAGATTATGAAGATGAGGATATTGTTGAGATTGTAGTGCTGAAGAATAGTGGGAATGAGAATATTCGTCTAGAGTTAACAGATGACGGAAAGATAAGAGAAGTATAGGGGGATTGAATATGGGGACATTTCCTAGTTGGATGGAAGATGATTATAATAAGATTGCTAATAAAGGTCCGTTATCTACCTTAATTTTTGGACATAGATTTAAGGTTGATCAAACGTTATATGAGTATTTAACTGAATTTCTTTTGGTATTTGTTTCTGCAAAAAACGAAGACTTGCAGGAAGGAAAAATGCAATTCCACGATGTGACGATTGAAAAAAATCTTAGCTATTGGGTAGAGCCCAGAATGGCTTTGCGTAGGTTTATTTTTTATGATAAGGCAAAAAAGAAAGGGGCTATTCCAGCAGATTCCATTGCTTATCGTGAGATGGTAAAACATTTGGTTGATAAAATGGATGTAAACGATAAGGAATTAGCGAAGGAATATGTAGAAGATATTCAAGATCTATTTCATGGATACGCTGCAGTGGTAAGAAATAGATTTTGGGGAGCTCAAACATTGTTGCCTATATGTCCAGAGTTTGTTTTATGCGGAGTTGATCCAACGGAGAAAAAGCGAAAGAAAGAGGTATATTGGGAAAATGATCCGGAATCTCTAGATACAAAATTTGATTTCACGAAGCATAACTTTTTGTCGCGTGGAGGAGAACTGTATTACTTGCATTTACTTCAAGGGGTAGAAGGGGACAAAGACAGAAGGGAAAGACTAGAGAAGTTATTAAATGATATGCTTAATGGATCATGTAAAAAGATATCTAAATTGGCTAGATATGTTCAGGATACATGGGAAGAGCAATATGCTCTTGATAAAAAGGTATTGTCTCAAAGATTAGAGGTGGCTTATATTCCAGCTACTGGATATAAAGAATGTGGAAGCTTTAGTGTGGATGAACTTAATAGTTTTCTTTCGTGTAAGTTACATCCGATTACAAGAGTTGAAATCCTGGCAAAGGGTGTAATGTTTCAAATTATGAGAATGATGTCTTGCAGGGTTGCGGATTACCTTGCTAAAGAAAGACCAGCATGGATTGTTGATATGAAGGGTGAAACAATAGATACGGTTAAGAAAATTGCGCACGAATCATTCCTTAATATAGAGTCGGATTTTATGACGGCAATAAATAAAATGGCAAACGAGGCAGGTATTACAGAAGAAGAACGTATGAAAAAAGTACGTGAGGCTCGTATAAATTCTTTGGATATTTTTAAAAGCAAAGGCAAAGAATTACAGTGTATTATTCCAGTGTCAGGTCCTTTTGAGAGATTTAGTCTTTCAGAAGATGCGATTCGCTTTCTGGTGCTTTCATTAGTGGCACCAGGAGATAAAATGACATTAAAAATGTTTTTGGAAAAATTGTATCGTAATTATAGAATAGTAATTGGCCCGGAAGAATATAGACAGAGTCTTGAAAATATAATTATGGATTCGTCTTTGGCAAATAGTTTTGCTGAAAATGTTGTTGCTTTTCAGGAGTTTTTACGTTCGACAGGGTTTTTAAAAGAACTGTCAGATGCGACATCTATTGTGGTGAATCCGTACGAGTCTATTGAGGAGGTAGAGGCATGAAATACGTTGTAAATAGAATTATAGAACTAATATTGAGTAATGAGCCTTCTACCAATAAGGAAACCATGGTTCGCGTGGATGGATTTGATAATATAGCAATTTATGAACAGGTTGCATCAAGAATCACATCATTACTTGGGGAAAAAGGACTTACCGTTGATGTAAGGCTTGCAAAAAACAAGTGGAATTCTTTTAAGAGGAATCCGGATAATACAACAATTTTACAGTCTATGAGACGGCATGAGTGGATTGCAGAAGAGGATAGTATTACCCATTATAGGAATCTTCACACAAGCAATGTTGTAATTCTGATGGGTACCGAGGATGAAGAAGACAAGGGAGGTCTTGCGAATTGTCATAGTATCACACCTGAAATTCTTGTCAAAACATTAAATGGAAAGTATCACCTTGTATTTAATGAAGATTCACTTACAGATCAGGATAATGATTTGATCGATCGTCTGTATAAGGATTTATTCGAGTATGAGGCAATAGACATTTGTAAGTTGAGTGACATAGCAGATTTTTGGGAAGGCAAGATTACAAATAGTAAGGATTTTATGGAGCTGTTCTTTAGTGGGCTTCCTGCATGGGGATTGCCTTATAGACGACTTGAGTTGCCAAAGCGGAAAGATATTTTGGGACGCAAAAATGTACTTGCAGATTGTCATAGATTTATAGTACGTCAGCCGTTTAATAACAAAATGTCAATTGCACAGTACAATAAGTATATGAAAAAAATTGATTATTACAATTCTGGAGAAGCAGAATTGGCAAAATATCCATCAGATCATGATTGTTGGAGTGAGCAAGGGATAAAGGATTATGATGAATTTGCAAAAGTGTTGAAGGAGTTCATAATAGGAGAGAATGTTCAAGAAAACGCAAAGAAGTTACTAGAAGTTGATTATTGTGTTGTTGAAGATGTACTCGATATTGGAATTCCAACAGAAAAGAAACCGCCTAAGGATAAGGTGAAAACATTAGTTGGAGAGCCATTGGAAATCTTTACAAATGCACTTTTTACAACTTTGGCACATATTAAAAATACAGATATTAGTGTAGATAATATAAAGTTTGATTTTACGCAGGCTGAAATCGTGTGTATGTATTCTGATGTTGAAGATGAGGAAGAAAAGCAGCAATTATTAGAGACATGGAAGGCAATCTGTACTCATTGCGGTGGTGTTATAGAATATCTGAACAAGAGAATGTGGACGGTAAACGAGAATGATGTCACTTTGACTTGCTCCCCTGAAAATTTCTTAATACCAGCACAGGCGTATCATTTTATTGAAGAAGATGTATATGTAAAGCCTGCAGCAGCAAATAAGTCTGTTAGTAAGATTGATTTTTCAACTTGTTATGAGGTTAACGGGAAAAGATTTCATCATGATTACCAATGGAAATTTGATACTGCAAATTCTTGGGATAAGAATTTTGGAGAACTATGTTTACAGGATTTCTGCAACAACAAAGATGGAAACTATACTCCGATATCAGAAATTTCAAAAATTAATTCTTTAATATTTTCTAAGAGTGAGGAAGAATTCTTTGACCGCTTTAAAGAATGTGACATTAAATTTGATTTTAATCTTACGGATTATGTAGACAAAAAGATACCAATGGTTGAGAAGGTTGTATCTGCTAAATTTGATGAAGTGGGAAAAGCGTTTGCTCAATTTGCATATGCTGTTGCAAATGAGGGATTTTACACTTGTATAGCAAAGGATAATTCTGAATTGTCAAGACTTTGTGATGCATATGTAAATTTAGGAAAATATTTAAGAGGACGAACATTTCCAGAAAACTTAAAGTGGATTTTAGACGCATACATTAATGCTTTTAATATTATAGGAGATGTTAGCGTATTTGAGTCAGAGAAAGAAATTGCGAGTTGCATAGTACCTGCATGGCATCCTGCTACATTGGAAAAATTAAATGATCAAAAGATATTTTTCCTTGATGGATGTGATGAATGGTGGAATGAAGTACAGAACAATGTTAATATTTCCGAGAAAGAGATTGCGGATACTCTTACAGATCTTCTTCAAATGAGTATGCTGCAAAGTACACTTGATATTTTCCCTTCTTACGGACAGGTGTATTTTGGAACAATTGCGTCCTTCGGAGCGTTTAGTCTATATGGTAGAAATGATATTATAAACGAGAATCGTTTGAGAGATATGATTCATAAAGATGCTATTTTTGATGATGATTTTGATCGAAAAGAAGTATCTAGATTAAACGATAATGCAAAGATGATTTACAGTGTAATGTCGGACTATGCGAGAGCTTTCCCCAATTTAGCAGACAATCTTAGCATTGTATTTATAGATCCGTCAGAGTTGCAACCAATTGTAGCAGCAATCTATAAATATATTGAAATAAGAAGAAAAAAGGAAGATCAGGCTAAAATTGATATTTCACTGCGAATTTTAGTAAGACCAGAGAATAAAGGTGGAAGGAATTATCTTGCGTATTGGATGGATGAGTTTTTTTCACAGGATGAAAATGTTAATATTCATACTTATTTGAATGAATGGAATAGTAAATCAGCACTTGAAAAGTTGTTAAATGGAAATAATGATATTGCCTTTGTGATGGATATTCTAAAGGTAAATAATCTTGGCTTTGTATCGTCCTATAATGATACGTGCCTGGCTCCGAGTCAGTGCAGATTTCCGATTGTGTATAAGCCAACACCAATTTCAAACACTTCTGTGAAGAGAGCTATTGAACTTTCTCAACCACAGTTTAAAGCTGCCTATGAGCATACTCAAATTGTACGTTACCGTAATAATATGGAAAAAATTCCGGATGGAATGTATATTGCCTCAAAGGAAGTGAGCATTGATACGGATGGACAGGCTATTGTTCATTTCCTTCACGAGAAAGCATATTGGGTAGTGTGTGTAGATAGTGGTATGGACGGTGCATTGTTAAGAAGTGATAATTCTCACCAACAAGATTACAATATTATAGGTTTCAGTACCGGCAAAGGTGCATATGGACAATATAATTTGACGATTACTACTAGAAAAACGATTCTTGAAACCATAAGAAAGAAACTGGAAAATCGACTGTATAGCTTGTTTAAGTGGGATAAGGAACAGATAAAAAAGGCTGCACAGCTTTGTATTGACGAAGCAAGTGGTTTGGATGGTATCAGCCTTTTATCTGCAACGAATCCAAAGGATGAAAATGTGCGTGAGTTTATGGCGTATGTTTTGACATCTCTTCGAGAAGGAAAATCAGAAAGTGAGAGTGTGCTTAAGATTGTTGTTAATTTGGATTCCTATAAACATTGGTTTGGAGGCGATATAGATAAGGATGAGGACATTTCTGCTTCTCGTCCGGATTTTCTGGTATTAGAAGCATTCCTTACTGATGATGATAAACTTAAGCTAAAAGCAATAGTAACAGAATGTAAGACATCTATATATGCGAATGCTGAACAGCATAAGGAGCATGCTCTTGAACAAGTGGAGAATGGCGTTCGTAGATTGAGTAGGATTTTTAATCCTGAATCGAAGTCTATTAAAAGAAGGTATTGGTTTGCTCAGCTATACCGTGCATTAGCGTTTGCACAAGTTACCTTTAGCAATGATACAACGGAATTTGCTGAGTTGTCCACAAAGCTTAGAAATGTTCTTGAGGGAAATTACGAAATCGAGTGGAATGGACGGATTCTTGGATTCTGGTTAGATAAGCAAGGTGATGAGGAAGTTGAAACAGTTGTAGGTGAAGAAGAAACGTTAATTTATGATATCCCACAAAAGGTAATTCAGTCCCTTTTGTTAAAGAACAACATAGATGGAGTAAAGTATGTGTATATTGATCCCCAAGCTGTTGTTGAAGATGAGGAGCAGCAGGAGAAAATCAGGGAGCGAGAAAAAATTCTTGATGAAGAGATAGCTACATCACAGACAGGAAAAGCTAAGAGAATTCAAATGTCAGAAGTTCCTAACCCCTCTGTATCGCTAATGAATGTGGCGGAGCATGTACATGCCGGTGGAGAGAATACACAGCTAGATGTTGAAGGGCCAGAGATGATTAATACCGAGAATGTTAACTTTGAAGCTTCATCAGATGATAATAATACAAATAATGAAACTAGTAAGGAATCAGTGATGATAAAAGAATCTTCTGATAAGGAACCAAAATTTACAAATGATTCAGAAATTATCAAGGTTGCGGAAAACGTTAATCTTGATGATATTCGTGTGTTAATTGGCAAGAATAAAACTATGTCAAATGTTTGTTGGGAATTTGGAAGTCCGCAGATGGCGAATCGACATCTATTGATAACCGGAACTTCTGGACAAGGAAAAACATATAGCATTCAAACAATGCTATATGAATTAGCAAAGAGCAATATTTCTTCTGTGATTTTTGATTATACGGAGGGATTCCGGCTCGATCAGCTTGAACCAGAGTTTGTAAAAAGTATGAACCACAAGATAAATCAGCATATTGTTAAAATCCAAGGCGTACCTATCAATCCGTTTAAAAGACAGGAGCAAGATTTTGCAGGAATGATTATACAGGACACATCAACAGATGTTGCAGGTAGATTTGCAAATATTTTGACACATGTGTATGGCTTTGGCGAACAGCAGTATGCGGCTATTTACGAGGCGACAAGAGTTGGTATGGATAAATATGGAGATGATATGGATATGAATCATTTCCAAGAAGAATTGATTGGGATACAGACCCAAAATGCTTCTGCAAAAACGGTTCTGTCCAAGATGACACCTTTTTTTCATAGCATTGAATTCAACAAGGATGCGGAATTCGATTGGGGCAGTATATTATATGCTCTGGAAGCAAAAATGAACATTTTTCAGCTTACGATGATTGATAGAGAAATGCAAGTTATTGTAACCGAACTAATGTTGTGGGATGCTTGGTATTTTACGAAAAATTATGGCTCCAAGGAGAAACCGTTTGTAGTGGTATTAGATGAAGCACAGAATCTTTCCCACAAGGAGAACTCGCCAAGTAAAGCTATTCTTACGGAAGGCAGAAAATTTGGCTGGTCAGCTTGGTTTGCTACGCAATCATTAAAAGTTCTTGCGGACGATGAGGTCGTAAGATTAATGCAGGCTGCACTTAAACTCTACTTTAAGCCTACGGATGAGGAAATTACTAAAATGTCTAAGCAGCTTGATCCGACAAATTCATCGCTCTGGATTGGTGCATTGAAGGCATTAAAAAAAGGACAGTGTATCGTAGTGGGTGATCGAAAAAAGGATGATGGAACTTTTGGAGGTACAAAGCCTACAGTAACCAGTATTACATCATTTAAGGATAGGGGTTAGTATGGTAAAACAAGTCAATATGAACTTTCACCAGACCTTTAAGCCAGCGTGTAAGTACATCAGCAGTATCTTAGATATTGCTGATGGAACTTCATGGCTTAGCGTGAAGGATATTTCTGGAATGACAGGAATTCCCCAAGGGGCATCAAGTGGAAAAGTAGAACCACATATTAGTTATGCTGAATACATGGGATTGATAAAAAGTGAAAAAAAAGATAAGCAAATTCAGTTAACAAGGACTGCGTTAGGCGAAAATGTTAGCATGGAGGATCCAGGATTACAAGAGTCTTTAACCAAATTATTGTTACATGCCATGATTTTGCGCCAGGAGGAAGGCGCAAGTATGTGGAGTTCAATTTTTAAAGATATTCTTCCAAAGTATCGTAATGGAATTAAGAAGGATATGCTTATTTTAGAATTGAATCAGATTTACGATAACAAGGTTACAACAAAAAATATTTCTCCATTTTTTGGCTCATATGATGATTTTTTTGCAGAGATAAAAATTTTGAATGTAGAGGATGATGTGGTGAAATGTAATTCTCTTGCATATAATAAGGAATTCATATATATGTATGCTTTGGCATTATGGGTATATTGGGAAGAATATTATCCTGAACAGGAGGAAATATCATCGGTTCAATTTGAAAAATTGGGATTTGGCAAAGCATTTGGTTGGAATACACAGGTAGAGTACGAAGTGATGGAACATTTAGCAGATAGAGGATTGCTGAGAATGAACCGGCAGCTAATGCCATACACGATTTTGAAACTTACAAATAAGGAAGAGTTAATTAGTAACTTGTATAGTGAATTGTGTTAGGAGGACATTCAGCGTGGAGTTAGGGAAGGTACTAGAGTTTAGAAAAGATCTATATTTTGAGGGTGCGGTTCAGGCAGATTGGTTTTACGTTCAAGAAAAAGCAGCAACAGTAGCAGAAAACTTTGTGTTTCATGGCAAGCAATATTTCGGAGTTGAAGATCAGGGAATTGGAAATAAAAAAAGAATCGATACAATCAGCTTAGTTGAGGAATTAGCAGAAAAGATGTCAGACGATCATGCCAATGCTCTTACATTGGCGATTGCGGATTATGGAACAGGAAAATCTCATTTGGCAGTAACTCTGGGGCAGATTTTTTCTGGAAAAGACTATATGCCGGACACATATAATAAGCTGATATCTAATATTGCTAGTATTGATTCTAACGCTGCAAGGCATATTCAGGCATTAACAGATGAAAGAAATTTCGTTATGGTAATAAACGGAATGAGAGATTTCAATTTGCATTCCGAAATTTTAAAGGCAGCACAGAAAAGCTTAAAACTATATGGATTGTCGGATGATGGATTAAGAAAACTGAATCGAGCTTTAGAAACAGCGGAGACTTTTTTTAATCGTAATGCGTATAATTCTATCTCTTTGTTTGAAGAGAAAGCAAGAGGTTTAGGATGGAATGAAAACGGTAATTACTTGATAGAGAAAATTCGCGATAATCTTATGACAGATGAGGTCGCTTTTGATATAGTAAATGCAGTTTATACAGAGGTTAATGGACAAGAAATAAGATGGGATGAGGGACTTTCTGCTTCTAATATTCTTGAAATGCTCATATCAGAATATTGTGGTATGAATGGTAGATTTGAACACATTATTCTATTATTTGATGAGTTTGGAAGATATTTAGAATATGCGTCCGGGGTTAATGCTGCCAAATCAGGAGATTCTGCATTACAACAGATTTTTGAAACTGCACAAAATGCAAATAGTGTCTTGCAAGTAATCAATTTTATTCAGTCTGACATCAAGACATATCTGCAGCGTGTGGATCAAACAAAGAATATTAGCCGATACATTGGGCGTTACGATACCAGTGATAAATATTATATTTCTTCCAATTTGGAAACGGTCTTTGCAAATCTAATTCAACGTAAGGATAAGGATGCTTTCGAACAAAATGTGGTTTCATGGCAAAAATCTCATGAAGCTCAGTGGAAGAATATATTTGAAAAGTTGAATATATGGCTTGTGACCAAAGGAATGTGGAAGGACTATGCCCTGTTTCGTAAGGTAGTAGTAGAAGGGATTTATCCGATGCATCCACTTTCTACGTTTATGTTGACACAGTTGTCTGATTATTTACAGAATAGGTCTTCTCTGACTCTGATTAGTCAATACATAGAAAATTCCAAGTCAGTAGATGTTTCTAAAGGCGATGTTCTTATTATGCCAGAAACTTTAATGCTTGGAGATTTGTATACAGAAATGCTTGCGGCAGAGCAGGAAGGAAAACAACCTTCACAGCAATGTATTCGCTACGACAATATCTTAAGAAAGTACGGAGATAAACTATCGGAGAAATCACTAGCTGTACTTAGGTCCAACTTAATTCTTAGAATTCTTCGTTTTAGAACGAAAGATTACACAGATGCAAAGGAAGCATTGGCCCTTTGTAGTGGATTTTCTATTGCTGAAATAGAAGAAGAACTCAGATGGCTTGAAAATGAATATGCTGTTTTGGGCTTTGATGATCATGCGGGATGTTTTGATTTTATGGAAGAGTCAAACGGAGCACATGATTTCAAGGTGTTAAAAAAACGTCTTATGGCAGGTGCCTCCATCAATAAGTCTTTATTACAGAGCATAAAGATTCAAGAGATTGCAGGTGTACTAGAAAAGCAGACTACTAATTTTGCATTAAAACATAAGATTACAACAAATGAATGGTTGTTTGAACAAGAAATGTATGCAATAGAGCAATTTGATGATATAAGAGTAAAGACATATTTAAAGGAATGGGGGAATGCAACCAGTTCTACGAATGCTAAGGGGCGGTTGGTATGGCTGTATGTTAATAAGGATACAGAAGCTTTATATGTAGAGCGAGCCGAATTACTTGTAAAAGAGTTTGTTGGGACACCTATCGTTGTTATGCTGCTAAATGATGTTGATAATAGGCTTTATGATACACTGTTAGAGTACGATGTTTTAGACAAATTAGATGACGTAAATCGAAATAAGTATGATCGACATTATCTGGCGGATTATGGACAAGCAGAGAGTAATCTGAAGGATGAGTTTTCGGAATTAAAGAAAAAGAGAATTCATATAGGTTCAGAAGGAATAGAAGAATTGAAAACAAGGATGCCAATGTACCTGACTAGTGTTTTTGAGGATTTATATCCAAATGTGGTTCCGTTCTCATTTGATGGCTTTGTAACAAAAGGAAATAATCTAGGAGGTAAGGGAGGTACTTATTACTGTACAATTATCAAGATGTTGCTTTCTAATTCCGTAAATGAAACAACAATCCACAATTTTGCCAGCGATGTGCGGAATAGAATCGAGGCATTATTGATGACAACAAATGCAACTTCCTGGAAGTGTATTGATAAGGAATTCAGAGTGATTCCTCCAGAAGAAAAAAAGGCACGACAAGTATATGACAAAATCGTAGCAAGCATCACTAAAAGTAAGGAATATGCATGTAATGACATCTTTGACACATATTGTCGTCCACCGTATGGCATGAGTGACGATATTGTTACGCTTATGCTTGCAGTTATCTGTGCAAATCTTAGTTATTGTCTACGATTTAGGTATAATGGCTCGATGACAAATATCAACAATTGGAAGGAACTTGTTGTAATTAAGGACAAGAAGATTGATATTGATGTTGTAAAGCAATCCGTTTTTGTAATGGTAGATGCCGGCGCAGTTACCGGGAAGTATATGCGATTTTTTGATCGGGTTCAAACTAATAAGAGTATTTCCGAAGTAGTATCACTTGAAAAGACTCTTACTAATATGATTGCAGCAGATGAGATTCCAGAAGAACTGAGTACTCAGTATTTACTTGCACGAAAATATCTAGATTCGGGTAAAAAGGCAATTCATGAGTGGAAGAGTTGCATAGGAGAAATCGATAAAAAACTTGAGGCCGCTATAGAGGGGAATAATTTGTACGAAGCTCTTAAAGGCTTGCAATTGGTTAATGTAGTACCATATACTAAGATTTTTAAAGACAATGGATATGAGATAGATGAAGAGTCAAAGAATTCAGTCAAAAGTCTTGCTGACAGTTTGAAAAATGTTGTAGATCAATTAATTGATCCTTATATTGAAAATATGTATTGTAAGTCGGTTGAAGGAGTTAATACATTCAGAAACCACAATACGAAAATGCATACAATGCTTGAAGAGCTTGGTTTCGTCGAGTATGCTTTGAAAATTAAAAAGCGTAAGGAAGAGGAACTTGCTAATATAGATGAGATTCGTTCTCGTCAAGAACTTCGAGCCGATTGTGAGAGGTTTTTAGAAGAAAGTCAGATTACTAAGTATGTTACCTATGTAAATATTTGTCTTTATTTGAAGACCGGAAAAGAACTACAGCCAAGAGTACAAAAGTATGGTGCTGCATTAGGTAAGGATTCTCAGAGAATTAATGACAATATCAATCGTAGAGTAGGTGATTTAGAAAAAAATCGCGACCGGACAAAGAAAGATATGTCAGATATCTGGGATGATCTTTATGAAGTGAAATGCGCTGAAGATGTAGAGGATTTACTAGACAATATTGCTAGTGTTTTGCAGAAAGGTATACCGGCAACAGACCAAGAAGGTTTTGAAGAATTGCAAGAAAATCTACAGGAGTTTCTGAATGACATTAATGCTATTAAAAATGCAACACAATCAAGAATTCAGTATAAAGAGATCTCTAAGGCTATGCTTGAAAAATATGAGGAGTCAGAATTTGATTTTGAGGTTCTTCCAATATTGAAAGCAGTTATAACTGATATTAAAAGAGCACTTGATGAAAAAGAGAAAAAGTGGATAACAGAAGAACTGACTCTGGGTGATAAGAGCAGAAAGGCTGTTCATCATTGGAAGGAAAAGTCACAATTTATACCGGAATATTTATCAGAGGAAACGATTGAAAAAGTTAAAAAACTTGATCAAGAGGCAGATGAGCTGATTAGAGAAGGTAAGATAGAGGATGTTATTTTCTATTTTGATAAATTGGATGAGGCAGAAAAGCAGGAGTGTATACAAAGATTACAAGGCAGATTAAATAGATAATATGATGACGTCGTAACACTTTTGGATAGTGTCAAGTGGTGTATGAAAAAACTGAGCTGAAAAAATAGGCTCAAATGAACATTGAAAACTGCAGATATTTATACTTGAATATTCTCCCATGGCATAGGGCGCTGCCCTATGTACCCACAATGAACCATTATCGGGCTCTGCCCGAACTCTTCCTCGCCGGAAGGAAGGTGGCACTTGCCCGGCATGTTATCGGCTCCGTTCAGCATCTCAACCTCGTTCAATACTTTATATCCGGCATGTTTATGTGGTCGGAGAAAGTTATAATAGGCAACCTATAGAGCCAAGTCATAGTTGGCATCGTCGATGTTATCAAAACCGTTCGATCATCTGCTTGAACGGACGAATTCTTTGGATACTTCATCGTCGTTGGTAAGTCCGATCACCTGAGTGATCTCAAATTTAAATTTTTCACCAAACTCATGGAAAAACTGCTGGGCAGCGAGAGGGTAGGCACTATAACCATCAGCAATAAAACGGAAGTTCTTTGGAAGTTCCGTTAAGTGCCGAAAAGCCATTCTCATGGCGAGAATGCAGGGAACGACACCACGTTAGTCAGATACCTGATAGCCAATGATGGAACGTTTGGCGGCATCCATGATGAACCAGATGTAAGTCTTGATACCACGGATTTTGATATAGGTCTCGTCATCAGTGAAGACATTGCCAGAGCCGTAATCGTAGTTGTCAACAAAAGGATTGATACAGATAGCGGCAGTCTTGCAGTAATTCGCTATCTGCTGATGGGAAATGGAGATGTTGTACAAATCCTTTAAGGCCTGAGAGGTTTTCCTGAGATATAATCCAAGATTTACGTGGAGAGTCAGGCACAAAGCCATTGTGTTGGAATCAAACTTGCTGAACTTCAGAGAAGAGGCATTCTTTGGCAGAGAGTTTAAATCCATGCAAAAAAAACCATCGTGAATTCACGGTAGATATAGTGGATCTTGAACTTGAAAAACAAGGATCGAAGAACGCCTATAAATATGTTTTTGATGCGAAGTACCGTATTGAAATGAACCCGAACAGCTCATTTTATCCGGATACCAAACCAGGTCCCAAAGTGGATGATATCAATACGGTGCATCGTTATCGTGATTCTATTGTTTATGAGAATCCGGATTCCAGATTTGCTTTTGAGAAAACTATGTTCGGCGCTTATATTTTGTTTCCATATGCAGAGGAGGAAGTATATAAGAATCATAGGTTTTACCGAAGTATAGGAAGTGTCAACATTGGCGGATTGCCGTTTCTTCCGAGTGCAACTTCACTTGTTACAAAGTTGCTGGACCATCTGATTACGGATTCACCCGAGTCAGCGTTTGAAAGAGCGACTCTTCCTGCAGGTATGGAGGAGCGTATTCGTACTGTAGATTGGAATAAGAGAGATGTGCTGATTGGTCTTGTTACAGATTCGGACCACCTGCAGTTGTTCCTGAAATCTAAGTTGTACTGGACTCGTCGATTTGATAAAGTGAACCTGCCAATACGGTATGTAGCGCTATATGAAAAAGGCTCCGATATTCGGTACTACGGAGAACTCATATCTTACGGTCAGAGAAAACGGTCACAGTTGCCCGGAGCCAGCAAACATAGTTCTAAGGATTATCATGTGTTTGAAGTCTTACAATGGCTAAAGTCGTTCAAATTGAGGAATAACTCAGAAAAATAATGGATATTCTGGTAGCGAATGATGTCTGTATTATACAGGAAAGTATGGGTATCATTCGCTCAAGTAAAAGTTAGGAGACAAAAGCATCCAGAAGGAACCTTCTCAGAGAGATGGGTATACCGATGCGGTGAAACCGCTGTTCCGGAAAAATGGGGTCAAAGTTTTAAATCACTAAGGACAGAATTCTGCGTAAGAGTCTTAAAATACCGTGCAAATGGTGCAGTGTTATCGAAATATACAGAAAGGATGGCCGAAATTATGAAGAAAGATAAATGGGCATTGAAAGTCTGTGAGCAGTCCGGATATAATTATAAGCCGACACCAGCGATTATGTTAAAAGGAGCATGGCTGGAGGACGGGGTATTTACAAAGGATACTCCGGTGACAGTTCTGGTTGAAGAGGGAAATGATATGGTTAAATAAAGGGAGCCGTCCAAGGGCGGGCATCCGGAAAGGAATTGTAAATGATATACATAACAGGTGATACCCACGGACAATTTGGACGAATAGAAGAATTTTGTGAGCGGCTAAAGACCAGTCGTGAAGATATATTGATTATACTTGGAGATGCTGGGATAAATTTCAGCGGACAGAAACAGGATAGTTTAAAGAAAAGATTTCTGGAATCTCTGTCGATTACGCTTTTCTGCATTCATGGGAATCATGAGCAGAGACCGTATACGATAGACAGTTATAAAGAAAAAAGCTGGCACGGCGGTACGGTTTACTATGAAGAAAAATATCCACATCTGTTGTTTGCAAAAGACGGGGAAGTGTTTGATTTGGATGGGAAGCAGGTGATTGTCATGGGTGGAGCGTACAGCATTGATAAAATGTTCCGGCTGATTTACGGTTACGGCTGGTGGGAAGATGAACAGCCATCAGAGGAAATAAAGAAGTATGTGGAAGCTCAGTTAGATAAACTAGGGTGGAAGGTGGATGTGGTGCTGAGTCATACTACACCATTGAAATATGAGCCGGTGGAAGTGTTCCTGCCAGGCGTTGACCAGAGCAAAGTAGATAAGTCTACGGAAGAATGGCTAGATGGGATAGAGGACAAGCTGGAATATCAGAAGTGGTATTGTGGGCATTATCATACGGAGAAGAAGATTGATAGGCTGGAGATAATGTTTCAGAATGTGGAAGAATTTTGCGGAAATATTAATACTATAAATTAAGCGAATGATAGAAAGGAAAGTGCTATGGAAAATCAGTTTAAGTGAAATGGATATATATTCAAAGGAATTAAATAAAACAATCTTTATAGACCATATAGGGTAAATATTATTTATGTGGTGATTAAGGATTATAAAGAAAGAATACAACAGTTGTCATAATTTGATTCTTTGTAGAGGACAAGAGAGATAACGCAAAAATGTATATCTTCTTTTAATATGCAAGTGTCCCTTAAATGGGGGAATTCGGTACCCCCCGTAAAATAAAGGAAAAACTAATATATAAGGAGAAATGCAAACATGATAAAAATACTATTCGTCTGCCATGGCAGGAATTGCCATTTTTATTAAATTTCCTTATTTTATGTAGGTTTTTGGATGGTAGAAGGGATTTTACAACTTTTGAAAGGCGTTCTGGTATGACGATTATTTGTTAATTATTTTCAGTACTTCCAGTGCAAAATAATTGTATTGAGAATGATTACTATTCGTGATAAAATTTGATTATATAAACGTGTGGTTAGATTATGGACTTGTGTTTCGCAAGTGTTGACGAAAATGGTAGGAAGATATGCTCTCTATCAATCTGTATTATGCTTATGTATATTTTATTATATATTATGCATCGCATATCTTAATGGAAGAGAAAGAGCGTATAGTCAATTTATATTTTATAAATACTTCTTTGCTAATCCGAAACCATTAATTGTAACAGAAGGGCGGTTTCTGTGATACTGTATACGGCTACGCTGGCCTCTGACCCACGGATACTCTTTGAAGACAGCCAGTTGCGGCGGCCCACTGCAAAGTTTTTGATAGCACGTTCGGCTGCATTTATTATAGGATAAGGGAGACAATTGTATATGGAACTTGATAAAAATTCACAACAACCATTGTATATGCAGCTAATGAAGAAAATAAAAGAACAGATACAGAGCGGATGTTATAAGCCAGGAGATCAGATTCCTACGGAAATTCAACTTTCAGAACTTTATCAAGTGAGTAGGATTACTGTTCGAAGAACAATTGAAGAACTCTGTGTTCAAGGAGTTTTAGTAAAACGTCAAGGCAAGGGTACATTTGTAGAAGCACCACGGATTTATAGGAAGATTGAAAATGATAACAATATGAGTTTTTCCGCGGCCTGTATAGCAAATGGAAGACGGCCGTCCTCTCATATCATTTCCTGCATGGTCATGGATGCGGAGAACTGGCAGAAGGAATTTCTAAAGATTCAGGATGATTCCCGCCTGTACCATATCGAACGTGTCCTGTCGGCGGATGATCTGCCGATTATATATGAACATATCTACATACCGGTAAGCCGAGTGCCGGATCTGCAGGCGGAACGTCTTGAAGGCGGATCGTTCACCCGCATGCTCAGCGAGGAATACAATGTACAGGAATCCGAGAAAGGGCGCAGTACGGTGGAGGTGCGTATGATCCCTCAGTCGATTGCGGGATATCTGAAGATGAGCACTGGTGAACCGGTTATGATTCTGACCAGTTATATCAATGATAAAGAGGAAAATCCGCTGTATATCAGCTATGAGATCATAGCGGGCGGACGATACCGGATTTCAATCTGAACCGGTAGTTTATAAAGGTTATATCTGAAAGTGAGAAGAGCTTATAAGCGAGACATTTCAAAATGAGAAATGCTGTTTTTAAGCTCTTTTTTTGTCTATTTACTACAAAAAATTGATTTTAAAAATATTTATTACTAACAAAGTTCTAATGCACCGGAAAGGTCATATTGTATTATAACGTTATAAGATGATATAATCAAAAGCAAGAGAGGAGGGAACGAGAAATGGAGAAAAAATTCTCAAAGGTGATAGCTGCAAAGCACCTGTTTGACAGCGTCCGAGACGATTCATACGAAGGTTATATATGTCTGAAAGACAATGTGATCGCCAAAGCCGGAACCGGGGCTCCAACGCAGGAGATCACAGATCAAGCAGACGAATTCCTACAGTTTGATGAGGAATTTGTTATGCCGGGGATTACAGACACACACACGTTTTTCACCGGATATGCAGTATTTCATGTCGGCGCGGATATGTCTGATGTGACGGACAATGGGCAGGGGCTGAAGACACTGCAGAACTATGAGGGCGGGAAGGGGTCAGAGGGCGCAATTTTGGGTCATGGCTGGATTCCGGAGAAATGGAATCAGGCAGAAGGTGAAAAGATGCTGGAAGCAGAGTATCCGGACAGACCGGTTATCCTTTTTGCGGCTGACAGATCAACCTGTATTATGAATCGGAAGGCAAGAGAGACTTACGGATTTACGCCGGAGAGTTGTTATCCTGAAAGCTATTACCGCATTATGAGGGAATATCTGAATGACCGTGGGTTTATTGAAAAGGAATTTTCAGACTACATGAAAATGATGAATTCCCGGGGCGTAACAACGGTAAAGGAGATGGGGTTCGACGATTTCTACGGATTTACGGATTACCTGAAGGAAATGGAAGATTCCGAAGACCTGCATCTCAGATTCTTCTTCATGTCCCAGCCGGTCGGACAAAGAATGAATCTTCCTTATGCAAGAAAGATGAGAGAAAAGTTTACAGGAGACAAGGTAAGATTCAGTGGATTTAACAGTATGACGGACGGGACCATTGCGGCAAATAAGGGAGATCTCAAAAAGCCATATGAGGGGCAGACGTTTACCTGCACGCTGGATATTCTTTATGATGAGATTGAGGCGGACGTACTTGCTGCGGATGCGGAAGATTTCAGATGGTCTCTTCATGCACAGGGAGACGGTGCAGTAGGAAAGATCACACAGATCTATGATAAGTGTAAAAAGGAAGACGGGCAGTTGAAGAACCGCCATGCCATTACGGACATGGAATTTACCGATCCCGTTGATCTGGAAAGACTTGGAGCTTTGGGGGTGACGGCAGAACTCTATTTCCAGATCATGTCACTGGATCCTGCGGAGGTGTTGCTTGATAATATCAGCAGAACAATCGGATTTGAGAGAAGAAAGAATTACTGGAACCGCAGGAAGATGCAGGATTCTGGTATGATATTAAGCGGGGCGACGGATCTGCCTCTTCTGATCACAAGTCTGCCGGAGTCAATCTATTACTCGTGCGGCGGATATCTGGATGGTCTGGATACTCCGTTCCAGCCGGAAAATACCATTACAGTATCGGAAATGCTGAAAGCATGGACCATCGGTGGAGCCAGAAACCTTTCTATGGAAGATAAGCTCGGAACGCTTGAAGAAGGGAAGCTTGCAGACATTACAGTATTTGACAGAGATTTTCTTTACGCAGATTCTGCAAATGTAAAAAGCGCAGGCGTAGTTATGACAATCATGGACGGAAAGACTGTATATAAAAAATAAAAGGAGAAGAGAGTAATGGCAGAGAAGAAAAAATTCAAGATACATATGCCTCATGTAATCACTCTGATCTTCTTCCTGATAATCGTTGTGGCAATCCTCACCTGGATCCTGCCAAGCGGTGAATTTGAGAGGACGATCATGGAGACTTCTACAGGTGAAAGAGAAGTCGCAGTTGCAGGAACCTATCATACTGTTGCAAAAATCACAGAAGATGGTACGAGTCTCCGACAGGGAATCACTGAGGTGCTGATGGCTCCAGGAAAAGGCATTCAGTCGATGGTAGAGGTACTTGCTTTTGTTTTTATCATTGGCGGAGTGTTCCAGATCATGGCAAAGACAAACGCGCTGAATATGGGAATTCAGAAAGTTGTTAAAAAACTCGGTTCAAAGGATGTGCTGATCATACCGATCCTGATGGCCCTGTTCGGTTTGGGAGGAAGTACATTCGGTATGTCGGACGAACTTGTTCCATTCTATCTGCTGATTATGCCGATAATGTTTGCAATGGGGTATGATTCCATGACTACATTTATGACAGTCTGTCTGTCGGCGACAGTCGGATATGCGGCATCAACAGTGAATCCGTTTTGCGTGCTAGTGGCACAGGGAATTGCCGGGATTCAGGGAAATCCGCAGCTGGTTTTCCGTATGATCCAGTGGGTAATTATGATGGCAGTTATCATTGCATTTGTTACATGGCGTGCTATGAAAATTAAGAAAAATCCTGAAAATTCAATTACATTTCAGGATGATCTGCACAAGAAAAAGGAAATGGGTGGAGAAGATGTTGATTTTAATCAGAATATGACACTTCGCCAGAAACTGGTGCTTGCAACATTCGTGATCGGTATGGTCATCGTTGTGTTTGGACTGGTTAATTTTGGATGGTATATGAATGAACTTTCTATGTGTTTCCTTGGAATGGGGATTCTGATGGGAATCTTCGGTGGACTTACTGAGACAGAGATTGCGGAAGAGTTTATTACAGGTGTTAAGGATATCGCATTTGCCGCTATGGTAATTGGTTTCTGCAGCGGTATTATGGTAGTGGCTCAGGACGGAAAAATTATTGATACGATTCTGAATGCCTTGAGTAATCTGGTGGCAAATTCGAATAACGTTGTATTTGCAGCTGTACTCTATGTGGTTCAGTCTCTGCTGACACTGCTTGTTCCGTCCTCTTCAGGACTGGCTGCTCTTTCTATTCCGATTCTGGCACCGCTTTGCGATCTTCACGGCGTAAATCCGGAGGCGGCAGTTACAGCACTGCAGTACGGAAATCAGCTTACGAATCTGCTGAGCCCTGTAGCGGGAACAACAGTGGCAGGACTTGCGGTGTGCCGGGTATCCTTTGCACAGTGGTGGAAAACAATCTGGAAAGTATGGATTATTCTTGCAGTACTTGCAATTGCATTCTGTACAATATCAGCAGGCCTTTAAATTATGATATATCGCGGAGGAACGCGAGAAGATATAGAAGGTGCACAATTCTTGTGCAATTTAAAAAAATATTTTATAAAAGTAGAAAAGGAGAATTGAATTATGAGCAATAGACCGGAAGAACTTATCAAAAAAATCTATGAGGAACAGGGAAAGATCAACGATGTATTCCTTACAGCCTGCGGGGGTTCTCTTGTAGATCTGTATCCGGGGTACTATTTTATAAATTCTGAGTCAGAGACAATGCATTCACACTGGCTGACAGCAAGAGAAATGACCGTATCACCATCAAAATTTCTGAAAAGAGGAGCACTCGTTATCCTGTGTTCACATGGAGGAAATACAAAAGAGACCGTTGAAGCTGCCAGACTTGCAAAAGAAAGAGGCGCCGCAATCATCACTATGACACACAATCCGGAATCAATCTGCGCACAGGAGGATATGAATCCGGTCGTATACAGCTGGGAAGATGATACAAATGAAAGAGAAAGGCCGCAGGGCATCGTTATCAGAGTATTAAATGAGCTGATGAAGATGCAGGAGCCTGGATATACAAAATATGAAGCAGTCCTGGACGGACTGGAGAAGGCTGACGGTATCGTACGCGCAGCTGTGAAGAAAGTACAGAACCGTACATGGGTATTCGCAGAGAAATATTTCGATGAACCGTTCCTCTACATCATGGGATCCGGCGCTTCCTACTCACAGGCATATGGATTCTCCATCTGTTCTCTTCAGGAGATGCAGTGGATGGATTGCTGCTACCTGCACTCAGGAGAATATTTCCACGGCCCGTTCGAGTGTACAGATGAAGATCATCTTTATATCCTGCTTATGGGAACCGGCAAGGCAAGAGTTATGGATGAAAGGGCACTCACATTCCTTAAAAAATATGCGAAGAAATATGAAGTTATTGATGCAGTCGAACTTGGCATTGATGCGATCGACGAGAGCGTAAACGAATATTTCTGTCCGATGGTATTCTATGCAATGACTGTTGCATACCGTACAGGACTTCAGGATAAGAGAAGACATCCGCTTGATATGAGAAGATACATGGGTGTTGTAGAGTATTAAGGAGAATAGCGATGGCAAAATATAATACAAATGTTTTAGGATTTGGCGATAACGTAGTAGATATTTATGAGCATTCGCACATGATGTATCCGGGAGGAAACTGTGTAAACCTCTGTGCTTATTCCAGAATGTTCGGAGCAAACCGTATTGCATATATGGGATATTTTGGAAGTGACGATATTGCTGAGTTTGTTATTTCCGTGCTGCAGGAGCTTGAGATTGAAACAGTTAAATGCAAACAGCTGGTCGGAGAGAACGGATGGTCCAAATGTACTCTGAATGAGGGTGACCGCATTTTCGGTGATTACAATGAGGGCGGAGTCAGAGGTAAGACACCGTATATTCTGGATCGGTTTGATCTGGAGTATATGAAACAGTTTGACTTTGTCCACACCGGAAATTATTGCTATACAGAATCACAGTTAAAGCCGATGAAAGAGGCGGGAATCAGGATTTCCTTTGATTTCTCGGACGATTCTTCAAAAGAATATTACGAAAAATATGCGCCCTATGTGACATATGCATTCTGTTCCTTTGACGGCGATGAAGACGCGGCGAAAGAACATCTGAAATTTATGTATTCTCTGGGACCGGAACTGGTATCTCTTACAAGAGGATCAAAGGGATGCATCATGTATGACGGAGAGCAGTTTTATGTACAGCCGGCGACAATGATCGATGAGGTTGTGGATACCATGGGGGCAGGGGATTCGTTCCTTACTTCTTTCATGGACTGCTATATCGATCAGTTAAAGAAAGGTGCAGAGAAACCGGATGCGATCCGGACGTCTCTAGCAGAAGCATCCAAATTTGCCGCGCATGTATGCACATTGGACGGTGCTTTCGGATACGGAAAGACAATTACAAGAGAAATATAAAACAAAAAAGAGGAGAGGACTGATGATCTATCATGGAGACGCACTGGAATATATCGGTGAAACACCGGATATTCTGAGCAGAATTATTGAGGGTCAGGCGTCTGTCCTGCAGGACTGCGGGAAAATATTCGACAGGGATGGAATCCGCGGAGGGATCAGTGAGGTCATTCTGACAGGATCCGGCTCATCCTACAATGCAGCTGTCGGAGCCTCTGTCTTTGCACAGAAACTGCTGGGTATACGGGTGACTCCCGTATACCCAGTAACAGTTATGGAAGAGATGGATGTTGTCTCAGACAAAGCACTGGTGATCGGAATTTCGCAGCAGGGCACGAGCACAGCAGTCATCCGAGCGCTTGATGCGGCGGGGGAAAAGGGATTTTGCACGGTTGCAGTGACAGGAGAGTATGAGACGGAGATTACACGGCACGGAGAGGCTGTTCTTTATGTGGAATGCGGGTATGAAGATGCCGGAGCCACGACCAAAGGATATACAGCTACCGTTCTGACACTGTTCCTTTTTTTTATTATGGCTGCTGAGAAAACGGGCAGGATTACCGGCATGCAGAAAGCGGAATATATCAGCCGGCTCCGCAGGGTAACCGGCAATATGCCGGGGATTCTTGAAGAAAGCTTCGGATGGTGTAAAAGAACAGCGGATAAACTTGTGAATAGCAGGGATCTGATGCTAATCACCGGAAGCAGCATGCGGGCATCACTTCTGGAGGGGTGTCTGAAATTTTCCGAGACCTGCCGATTCCCTGTCAGGGGGTATGAAGCAGAGGAATTTATGCATGGAATATACAATGCAGTGACAGAGGATACGGATTTTCTGTACCTGTTTCCGGCAGACGGATATGAAAAAATGAGAATGGAGAAATTGTACGGCTATTACAGGGAGAAAGGATACCGGCATTATGCGGTAAATCTTCCGGAGACTGCCTGTTCGGAAGGCCAGTGCGCGAATGTTCTGTGCTGCCATTTTATCAATGATCCTGATTTTTCTGTGCTGGAGTATATGCTGCCACAGCAAATGCTTTTTGTGTTCGCATCAAGAGCAAGAGGGATAGACTTGAACCTGCCGAAAGATCCGGAATTTCACAAATATATGGGAAGCAAGATTGAGTAATAAAAACAAAGGATCCGGGAAGGATCCAAAGGAGAACGACTTTGGAAAAAATGATCAAAAGAGAACAGATTGCAGGAATGAATATCCATTACCTGTTTTATTCACTGGAGTACTTTCTGGATGCACAGGCAGCGGCGGGAATCCGGACGATTGAATTCTGGCCCGGAACACCGCATTTTTTCCTGAGCTATCTGGAATATTCAGATTGTAAAAGAGTGAGAAAACTTCTGAATGACCGGGATCTGACACTCCGTGTCATCACACCGGAAAACTGTACATATCAGTATCAGTTTGCCGCACAGGAGAAAGAGCAGTTTGAAAAGAGCCTTGGGTACTTTAAGAAGGCGATGGATGCAGGCGAAGAACTGGGCGCGGAGATAATGGCCATCAATTCCGGATGGGGATACTGGAATGAAGAACGTGAGGAAGCGTGGAAACGTTCAAGAGAGATGCTGTCCATGCTTGCAGAATACGCGAAAGAGCGCGGCATACGTCTGGCAATGGAATCTTTGCGGCCGCAGGAATCCAATCTGGCTACAACAGTGCAGGATGTAAAACGGATGCTGGATGAAGTAAACCATCCAAATCTCAAAGCAATGATCGACACGACGGCTATGGGAGTCGCAGGAGAGACTATCGACCAGTGGTTTGACGTTCTGGGTGAAGATATTATCCATATGCACTTTATTGATGGCAATCCGTACGGACATCTTATCTGGGGCGACGGGACCCACGACCTCGAAGAGTTCTTGAGAGCGCTGAAACGTCATAACTACATGGGGTATCTCGGACAGGAAATCACGGAGTTTGATTATTTCAATAATCCGGCAGCAGCGGATCTGCGGAATATAAAAGCGTACGAGCCATATATTATCTGAAACTGAGAAACAGAATCCGCCCTGTGATCCGGCAGGGCAGCAAAGAGAAAAGGAAGCAAATGTGAGATTGATTATAAAGAAAAAGAGAGGAATCCTGTTCCTGCTTCTGACAGCTCTGACAATTGCCGGCTCCGCAGTTTTACTGCCCGCAGATGGGATGTTTACTCTGAATGCGGCGGAGCAGACGAAAGAAATCGTGGTGGGAACAAATGCCGAGTATTCACCTTTTGAATACCGGGACAGTGACGGAGAACTGACAGGATTTGATTATGACCTGCTTGAAGCCATTGCTGAGGTACAGGGGATTGAACTGGTCTGGAACGACCTGCCATTTGATTCGCTGATGGGATCAATGGAAGCAGGAGATATACAGATTATCGCAGCTGCGGTGGGACCGACGGAGGAACGGGAGAGAAGTGTAAATTTTTCAGATGTTTACTATACCGGTTCCCAGAGTATCATCTGCAATGAAGGTGCAGACATTACCGAATTCGCGGATCTGACAGGAAAGACAGTGGCAGTTCTGGAAGGTTCTATGAGTGATCTGATCGTATCTGGTGAAAATACAGATTACGGTATGGTGGAAGATGCTGATGTGAAACGTTTTAAGACGGCGTCCAGCGCAGTTATGGAACTGATGAACCAGGGAGCGGACGCAGTCGTGATAGATACAATCATGGCCGAGATTTACTGCGACCAGATGACCGGTATTACATATACGGAGGTGCCGGGGACAGAAGAAGATACGGTATTCTGCATCCAGAAAGGGAATACCGTACTTACTGAACTGATTAACGAAGGGCTGGCTAAGGTAAGAGAAAACGGCACATATGATGAACTGTATGAAAAATATTTCTCCGGTGAGGGAGAAGATACGGCTGCCGCAGATGAAGAGCAGGGTTTCCTGGGAAAACTGAAATTTATTTTCCTAGATGAAAACCGCTGGCAGTATTATGTGAGTGGTGTGGAGATTACGATTCTGATCTCAATACTTTCCACATTGGTTGGGACTTTGATCGGTCTGTTTGTAGCGATTGTGAGACTTCGAGCCGACCGGATGAAACGAAAGAGTATCGTGGCATGCATTGCGGCGTTGTATGTGGACATTATCCGCGGAACTCCGTCTGTGCTGCAGCTGATGATTATTTATTTTGCAGTGTTCCACAGCCGACTGGGATATGTGGCGGCCGTGGTCAGCTTCGGGATTAACAGCGGAGCTTATGTTTCCGAGGTGATCCGCGGCGGTATTCTTGCTGTGGATCAAGGACAGACAGAGGCAGGCAGATCGCTTGGAATGTCATATACGGATACCATGTCATTTGTAATCCTGCCCCAGGCAGTGAAAAATATCCTCCCGGCACTCGGAAATGAATTTGTCCAGCTGATCAAAGAGACGTCTATTCTTGGCTATGTGGGTATTCTGGATCTTACGAAAGCGGCTAGCTATGTGTCCTCCAGAACATATCAGATGTTTATTCCGCTTGTCGCCGCAGGAGTGATTTATTATGTTATTGTAAAACTTCTGACAATCCTGCTCGGGAAGTTTGAAAGGAGGCTGAGGGACAGTGATTAAGATCAGACATCTGCAGAAAAGTTTCGGGCAGGTACAGGTACTGAAAGATATCAGTACGGAAATCAGAAAAGGCGAGTGTGTCTGCGTGATCGGACCGTCCGGATCAGGAAAATCCACCTTCCTGAGATGCATCAATCTCCTAGAACAGCCTGACGGCGGAAGTATAGAAGTGGACGGCAGGGATATCCTGGATTCGGGACTGAAGATTGATGATTACCGCAAGGAAGTGGGAATGGTATTCCAGCATTTTAACCTCTTTCCTAATATGACAGTAAAACGTAATATTATGCTGGCTCCGATGCGAGTACTGGGACTGTCCGAGGAGGAAAGCTCCGGGAAAGCATTGAAACTGCTGAGGCAGGTCGGTTTAGAGTCCAAGGCGGACACCTATCCGAATAAGCTGTCCGGCGGACAGAAACAGCGCGTGGCCATTGCACGTGCGCTGGCAATGAATCCAAAAGTCCTGCTCTTTGACGAGCCGACTTCTGCTCTCGATCCGGAGATGGTCGGGGAGGTACTTCACGTTATGAAAGAACTGGCAGAAGGCGGAATGACGATGATTGTTGTAACACATGAAATGGGATTTGCCAGAGAAGTAAGTGATAGGGTGTTGTTCATTGATCACGGCGTGATTCTGGAGGACCGGCCGCCAAGAGAACTATTTGGGCGGCCAGAGAATGAACGGACGAAGGAATTTCTTGCGAAAATACTGACATAAAATGAAAAAAATTATGCAGATATTCCAGTTTGGTGTAGATATACGCTGACCATTGAAGAAGCTGCCGGATATTATCATATTGGAGAAGGCAAGCTGAGAATGCTCATTGACGAACATCCCAATGAAGATTTCTATGTGAGGAACGGAAACAGAGCATTGATAAAAAGACAGAAATTTGAACGGTATCTGGATCAGGCAACTGCAGTATAAAAAGTTTCTGAAAAAAGAGAATGGCAGATTGCCGATATCCTATGATAAAACTATACGGAGAGTCAAACTTGTGGTACAATAATCTTGCAAGTCTGGCTCTCCTTTTTTTGAAAGGAGAGATTCGATGAGTGAGAAAAGACGAGATAACCGCAATCGGATTTTGCGTGAGGGTGAGTACCAGCGTACAGACGGGAGGTATCGGTTCCGTTATATTGATGAGGACGGAAAAGAGAAAAATGTTTATAGTTGGCGTTTAGACAGGAATGACCCAACCCCCAAAGGTAAAAAGCGGGAACTTTCGCTGAGAGAGAAAGAAAAACATGAAGCAATTTGAGAAAATACTCTGAAAAACGAGGACTTCGGATTAGACCAGAAATCCTGTAAAATCAAGCGTTTGAGAAGAAATACAGACCCTATAAGGAGTTATAGAAAAATGATAAAAGTACTATTCATCTGCCACGGCAACATCTGCCGTTCCCCCATGGCCGAATTTGTCCTAAAAGACATAACCCAAAAAGAAAACCTATCCAACAATTTCTACATCGCATCCGCTGCCACCAGCACAGAAGAAATCGGCAATCCGGTACACCACGGAACACGGAACAAACTTCGTGAAGTAGGCATTTCCACAGCGGGCAAATACGCGGTGCAGATGAAAAAATCAGATTACGCAAAATATGATTACCTCATAGGCATGGATGCGTGGAATATCCGTAACATGAACCGCATTGCAGGCCACGATCCGGAACATAAGATCTGCCGCCTGCTGGATTTTTCAGAGCATCCCAGAGACATCGCAGATCCATGGTATACAGGGGATTTTGAAACAACATATTCCGACATTGTTGAAGGCTGCCGGGCCTTTCTGGAGACTTTGCGGCGTCAGAAGAAAATCTGATCCGGCTGCAGCCAGCAGAAAAAGCCATCAGTAAAAAAACAGCAAAGAAGGTTTGAAACAATGCAGAAGAGCCAAACGCCACAAACCCGATACCTGTTAACGCACCTGTCAGAGCTGCAGGGCGTTGGTATATTTTCTTTAAAAGATAACAACATCATTTCATATCAGAAAAATTCTGCTCACAATCCTTTACACCATTGCGCAGAACTGCAGTGTTTCCTGGCAGAAAATGCAGAAAAACAAACAGTTCCATATATCTGTAAAGACGATTACCAGGCCTATTTTGTTTGTATCAAGGCGCCAGATGCGTACTATCTGGCTGGTCCAATGTGCACGGTTTTCTTTAATAAAATCGAAAGACACAAGTTCTATCGCGCATATGGTATACCGGAAGATGCAGAGAAGAACCTTCGCCAGTTTACGGTTACTGAAATACTTCAGACAGTTTGCATACTTGCAAAAATTGTGTGCGATGCAGAATACACGGATCAGCAGCTGTTGGATGCCAATCATCTGGTTCCGGTCACGAAAGAACAAGAAACGGAAGAGCAGATTTTGTTTACCTTAAAGTCTGAGGAAGAAGACTTTTACCGCCATTCCTATCAGGAAGAGAGGAAACTTCTGGATATGGTGCGTGAGGGGAATGTGGAAGAGGCAGTCCGTTTGTCAAAAGATATGGATGCGGAAGTCGGAAAACTGGGAGCCAGTGAGCTGACCCATTGGCGGAATATGCTGGTTGTAGGTGTGACTTTGTGTGCTCGCGCGGCGATTGAGGGCGGATTAATGCCATATGCGGCTTATCGCATGAGCGGGTATTACATTAATAAAGGGTCAGAATGTAAAGATATAATGCAGATTCTTGCCTATCGGAATCATGCCATAGAGGAACTTACAAAACGTGTCTGTGAGCTGAAGACTAAGCGCCATACTTCCAGTTATACAGAGCAGTGTAAGGATTATGTAAAGAAGCATTTCAAAGAAAAAGTATATCTGGATGATATTGCAGGTAAGCTGGGAATCAGCAGCAGTTATTTATCACGAATTTTCAAAAGAGAGACAGGCATATGTATCCAGGACTATGTGAACGATATAAGAATTGAACGTGCTGCAAACCTTTTGATTTATTCAGAGGAATCGATTCCGAGAATAGCAGAGTACGTCAATTTTCCGTCACAAAGTTACTTTGGAAAAATTTTCAAAGCGAAAAAGAACATGACACCAAGACAGTACCGGGAATCCTATAAACCAACGGAATTTCTGGAAGAAAAATAGAAAAAACAAAAATGTATAAAATATGAGGAATGACAAAAGAACGTAGGAATAGCAAAAAGTAACAAAAGAAAGACAGCACTAATAAAATAAGAACAAAATAAAATCAAAAAGATCAAAATACAGATATATCCATTTGTAGATTCCTGTTAAGATATCTTCAACAAAATAACTGAGGATTCGCTGCCACTATGAGTGGAATGACAACCATGAGTGGAGCGACGAATCTTCAAAAAACGGAACAGAAGCGGTGGTAACGGCAATCCATACATACCTATATTCCCCAATATTACAGACCCGTTCCCATCAACAAAACAGGAAAAATCACAGGCAGAAAGACATTAGTCAATCTGCCAACAATCATACTATCTAAAGGAGTTTGCCATGGAATATCTGAAAGATTCAAACTGGATCTGGAGCCCGTCCTGGAATTCGGAAGACAAGGAAAATCCGCGAATCGTGTTTTTCCGCAAATCAATAGACATAGACGGAAAAATAAAGGAAGCCGCCCTGCACATATCCGCAGACACCCGCTATAAACTATATATCAATGGGAAATTCATAGAGGCAGGACCTTCCAGAGGCGATCTGCAGATATGGTTTTATGATACCATTGACATAATGCCATATCTGAAAGAGGGTATAAATGTAATCGCAGTCTCTGTTCTCCGCTATCCCCAGGACCCGGAAAAAGGAAATCACGGAATGTTCCGTACACCGGTACCGGGCCTGAACGTGAAGGGGGAAATACGGACTGTCAGCGGAAAACAATATGCGTTGTCCGCCGACGCATCCTGGAAATGCAAAAAAGATGATTCCGTCTTATTTATTCGGGAAGAGGAACGTTTTGCTCCCCTGATCATACATGAAAATGCTATAGGAAATCCGGAACTCTTTGGCTGGAAGACAGATACCTATGATGACAGCCTATGGGATGCGGCAAGACCGTATATCAATAAACAGATTTCAAAAGCCATCAGCCCGGGTAATTTATATCCCCGGACTATCCCGTTTATGTACCGGAAAGAGCGTCAGTTTTCCGGTGTTATGGATGTTAAAAAATCCGGATATACCGGTCAGGATTGGTCAGATTTTATAAATGGAAAAAGAACTTTAAAATTCCCTGCAGAAACCGAAGAAATCATAGAACTTGACGCAGGAGAAGAAATGACAGGATATTTGAAAACAGAATTTTGTCACGGAAAAGGCTCCAAAGTGCAATTCCTCTATTCGGAAGCTTACGTCCAAAATGGTTTTACAGGACCGGAAAAAATTCCGGTAAAAAGAGACCGAGCAGATAACATGAACGGCCATCTGCAGGGCTATGAAGACACATATTCTGTGGGGGGATTTGGCAGTCCGGATATGCCGGAAACTTATGAACCTTATTGGTTCCGTACCTTCCGTTTTATACGGCTGCACATCATTACAGGACAGGAACCGCTTACACTCTGCAGCATGCATTACGAAGAAACAGGATACCCTCTGCAGGTGCAGACAGAGGTTACAACCTCCGATAACACTTTAGCAGACATTTGGGATATCAGCGAAAGAACTCTGAGACGGTGTATGCATGAAAGCTACGAGGATTGTCCTTTTTATGAGCAGCTCCAGTATATAATGGATGCAAGGCAGCAGATTCTCTACACATATGCAGTCAGTGCGGATGACAGACTAGCCAGGAAATGTCTGGACGATTTAAAACGTTCCCAGCGGTATGACGGTCTGCTGAATTGCTGCTATCCGAACTGCAATCCCAATGTGATTCCCGGATTTTCCGTTTATTATATATTGATGGTCTATGACCACATGATGTATTTCGGTGACAAAAAGCTGATAGAGGAACACATGCCGGCAATTCATCAGATCTTAAACTTTTTTGATAGAAATCTGACCCCGCAGGGATATGTGGGGAAAATCGGAGGAATGAATATGGAGACTCCCTTCTGGTCTTTTATTGATTGGGCAGAGGAGTGGAACGACACCACAGGAATGCCTCCGGCCGGGGTGAATGGACCAATTACAATGGAAAGTCTATTATATATTTACGGCCTTCAGCATGCTGCAAAGCTGGCGTTATTTTTGGACCGAAGGGAAGAGGCGCACAGATTTTCGGAAAAGGCGGAAAAAGTCAGGAATGCTGTCAGAACCTATTGTACAGGGAAAAATAGTATGCTTCAGGACGGCCCCGGAGTCGAGGAATACAGTCAGCACTGCCAGGTGTTTGCGGTTTTGACAGATACTGTAGATACAATTACCGGGACCGGGAATCTGTTGGAAACCATAAAAAATAAGAAGTATACCCAGTGTACCGTTGCCATGTGTTTCTATCTCTTCCGGGCTCTGGAAAAGACAGGACTGTATCAATATACAAACCAGTATTGGGAGATATGGAGAAATATGGTCAGAAATCATTGCACGACCTGTGTGGAAGCAGAGGCATATGCCAGGAGTGAATGCCACGGATGGGGTGCTCTTATTTTATATGAACTGCCCTGCGTCACGCTTGGGGTACGCCCCGCAAAACCCGGATTCCGAAAAGTCCGCATTGCTCCCACAGCGGGATATCTGACACATGCGTCAGGGAAAGTAAAAACACCGGTGGGTGATATACAGGTGTCATGGAAATTGGAACATGGGAACTGTAAAGTGGAGTATACGGTACCGGAAGATATAGAGGTGCTGCCTGCGCCTGTGTGAAAATTTCCTCACCTTTATAGGCGGAGGCATAAATCGCCAAAACAAACTCAGCGGCAGTGACGGACAGGGAGAAACCGTATCCTTCACGGACATGAGAGCAAGCCTCGCATCCATATATGACGTAATCATACGCTGTGAAATTACCGAATGTGGATTGAAACAAAAAATAACATTATTACACAACCCCTTTTACATACAGGCTGTAACACCAGAGCAGCAGTCTGTATGCAAAAGGGTTTTTATTATTTTACCAGATAATTATATATTTTCCGCCCATCCCTAAATGCTCTCTTCCTCCTTTCCCCATCCCCACACAACACCATTATTACAACAAAATAATTACAAAAACAACAAAATAACAGTATATCAATTTCCCGTCCACTGCTATTATAAATACATCAAAACACAAGACAATCAAAGGAGAAAGCACATGATTTCAGAACGTTTTTACGGAATCGGGGAACCGCTGATCCAGCGGGAGCGGGATACCCATGTACCGGCAGCAGAATATCTGGATTTGGTAAAGGCATTGGGATGTACGGCATACCGTTCCTGGATGCATCTGACAGAGATCCTGAAGGACCCTCTTACACCTGATGAGGAGGCTGTTTCCGCTCATACAGAGCTTTTGGACAGGGCAGTGGAGCTGGATCTGGAAGTGACGGGCATGAGCCACGAGTGGTTTCTGCCGGAGGGATGTATTCAGCATACAGGGCATGCAGTTCCAAGGCGGGATTTGACAGAAGGCAGTCTTTACCGTCAGACACTTGAGATGCTGGAGCAGTCCTGGTTTACCATGGTATCCCTGTTTCCACAGGTGTCCCAGTGGGAGGTGGGGAACGAGTGGAACATCAATGCATTTCTGCAGCCTGACGGATTTCTTGACAGCGATATGTCAGAGCCGTTTAGCCCGGAGGAGAAGCTGGACATAGCGGTTGACCTCATGTATTTTGCCGCAAAGGGCATCAGAAGAGCGAACCCCAATGCAAAAGTTGTTTCCTTTTCCCCGGCGCTGAGCACGCCCTGGCTGGGAGGAAATCTGCCGGACTTCCTGCCGCCCATGTATGGAATCGCGTGGACTCTGGACAAGATTTACAGCCGCATCCGGTCAGGAAAATTCTGGTCCACAGACCCGGATGATTACTTTGACCTGGTGGCATGGCACCCCTATCAGATGAGTACCTGCCAGGATAAAAGAGAGGCGGATCTGTTCCTGCACATTGAGGAACCGGACTATCTGTGGAAGGATTATAACGACGCAGCATATCGTGTCATGTGCAAATACGGTGATGCAGAGAAACAGGTCATCCTAACGGAAACAGGTTTTACAGACTGCGGAGATCCCAAGCTTGAAAAAATGCAGGCTGAATATACACGTAAATTGCTGCAGCTTGCGGGAGAACTCCCTTATGTCCGGACTATCTATAATTTCCGGCTGCTGACCGAGACAGGAATGCTGGAAAAGCAGGGCATAGAGAAAAACCAGATCGGCGGCCGGGCAGAAGTGTACTTCGGATTTTTCGAGGAACCCCATAAGAACTGCAGACCAAGATTAAAGGCATATGTCTTACAGGAGGCAGCGGGCGGTAACGAAGACCTAGCTGCAGCAGGGAAAAAAGTGGCACTTTTAAGGAAGAAATCATGAGGAAACCGCAATGAAAGAATACGTGGTAAATACAACATCCGGGAAAGTAAAAGGCTATCTGAGAAACAATCTGGTGGAATATCTGGGCATCCCATTTGCACAGCCTCCCGTTGGCAGCCTGCGCTTTAAAAGAGCACAGCCTGTGGCTCCATGGCAAGGGATTTATGATGCCGGAGACTATGGAAAAGAAGCTGTCCGACTGGACGAAGGACAGTTAAAAGGCAGCGAAGACTGCCTTACCCTGAACATAAGACGCCCCATGGAGGGAAAGGATCTGCCGGTTCTTGTGTGGATACACGGCGGTGGATACAATACGGGATCAGCGTCCGTTCCCCTTTACAGCGGTGTCTCATTTGCGGAAAAAGGTATTGTCTTTGTCTCCGTTCAGTATCGTTTAAATGTACTGGGATTTTATGACTTTACAACATACCCCGGCTGTGAAGATTTTGAGAGTAACTGCGGTGTATCTGACCAGATTCTTGCCATAACCTGGATCCATGAAAATATAAAAGCTTTCGGCGGCGACCCCGGCCGCATCACCATAGCCGGAGAATCAGCCGGCGGAGCCTCTGTGATCAATATGCTGGCAGCTCCCGCCGTAAAAGGTATGTTCAGCCAGGCAATCGCACAAAGCCCCCTGCCGAACTGTATTGCCACCCACAGGACAGCCGGAGAGAATACAGATCTGTTTCTGGAAGGCATGAGGTGGAACGTGGGGGATCTGCAGAAGCTCAGAACCATAAATCCCTTTGAATTGCAGAAAGGCAATACTTATGTGGCAGAAAAGCACCAGTACAAAAACCCGGGAATCTTTCTTCCCGGCCCTATACAGGACGATCTGCTTCCCGTACGCCCCATTGATGCCATCCGCAGCGGCAGCGCAGAGGGAGTAAAGCTTCTCATCGGTACCAACAAGCATGAGGGAACCTTGTTCGTCCATCCGGAAAAGACGGGGTTTCCAAACAACTGGGCCATGACTGCTGCTATGTTTGAGAAGAACGGACATGCCGCCGCGCTTCCGGAAATGATCCGTTATTACCAGTCTTCCCCGGAAGAACAGAAGCTGAAAGAAGTATCAGACAGACAAAGAGAAGTCCCGGCGGAACAGTTAAAACCGTTTATAAATTTTGCCACAGACTACGCTTTTCGTATGCCTTCCCTGAAGGCAGCGCAGGCCCAGAAAGCATACGGGGATGTGTGGCTGTATAGCTTTGAATTTGTTTCAAGATCCGGGAAAAGTACAGGGATGGGAGCCTCCCACGCTTATGAACTTCCCTGTATGTTCGCCGACAAAGAATTTGCTTTCAGCAGATTTATCTTTGACGGGGAAACGGAGGAAACCGCAGACACGCTGATAGAAGCTATGCACAGTTCCTGGGTCCGGTTTATAAAAACAGGGGAACCCGATAAAGAGAACTGGCCAAAATACACGGGATATCACACCCCGGTCCGTGTCTTTGACAGAGTGAGCAGGACAGAAATACGGGATTTCAGTAAGCTTATGGAACTCTGGAAGGACATGCGGTTTTATGAAAACTGAGGGTAACGTGGCTGAAGCGTTACAACTGAGGCAGTAAAGACCAAACACTGCCCTGAAAAGGAGAGAAGAAAATGTTTAGTTATGCATCAAAACATAATGACCCCAAAGCAAAATTAGGCTGGAGCGAACGCATCGGCTACGGTATCGGCAACTATGGTATGGCGTGGGTAAACGGCATCATGTCAGCCTTCTTTATGATCTATCTGACCAATGTATCCTTCGTGGATGCAGGTGTGGCAGGCACGATCATTGCCCTGTCAAAAGTATTTGACGGTATCAGCGATCTGATCATGGGCGGAATCGTGGACCACACCAAATCCAAACACGGCAAGGCCAGGATCTGGCTGGTGCGCATGTGTATTCCGCTGGCAGTTTCCACACTGCTGCTGTTCTGTATCCCGGCATCCATGACCGGATTTATAAAATACGTCTACATATTTATCATGTATAACCTGGTAAACGCCGTATTCTACACAGCTATGTATGTTCCGTATACTTCCATGAATTACCTTATGACCCAGAATGACTTTGACCGTGGTCTGCTGGGCAACATGAACATGATTTTCCAGACACTGGCGAACATCACCATGAACACCTTCTTCCTCACTTGGCTGAACAAATTCGGAGACGGTGATATCTACACACAGAAAGCATGGACAAAAGCCTTTATGATTGTAGGCATAATTGTCATTGCTGCCAGTATCCTCTGTTTCTTCGGAACAAAGGAACGCGTAAAAAACATGGAAAAACAGTCAGAAGGGGAAAAAGAAGAAAAATCCGTACCTGCAAGGAAAGCCGTAAAATCCCTGTTCCAAAATAAATACTGGGTTCTGATGACAGTCTGCATGTTCCTGATTTTCTTTGTCATTGTCATGTACGCAGTGGCGGCAGCCTACTATGCGCAGTATGTTCTCGGGGATATAGGCTTCTACACCCCGATCAACAACGCGCTGTCCATCGCACAGTTCGGCATCATGTTCCTCACACCGGCATTCATGAAGAAATTCGGAAAACACAGAACCTATCAGGTCGGTCTTATTGCTATGATGGCGGGATTCGCAGGCACAGGCCTGTGCGGTACAAACCTTCCGTTACTTATTTTCTTTAACGCAGTAAAAGGCGTGGGGTTAGGGGCTGCCGGCGGTATGGCCTTTGGAATGGTGTCAGATACGATTGAATACGGAGAGTGGAAGAACGGTGTTGTGGCTGTGGGAATGGGCAATGCAGGCGTCAGCACAGCCCAGAAGCTGGGACTCGGTCTTGGACAGGCAGTTATGGGTTGGATTCTTGCGGCAGGCGGATTCGATGCGGCAAAAGCCGTGCAGTCAGCAGGTGCACAGAGCGCGATCAGCTTTTGCTACAACTGGATTCCCGTTATCTGTGTGGCCCTGTGCTCTGTACTTATGCTGTTTTACCGCCTGGACAAAGAATTGCCGGTGATCCGCACAGAGATGGCAAAACGTAACAGTTCAGACAGGTCTGCGTATTGACTGCGCTGACCGTATGAAAAAGTAGTGCCGGCAGACCGGTTAAAATATTCTGTACTGGAATAACTTCCTGATATGTGGTATATTGATGAAAAGAGAGGGAAAGCTTAGTACCCCCAATCCTTCAGGGCCTCATAGACAGTCCGGGCAATGGCTTTGGCTCCCAATTCGTTGGGATGGACACCGTCCTGGAGGAAAAATTCGGGGTGGCTGGCAGTCACCTCATGAATATCGATAAAAGGCAGTCCCAGTTCCTTGGCGAGCTCACGGACTGCTTTTGCTGATTCGCCGGCTACGCCGGCCCGTATCTTATAGGGCTTTGCAGGATTGAAATTCTCCGGGAATACAGAGGCAGGCGTCATGAGAATGACATCCGGTCTGGATGGCAGCTCCTGGTAGGAGAGGATCAACTGCCGGTAATCATCCTGGAATGCCTCTGTGCTGATCCAGTTATAGGGCTTTGTATCGTTGGTCCCCAGCATGATCAGCACCACATCCGGTTTGAAGTCCAGGCTTTTTTTGTACCGCTTGTGGCTCGTATAAGGTCTGTCACAGCTTTCCTGAAGTGTGTATCCGCTGGCACCGAAATTTTTTACGGAATATTTCCGGCCGAGCATAGTTCCAAGCTGTGCGGGATAACTGTCGTGGCTTTTGTCCCGGATCGTGGCGCCGTAGGTTATGCTGTCCCCCACACAGGCGATCCGCGTTTGGGAAGGGCAGGTCAGCCGGAGGACGAGGAGTATGACGGCCAGAAGAACGGCAAAGCGCAGCAGGTAATCAGAAAGTTTCTTTTGTCTCATAAAGGAATTTTCTCCTTTTTTCATATTTCACATGCATATCTTATTGTAAGGGCTAAAAAATGGAATTGCAAGGGAAGGATACAAAAATGGAAGATAGAATAAAAGAAGTTCTGGTGCAGACACCTTTCTGGGAACATTTGACAAAAGAGCAGCAGGAGAGGGTGTGCCGGGATTCCAGAGAAGTGCACTATCCGGCGGGAAGCCTGATCTATTCACCCACCAGGGAATGCCTGGGAACCGTATTTATTTTAAAGGGCGTTATCCGTGCGTATCTTTTGTCTGACGAGGGCAAAGAGGTGACCATATACCGGATCAGGGAAGGGGATACCTGTGTGCTCACAGCCTCCTGTGCCCTGTCGGCCATCACCTTTGATGTGGAGATAGAGGCAGAGGCGGACTGTGATGTTCTGCTGATACCGGCACCTGTATTTTCAGCTCTTGCGGTGGACAATATCTATGTGGAGAATTATGCCTACAAGATCGCAACGGAGCGTTTTTCAAGCGTTGTGGAGGCTCTGCAGCAGATGCTGTTTTTAAGTCTGACTCAGAGGATCGCCGCTTTTCTCATCGACGAATCCGCACAGAGGAAGGATGACAGCATCCGTATGACCCATGAGGAAATCGCAAAAGCCATCGGCAGTGCCAGGGAAGCGGTGAGCAGAACCCTGAAACAGATGGTAAAAAAGGGGGATATATCCCTGTTCCGCGGCGGAATCAAGATTGAAAATAAAAGCAGCCTTTATGAGCTGCTGCCGTAAGGCAGGCATGACGAAAAAGGGTGCGGCAGGAAGCCGCACCCTTTTATCCATCCATCTCTGTTTTTATTTCAGAAGATTCAAAAGCTGCCCTTTTGGAACAACTCCCACAGATTTTTCCACAACCTTTCCATTCTTGAACACCAGAACCGTGGGAATGTTCATAACGCCGTAGGAGGAAGCCAGACCCGGATTCTCATCCACATTTACTTTGCCTACTTTATACGCGCCTTTGGATTCCTCGGCAATCTCCTCAATAACCGGCCCCAACATGCGGCAGGGCATACACCAGGTTGCCCAGAAATCTACCATTACAGGAACAACAGAATCCAATACCTCACTTTTAAAGTTTTTCTCATCAAATACCATTGCCATAATTATACACTCCTTATTTTTATCATAAATTTTTGGTTTCTCATCTTTATGAGCCTATTCTATCAGATGCAGGCCCGCTTTTCTGTGACTGTGTCACACTGCTTCCGGAAGCTTTTTTAAATACTTCACAGCTTTTGTTCCCGCAAGAGCTCCTTCATAGACGGCTTTTGATACCTGAAGAAGGCCGCCTGTGCAGTCTCCTGCTGCAAAAAGTCCGGGAAGGGCAGTGCTGGTGTCTGTCTCTATCATGATATGATTGTTTTCTATCATCAAGCCCAGTTTTCTTGCAATATCTGTGCTTCCTGCGGTTCCGAGCGCCACGAAAAGTCCGTCCAGCGGGAATTTTTCGTGATCCTCCAGTTCCAGCCATTTTAAAGTGGGCTCTCCTCCGGCGGAAATGATCTTCCTTGTCTCAACCTGGATGGTTCCCAGCGCTTCTTTTTCAAAAGTGGGTTCCATGCCGTTGGTGAGGATCGTGACTTTGGCGGCCATGGGTTCCAGCACCTTTGCCTCATGCAGGGCGTATTCTCCGTTGCCGATCACTGCCACATCCTTCTGGCGGTAGAAAAAACCGTCGCAGATGGCACAGTAACTGATACCGCTGCCTTCATATCTGCGGGCTTCCTTAAGGGCAAGCGTGTTCCTTTTGGTTCCCGTTGCCAGGATCAATGCCTTGGTCTGATAGGTGGACGTGATGGTGTGGATCGTGTAATCGCCGTCGTATTCCACAGACAGCATTTCATCCTCCACGACAGGGACTCCCAGGGCTTTGATCTGCTTCAGACCGTTCTCATACAGCTCCTGTCCGGAAACAGGGTCAGGCAGTCCGTAATAATTTTCAATCTTCGCTGCCTTTTCCAGAGCACCGATACCTTTGTGTATGATAAGCGGCGTGATGCCGGAGCGGACTGCGTACAGAGCAGCGGAGATTCCGGCAGGTCCTGCGCCGGCGATAATCAGTTTTTCCATATATTCAGGCACTTCCTTTCTTTCTACTCTTATCTTATCATAAATTTTACCAAAAGACACAGGTTTTGTTGGTGACCTGGTTACATAAGAAAAAAGCCTTTATAAAAACAGAGAAAAATGGTAAAATATAAACATAAGAAATGGCCGGGAGGAGGAAAGATTTATGGAAGAGGAAAAAAAGATTGAAAGGCTGAGGGCAATCCTTGATGCCAGCGCCTATACAGTCATTTTAAGCGGTTCCGGCATGATGGCAGAGTGCGGATACATGGGAATGAAGACACCGGAGAAAGCGTATGAGATCGAGAAGACATACGGTGTGTCACCGGAGGATATATTTACCAGTGTGTACTACAACAACAGGCCGGCGGAGTTTTTCAAATTTTACCGCGACGAAGTTCTCCAGGGGGATGTGGACACCAGCGACACGTTCCGTGTGGCAGCCAGGATGGAGCAGAAGGGAAAGCTGAAGTGTATCATTACCGGGAATATTTACGGATATCCCCAGAAGGCAGGCTGCCGCAATGTGATCAACCTGCACGGAAGCATCCATGAGAATATCTGCCCTCACTGCGGAAGGAAATATCCGCTGGAATATATAAGAGCGTCCAAAAAAGTACCGCTGTGTGAGGACTGCAGCCGTGTCATCCGCCCGCAGGTGGCTCTCTTTGGCGAAATGATGGACAGCCAGCTCATGACAAGGGCAACCTGGGAGATTGAGAACGCGGATACCCTGATTCTTCTTGGAACGACACTGGATTCCGAGGTGTTTTCCAAGTATATCAAATACTTTGAGGGAACGAATCTGGTCATCATTCATAAAGAGCATCATCACTCAGACAGCAGAGCAGACCTTGTCATCTGGGATGAGCCGAGAAATGTTTTTACGAAACTAGGTTATTAATGTGAAAACCTAACAAAAAAGCGCCCCGTTTTTCGTGAATGAGGCGCTTTTTATATGAGGGATTTAGAAAAACACTAACATATTTCACAAAAATTAATCAAAAAAACAACTTGTATTTATGAAAAAAATCAGTTGTATTTTTCCATATACCAATTGGTACACGAAAACCCTCCAAAAACAGGGAGAAAACCATAAAAGAAATTGAAAAAATGTCTGAAAAATTGTCCGTAAAATCACAGGAAAGCCACATCGAAAAAAATATAAAGAAAGATTGACAAATGAAAAAATTAGCTGTAATGTTTTCTGGAATCATAAATAAATAAGAAAGGAGAAGTTAAAAAATCATAAAATAGAAAGGGAGGATGTCCTACGGGAACTATAGCGGATAGGATTACGGAAGAGCTGAACTGCGAGACCGTATTTACCATCCCAATTTTTGGCGGGATACCAGTCACGGAGTCCGTGGTGGTCACCTGGATCATTATGGCAGCATTGACGATATTATCCATCGTTCTTGTCAGAAATCTGAAGGTGGAAAATCCCGGTAAGAAACAGTTGGCTCTGGAATCATCTATTGGATTTCTGCATGACTTTTTCGCGGATATTCTGGGCGAGAGAGGAAAGCAGTATATTCCTTACTTGATTACCGCTGCCATCTATATTGGCGTGGCTAACTTAATTGGTCTTCTGGGCTTTAAGCCGCCCACAAAGGACTTAAACGTGACAGCAGGGCTGGCAATCATAAGCATCTTCCTGATTGAATATTCAGGATGGAAGCAGAAAGGGTTTAAGCGGTTCATGCACAGTTTTGCAGAACCCATGGCCATTGTTACGCCGATTAACATTATGGAGATATTTATCCGCCCGGTATCGCTTTGTATGCGGTTGTTCGGCAATGTTATCGGATCATTTGTTGTAATGGAACTGATCAAAATGATCTTACCGGTTGTTTTACCCATTCCATTCAGCTTTTATTTTGACATTTTTGATGGTCTGATTCAGGCCTATGTATTTGTTTTTTTAACTTCGCTCTTTATCAAGGAGCAGATAGAAGAGTAATCATTAAAAATAAATTTGGAAAAGGAGAACAGAGATATGTTAACAGCAATTGGTGCAGGTATGGCAGTTTTAACAGGTTTAGGAGCAGGTTTAGGTATCGGTCTTGCAACATCTAAAGCAACAGAAGCGATCGCAAGACAGCCGGAGGCAGAGGGAAAGATCAGTAAAGCGCTGTTACTCGGATGTGCACTTGCAGAGGCAACTGCTATTTACGGTTTCGTTATCGCTTTATTACTGTTATTCGTAAAATAAGGAAGGCAGGTGAAGACAGGTGCTGAGTTTAGGCTGGGGCCTTATCTGGACCATAATTAACCTGATAGTTCTTTATCTCTTACTGAAAAAATTCCTGATCGGACCGATACTGGGAATCATGGAAAAAAGAAAGACACTCATCGCACAGCAGCTTGAAAATGCCAGGACAACAGAAGGAAAGGCGAATGAGCTGAAAGGCCAGTATGAAATGGCAATAAGCGGTGCAAAAGCCGAGTCCTTACAGATTATCGAGGAAGCGAAAGCGGATGCGAGGACCCTGACAGAGCGTACCGTTCGGGAAGCGAATGAGCAGGCTGCCAGAATCCTGGAAAGTGCCAGAAAAACGGCAGAACAGGAAAAGGAAAATGCCCTGGCAGGAGCAAAATCCGAAATCGCGGGCCTTGCCGTGGAAGCAGCCAGAAAAATGCTTGCAGGCGGAAGCCAGGCGGGAAACAGCATGCTCTACGACACATTTTTAGCAGAAGCGGGTGATGCAGATGACAGAGAGTCTGAATAATTACGGGAAAGTGCTGTATGAGCTGAACATTTCACCGGAATCTGCAGCCGGCGCAAGAGAACTTTTAGAGAAAGTTCCCCAGGTGTCGGAAGTGCTTTCAAGCCCTGTTGTATCCCTGGCGGCGAAGCAGAGAGTTGTAGACCGGATTTTTCCGAAAGAGATACATAATTTTATGAAAATACTGTGCAGATACCACAAAGCAGGCAAGGCACAGGAAATTTTTAAGGCATATCAGGAGTATTACAACGAGCAAAACAATATTTTAAATGCCACTCTGTCTTATGTGGTACTTCCTACAGAGGAGCAGCTTGAAGGAATCAGAAGATTTCTCTGCAGGCAATACCACGTAAAGGATGTAGCATTTCAGTTACAGGAAGAAAAAGACCTGGTCGGCGGATTTACCCTCCGCGTAGGAGACCGGGAGATTGATTACAGCCTGAAGGGCAGAATCAATGCACTACAACAAAAATTGACCTGGAGGTGAACGCTTTGAGTTCAATCAATTCAGAGGAGATTATCTCCATTCTGAAAGAAGAAATAGAAAATTTCGATATGACAACGGGTGTCCGTGAAGTGGGAAACGTAATCTGGGTCGGTGACGGAATTGCGACTGTTTATGGAATAGACCATGCGATGTACGGAGAGATCGTGACCTTTGAGAACGGTGTCAAGGGTATGGTGCAGGATATCAAGAGAAATGAGATCGGTGTCATCATATTCGGCAAGGACATGGGAATCAAAGAGGGCACAAAAGTTGTCCGCACAAAGAAAAGAGCAGGTATTCCGGTTGGTGAAGGCTATATCGGAAGAATCGTGGATGCCCTTGGCGCACCCATTGACGGAAAAGGAGAGATCAAGGCAGAGGATTACCGTCCCATCGAGCAGGAAGCACCTGGTATCATTGACCGTAAATCCGTATCTGTTCCCATGGAAACAGGTATTCTGGCCATTGACTCCATGTTCCCCATCGGCCGCGGACAGCGTGAGCTGATCATCGGCGACCGTCAGACAGGTAAGACCTCCATTGCCATTGACGCTATCCTGAACCAGAAAGGTAAGGACGTCATGTGTATCTACGTGGCAATCGGACAGAAGGCCTCCACAGTTGCAAAACTGACCGGAACTCTGGAAAAATACGGCGCCATGGATTACACCACAGTCTTTGCGGCGACAGCAAGCGACTGTGCGCCCCTTCAGTATATTGTTCCCTATTCGGGAACCGCTCTGGCAGAGTACTTTATGTACCAGGGCAAGGATGTGCTGATCGTCTATGATGACCTGTCAAAGCATGCGGTGGCTTACCGTGCCCTTTCCCTGCTTCTGGAGCGTTCTCCGGGACGTGAGGCTTACCCGGGCGACGTATTCTACCTGCATTCCAGACTGCTGGAGCGTTCCAGCCGTTTGAGCGACGCGGCGGGCGGCGGTTCCATCACGGCACTGCCTATCATTGAGACACAGGCAGGCGACGTTTCCGCTTATATTCCGACCAATGTTATTTCTATCACAGACGGACAGATTTTCCTGGAAAGTGACCTGTTTTTCGCCGGCAACCGTCCGGCTGTCAATGTGGGTCTTTCCGTATCCCGTGTGGGCGGCGCGGCCCAGACAAAGGCCATGAAAAAGGCATCAGGCAGCATGAGGATTGACCTGGCACAGTACAGGGAGATGGAAGTGTTTACACAGTTCGCGTCTGACCTGGATGATGCCACAAAAGAACAGCTTTCCTACGGAAAGACGCTGATGGAGCTTTTGAAACAGCCTCTGTGCCATCCCTTGTCCAACCATGAGCAGGTTATCACCCTCTGGACAGCAACACATAAGGTATTTTCCGGTGTGGAGATTAAGGATGTGAAGCCGTTCCAGACAGATATGCTGGCTTACTTTGAGAAAAACTATCCGGAGATCGGACAGGAGATTGAGACGAAAAAAGTCATCTCCGACGAACTGGGCGAGAAGATTTTAAAGGTGGCAGAGGAATTTAAGAATAAGAGCAGGTGATGAGATGGCAAGTGCAAAAGAGATACAAAGCCGTATAAACAGTATCCAGGATACGATGAAGATCACCAACGCCATGTACATGATTTCCTCCTCCAAGTTAAAGAGAGCAAGGAAAGTGCTGGCGGATACGGAGCCGTATTTTTATTCCCTGCAGTCTGCGATCGGCCGTGTTCTCCGTCATATGCCTCCGGATACGGAAGGAAACCGTTTCTTTGACGAGCGGGCTGATGTTCCGGAAGACAAACGCAGAACGGGCTACATCGTCGTTTCCGCAGACAAGGGTCTTGCCGGTGCTTACAATCACAATGTGTTTAAGATAGCAGAAGAATGTATGGAAAATGACGCGCATCCCCAGCTCTTTGTGCTGGGAGAGGTGGGAAGACAGTATTTCTACAAGAAGAACGTGGATATTGACACGAACTTCCGGTTCACAGTACAGAAGCCGACCATGCACCGGGCCAGGGTGATCTCAGAGAAGATGATCGCCAATTACCTGACCGGGGAGCTGGATGAAGTGTATATCATTTACACGAGAATGGCCAATGCCGCCAATATGGTGGCAGAGATGGAACAGCTTCTTCCCCTTAAAAAAGCAAGTTTCCGTACACCGGCACAGGTGATGGTAGATATTCATCAGGAGGAGATCGAGATGGTTCCCTCCGCAGAAGAAGTCCTGAACAGCATTGTTCCCAATTACCTGCACGGTATCATTTACGGCTGTCTTGTGGAATCCTATGCCAGTGAGCATAATTCCCGTATGATGGCCATGGATGCAGCTACCAGCAGTGCAAAAGACATGCTGAAAGATTTATCAATAAAATATAACCGTGTGCGTCAGGCTGCGATCACCCAGGAAATCACTGAGGTCATCAGCGGAGCCAAGGCACAGAAGAATAAAAACTAGCGAGCAGGAAGGAGGTTTCCTCACGACTGTGAGATGCAATCGTTATGGAAAAAGGAAAAATCGTACAGGTCATGGGACCTGTTGTAGACGTAGAATTTGAAGACCAGAACCTTCCGTATATCAAAGATGCCCTTACCGTGGAGAACAATGGAAAGAAGCTTGTGATGGAAGTGGCACAGCACATCGGAAACAATACGGTGCGCTGTATCATGCTGGCTTCCAGCGACGGCCTCTGTAAAGATATGGAGGTCACGGCAACAGGAGCAGGTATTTCCGTACCGGTGGGAAAAGAGACACTGGGACGTCTGTTCAACGTGCTGGGCGAAACCATTGACAACGGAGAACAGCTTGAAAATGCGGAGCACTGGGTCATCCACAGAGATCCACCAAGCTTCGAGGAGCAGAGCCCAGTAGTCGAGATTCTGGAGACTGGTATAAAGGTAATCGACCTGTTGGCGCCTTACGCAAAAGGCGGTAAGATCGGTCTGTTCGGCGGTGCCGGGGTTGGTAAGACCGTTCTGATCCAGGAGTTGATCAGCAATATTGCCACAGAGCACGGCGGATACTCCATTTTCACCGGTGTTGGTGAGCGTTCCCGTGAGGGAAATGACCTTTGGACAGAGATGAAGGAATCCGGCGTACTGGAGAAGACAGCCCTGGTATTCGGGCAGATGAATGAGCCGCCGGGAGCGCGTATGCGTGTGGCGGAGACCGGACTTACCATGGCAGAGTATTTCCGTGACCAGGAGCACCAGAACGTGCTGCTGTTCATTGACAATATCTTCCGTTTTACCCAGGCAGGTTCTGAGGTTTCAGCGCTTCTGGGACGTATGCCGTCAGCCGTTGGCTACCAGCCCACCCTGGCTACTGAGATGGGTGAGCTGCAGGAGAGGATCGCCTCCACAAAGAACGGTTCCGTTACAAGTGTGCAGGCTGTCTATGTGCCTGCCGATGACTTGACGGACCCGGCTCCGGCCACCACATTTGCCCATCTGGATGCCACTACGGTTCTGTCCAGAAAGATCGTGGAGCAGGGTATCTATCCCGCGGTTGACCCGCTGGAATCCACCTCCCGTATTCTGGAGGCTGATGTGGTCGGGGAAGAGCACTATGATGTGGCCAGAAGGGTGCAGGAGTATCTGCAGAAGTACAAAGAGCTGCAGGACATCATTGCTATCCTTGGTATGGAAGAGCTTTCCGAGGAAGACAAAAAAGTAGTTGCCCGTGCCAGAAAGATCCAAAAATTCCTGTCCCAGCCCTTCCATGTGGCTGAGGTGTTCACCGGAATTGCCGGTAAATATGTACCTCTCAAAGAGACAATCCGCGGCTTTAAGATGATCGTGGACGGCGAGATGGACGAATATCCGGAGAATGCATTCTTTAATGTGGGAACCATTGACGAGGTGGTGGAGAAAGCAAAAGCTGAGCAGTAATGCAGGGCGGAAAAGGAGTGCATGTATATGAATACATTCGGACTGAATATCGTTGCCAGTGATAAAGATTTTTATCACGGCAGAGGAACCAGTATCATGCTTCCTGCAAAGGACGGCCAGATTTCCATTCTGGCCCACCATGCGGATATGATGGTTGCCATTGTACCCGGTGAGATGCGTTTTAAGCCTGCTGACAGTGAAGAGTGGAAGACAGCGATTGTGGGAAACGGGTTTGCGCAGATCATCAATAACCGTGTGACTGTTCTGGTAGACAGCTGTGAGTACCCCGAGAATATTGACCTGAAGCGTGCAAAAGATGCCCTGGAGCGCGCGGAAGAACAGCTCAGGCAGCAGCAGAGTCTGCAGGAATATTATATATCCAAGGCATCCCTTGCAAGAGCCATGGCCCGTATGAAAGCAGCAAAGAAGCATGACGTATAAGACGTTTATACAGGAGATGAGGAGAACATTCCTCGTCTCTTTTTTTATGGATGATCCGTTGGTCTCATAAAAGCTTTTTATTAAAAATCAGTACGGAAAGAAGCAGATTCACCACCGATAAAACGCCGGTGATCACCACAGCACACATGAAATCAGACACATCTGCTGCCTGGGGAAGCAGGCTGTAAGAGGACATCAGTTGTGTGGGAATATACTTTTTCATATCAGGTATCCATGCCAGCAGGTAGAATACGAAAAACACACCTCCGGTTCCGGCCAGTACCATATAATTGGTGCTGCACAGGGAGGACATAAGCATAATAAGCGTGATCAGCCACAGCCCTGTCATATAGAGGCAGAAGGCTCCGAAAAATATATGGGATGCCATGCTGTTATCCCAGAAATACATATTATAGGCATAGGTGATCCCGAAAGAAATCCAGTAACACACAGTCCAGAGAAGAAGGGCGGAAAAGGCTTTGGACAGGATCAGTTTCCACCGGTTCATGCCTTTTGTCAGGATAATGATCAGGGTGCCTTTCTGATATTCCGTGGTCAGAATACCGCTTGCAATGACAATAAAAACAATCAGATATATGGGGGTATTCTTATAAAACTGCGTCCAGGATGTAAATACGTCCACCTTGATCTCTGTCAGGACCATACCGCTTTCCTCCAGGGAACCGGCAAAGTTCTCCATCATCCAGGGCGTCAGCTTGGCAACAAGGGGATTCATGATCCCGAATAAAACAGAGAGAATCACAAGCAGGGGCATTCTGCCGGTGCGCAGAGATTCCCGCAGTTCTTTTTTAGTAAAAGCTGTGAGCTGTCTCATATCCCAATCACCTCCATAAACAGGTTTTCCAGTGTGGCTTCCCGCATCTCCACCTTCTGGACACAGAGCGCATTGTCTGCCAGAATCTTCATGGCATGTGTCATGTCTTTTTCATCTTTTCCCGGGAAGAACAGGCGGACTGCGCTTATTCTCTCGCTGCCGGACATGGATGCTGCGAAGGCGTCGGCGTCCTGCGGCGTGTAAAATTCTATGTCAAATCCGTTGCCTTTTCGTCTGCTCTTTATTTCCTCCAGAGTCCCCTTAAGCGCGGTGCGGCCGTTGTGGAGAAGAGCGATCTCATCACAGATGCGTTCCACATCCGAGAGGATATGTGTGGAGAAGACAACCGTGGTATGGTCTTTGACGGACAGAAGAATATCCAGGATCTCTTTTCTGCCAAGGGGGTCCAGGGCAGAAGTGGGTTCGTCGTAGATCAGCAGTTTTGGTTCGTTTAGAAGAGCCTGGGCGATTCCTAAGCGCTGCTTCATTCCTCTGGAAAACCCGTGAATGCGTTTATTTTCCTTATCCAGTCCCACCAGGTGCAGCAGTTCGTCTGATTTTTTGCGGATTCCGGCGGATGACATTCCTGTGATCTCTCCGCACAGTCTGAGATATTCCGAGGGTGTCATGTATCCGTAAAATTCCGGGACATCCGGCAGGTAGCCCATATAGCGGTTGGTACGATTCTGCCCGTAGCGGACCGTTTCCCCGTTTACTTTGATCGTGCCGCTGTCTGTCTGCAGAAGTCCCAGGATCATTTTCATGGTGGTGGTCTTACCTGCTCCGTTCTGTCCGATAAATCCGTAGACACAGTGTTCCGGTACGGTAAAGCTCAGGTCGTCAATGATTTTTTTACTCCCGAAAGATTTTGATACATGGGAAAGGGTCAGCATATCCATTTAATTGTCCTCCTTTCCGAGCAGAAGGTACAGGACCGGCCCGATAAATTCCAGCCCCACGATCGTGACAACCAGCCACAGGGCACGTGAACCCCTCTTATAATTCTTATGGGTGAGAATATGGCGCAGGGTGATGAAAAGCAGAAGCAGTTCCGCAATGGCTAAAGGAATGAGAAATGGTAAAAGTTCTGAAACTGTCATAGGGATTCTCCTCTCACTATAAATATTTGTTTGATCTTCCGGTAATCTTCACTGCTCTCAAGCGGCTGAAACACAGGGTTTTCCAGTGCCTGCACCACGCTGTCCGCAATGACTTTTTTAGCACGGACCAGGTTCCCTCCCAGATCCGACTGTTCAAAATAAGGATCAATGGCATCGAAATACTGATCTCCGTGCAGGAAAACCTTGTCACATTCCAGCAGGGAATCGGTTATGGATGCAAACTTTTTCAAGCGGTCCAGAGCCTCCTCAAGTCTTCCGTGTATGCAGCAGATGACAGCAGTCTGATAATGGAACTGGGCGGCTGTGTTGTGGTGCAGATTCTCCAGACTGTAGAGTTTCATGAGACAGTCAATGCGGTGAATGGTTTCCTCACAGGAATCCATATCCTCCGCGTGGAGGGAAAGATACTGCACAGCTCCCGACACAAGGGAAAGGAGATGGGTATACATGCCGAACTGGCTGTACCGGTTGGCCTTTTCCTTCTGACCGGCAATAGCATAGGCCTGAACCAGGATCGTTTCCCCCTGAAAGGAGTAGTGATACGGATTCAGTATCTCTTCCAGTGTGTCGATCACCTCCTGGGTCCTGCCGCAGAGCAGATCAATACTGGCTTTTAACAGGAGGGCGTCGTTGCACAGGGGGATTTCCCTGCAGTCACTGATAATGTGGGAACACAGTCTGGCTGCTTCCTCCAGAATCTCTGTCTGCATCTGCGGGTTTGGGGCAAGGGTGGCATGGTTCATCCAAAGAACACAGACCTGGAAAAGGAAGGGGGAACAGGAGTAGTATTTTTTGACCAATTGCCGGCTCTTCTCCATCACCTCCTCAAAGGGCTGTTCTGCGAATTCTTTCGTGAAATCAAAATATATTTTCTGAATCTGTTCCCTGCTGAGATTAGGCTCATATCCCAGAAGTTCGTCTACTGTGACATCAAAATAGGCGGCCAGGCGGGGGAGCAGCATAATATCCGGCAGGCTCTGCTTTGTCTCCCATTTTGAGACAGAGGCTTTGGTGACACCCACGAAATCAGCCAGCTCTTCCTGGGTGATTCCTTTTTTGTGGCGTAATTTAATGATGTTTTCGGAAAAATTAAGTATATTCATCCTTTCATCCTCCTTATATGGTTGATTATAAGCAGGTAACTGAAAATTATCAATGGATTGCAGCGATACTTTGAGATACAAAATCAACTGTTGGGAAACCGACACAGCATACTGTCCTTCAGACCTGAAAAGATGTATCCTGTGCAAATGAATATCAATCTTTTTTGAACCTGCTATAATGTGTGTAAGAAAACTTATGAAAAACTGGAATCATTGTAAGGAGGAATTTATATGAAATGGATATTATGGGGATTAACAGCACTGACGGGAATCATAGCAGTGATTCTGCTGATGGGAAAAGGGAGCTTTCTCATTGCCGGGTACAATACGTCCCGGAATAAAGAAAAATACAATGAGAAAAGGCTGTGCCGGGTCGTAGGCGGAGGATTGGGTGTGATCACCCTTGTTATGGCTGCCTGGAGTATAATGGGAGACCAGTTCCCTGTGGCAGCCTTTGTGATCAGCATTGCTGCTGTGGTGGCTGCCATACAGATTCTGAGCAATACGGTGTGCGTAGTAAAAGGGGAAGCCGTTCAGGAAAAAGACAGGGCCAGGGATAAAATTTACAGAAACGCGTCCTTTCTTTTCACCGCAGTCATTTTGGCAGTGGTTTCCTTTGTGCTTTTTACAGGAAATGTAACCCCGGTTATGCATGAGGCATCCCTGGAGATACAGGTATCCTTCTGGCCGGATCATGAGGTGCCGTATGCTTCTGTTAAATCTGTTTCTTACACGGATGATCTGCAGCGCGGCAGCCGGAAAAATGGGATTGGAGGTCCCACACTGCAGGCAGGATATTTTAAGAACGCAGAGTTCGGTGATTATAAACTGTATTCCTATACATCCTGTGACAGCTTTGTGGTCCTGGACACAGAGCAGGGAACCGTGGTGCTGAACGGTAAAGACGAGGCAGCTACCAGGAAGCTTTACGAGGAAATAAAGGAAAAGGTACAGCAGAACTGACACAGACTGCAGTTGACAGAGTGTTTTCTCTCCCTATACAATAGGGGTATCACGAGAGAAAAGGCAGGCAAACACATGAACACAAAAGATTTGAAATGTTTTGAGGCCGTCTATCAGGAAAAAAGCATCAGCAGGGCTGCCAGACGCCTTTATATCACACCTCAGGGACTGGGAAAAAATATAAGGACCCTGGAGGCAGAACTGGAAACCGTTCTTTTTGAGCGCACCAAACAGGGTATGCGCCCAACACAGAGCGCGGATTTTCTCTATGGAAGGACGAAGAAGATCATACAGGAGCTGGAGGAGCTGGAAAACGGCGTAAGACAGCTTGAGAACAGAAAGATAGTTCTTCGCATCGGATGCGCCTGCGGTGTCTTTAATGTCCTTCCTTTTGAGCTGATCCTGAATTTTATGAGGGAGAATCCCCATATCCGGGTGGAGTGGAATGAGTATTCCAACGAGGAAGTGAAGTCCATGCTGGAAGACTCCAGACTGGAATACGGTTTCATTGTGGGAAAACACGAAGGGGACGACATGATACAGCGGAAACTGGACGGAAGGGAGATCCTGCTGCTTGTCTATGAAGGGCATCCCCTGTATGAAAAGGAGAGTGTGAACGTGGAGATGCTGAGGGAGGAGAACATGATCCTCATGAATGAACATTTCCACATGTACCACGATTTTGCCTCCATCTGCTGTGCGAAGGGATTTACTCCCAACATCATAGCAAAGACATCGGACGGTGCTGTCCTGTACAAACTCTGCCGCCAGAAGATCGGTCTTGCGGTCATACCGGAATTTATGTTGGAGGATTTCCGTATGGAACATATGCGCGCCATACCCTTTGAGGAACATATGACCTGGGAGGTGTTCGGCGTTTACAAGGAAGATACGAAAAATTATGAGACCATACAGCAGTTTGACTGCTTTCTAAAACAAAAAGTTTCCACCTGACAAGCAAAGGTTGCTGGCGGAAAGGCGTTGTTCTTTTGTATTATATTGTTAAAAGAAATACGAAGGAGGACGCAATGAAATATAAAAATTTATTTACCCCTGTGCAGATCGGCAGGGTTACCCTAAAGAACCGTTTTGCACTGGCCCCCATGGGACCTCTGGGACTGGCGGACGCCCAGGGCGGGTTCAACCAGAGAGGTATTGATTATTACACAGAGCGGGCAAAGGGCGGCACCGGCCTGATCATCACCGGTGTCACGTTCTCAGACTGCCGGGTGGAGACTCAGAGTATGCCCAATTGTCCCAATTCCACTTACAATCCGGTACATTTTATCCGGACCAGCAGGGAGATGACAGAGCGTGTTCACGCGTACGGCAGCAAGATTTTTCTCATGATGTCAGGGGGCTTTGGCCGTGTCACCATACCCACCAACCTGGGAGAGTTCCCGCCGGTTGCGCCATCCGCCATTCCTCACAGATGGCTGGATAAGACATGCCGTCCTCTGACGAAAGAGGAAATACGCAGCATTGTAAAGTCTTTCAGCGACGGCGCATACAATGCCAAGCGCGGCGGTTTTGACGGTATTGAAGTCCATGCGGTCCATGAGGGATACCTGCTGGACCAGTTTGCCATTTCCATGTTCAACCAGAGAACAGACGAATACGGCGGTTCCCTGGAAAACAGGCTCCGCTTCGCAAGGGAAGTGGTGGAGGAGATCAAGTCCCGCTGCGGGGAGGATTTCCCGGTTGTCCTGCGTTTCAGCGTAAAAAGCATGATCAAGGACTGGAGAGAGGGTGCCCTTCCGGGCGAAGAGTTTGAGGAAAAGGGCCGTGATATTCCGGAGGGTCTGGAAGCTGCAAAACTGCTTGTCAGCTATGGATACGATGCGCTGGATACAGATGTGGGTACCTATGATGCCTGGTGGTGGAATCATCCCCCCATGTATCAGGAAAAAGGACTGTTCCGCCCGTACTGTAAAATGGTGAAGGAAGTGGTGGATGTACCTGTGCTCTGCGCCGGACGTATGGATGATCCGGCTATGGCTTCTGAGGCTGTGGAGGATGGAACCTGTGATATTGTAAGTCTTGGCCGTCCTCTTCTGGCTGACCCGGACTATGTGAACAAACTGCGGGCAGGGCGCACAGAGGATATCCGTCCCTGCATCTCCTGCCAGGAGGGCTGTATGGGGCGTGTACAGGAATATTCCATGATCAACTGTGCCGTGAATCCCCAGGCGGCCCGGGAACGGGTGACCGCCTATGAACCTATACGGAAGAGCAAAAAAGTAATGGTAGTGGGCGGCGGTGTGGCCGGCTGTGAGGCAGCCAGAGTGCTGGCAATCCGCGGACACAGGCCGGAAGTCTTTGAGAAGAACGGGTGTCTGGGAGGCAATCTGATCCCGGGCGGTGCTCCTGACTTTAAGGAGGATGATCTGGAACTGGCAAAGTGGTATGAGACCACTCTGAAAAAACTGGATGTTCCGGTACACCTTCATACTGAAGTCAGAAAAGAAGATGTGGAAAAAGCAGAATATGACGCTGTGATCATCGCCACAGGCTCCGTCCCGAAGGTGTTCCCTCTGGGTGACGATGCCCATGTATACACTGCGGCACAGGTCCTCACAAAGGAAAAAGACTGCGGCGGCAGTACCGTAGTGGTAGGCGGCGGTCTGGTGGGCTGTGAGACAGCACTGTGGCTTGCGCAGCAGGGTAAGAAAGTGACGATTGTGGAAGCCCTCGATAAGCTGATGGCAGTCAACGGCCCTCTCTGCCATGCCAACAAAGATATGCTGGAGCGCCTGATCCCCTACAACGGCATTGAGGTGGTGACCGGCGCCAAAGTGACCGGATTCCGGGATGGAATGTTATCCTGTGTTGTTCAGGAGGAGAAGAAGGAGATTTCCTGTGACAGCGTTATTTTATCTGTTGGATACAGGGAGGAGAATTCCCTCTACAATGACCTGCAGTTTGATGTGCCGGAAATCTATCTGCTGGGTGACGCGAAGAAAGTTTCAAATATTATGTACGCGATCTGGGATGCATTTGAAGTGGCAAACCATATGTGATAGGTGTATCAACAAGCGTGCTGCCAAAGCGTACGGCAGCCATAACAAAAAATATAGATTTATATCCCCCCACGTGGCTTGTGGGGGGATTTTTTGTCTGCTATACTATGGATAGTCAAAAAAATAACAGATGCGGCGTTACTTTTTTGCTGACAATTTACCGGAATGAATGAAGAGGAAAATACATTGAATACACCACAGAAGTTTGAATTTTTGCTGAAGAAACTGGTACAGATCCTGCTGTCCATGCTGGTGCTGTCCATACTGGTATTTTTTATTGCCCGCCTTTCTCCCGGGGACCCTTTAAAATCCTATTACGGGGAGAGCGTGGAGCGGATGAATGAGAGCCAGAAGGAGAAGGCCAGGGAGCGTCTGGGCCTCAATGAGCCTATGACCGTGCAGTACGTGCGCTGGGTGGAAAATGCCCTGCACGGGGATTTCGGGATTTCATATAAATATAAGCAGGATGTGGGAGCAGTCATAGAGAAGGTATATGCCAATACCCTGATACTGGGAGGCTTATCCTATGTGCTCACCTTCCTTTTCGCTGTTTTGCTGGGTATTTTCTGTGCGATGCGTGAGAATACCCTGATCGACAGGTGCATCTGTAAGATTGGGACTGTGACCAACTGTATCCCCTCCTTTTTCGTTGCGCTTGTGCTGATCCTTATCTTCGGCGTGAATCTGGCTGTGCTGCCCACAAGCGGCGCCTATGCCCTGGGAGGGGAACATTCCCTGGGGGACAGGCTGATACATCTGATCCTGCCGGTCACGGTTATGGTGTTATCCCATCTGTGGTATTACACATATATGGTAAGAAACAAGCTTCTGGAGGAAATCCGCGAGGACTATGTACTTCTGTGCAAGGTAAAGGGCATGGGGAAATGCCGCATCATGTTCACCCACTGCCTGAGGAAAATCCTGCCTTCCCTGATCAGTATCATGGCTATTTCCGTGCCCCATATCATCGGCGGAACCTACATCGCGGAGAGTGTATTTTCCTATCCCGGTCTGGGGACGCTCAGTATGGAGAGTGCCCAGTACCATGACTACAATATGCTGATGGTATTAAGCCTTATCACAGGCTTTGCGGTCATTGTGGCAAATGTGGCAGGCCAGATCATCAGCGAATGGATTGACCCCAGAATGAAACAGGAAAGAGGGGAAAAAGCAGCATGAAAAAGAAAAAATTTCCCGTTTTCTCCCTGTTGGTACTGGGAGTTATTATCCTAGGATGCCTGTTTGGAAAAGTTTTAGCGACAGGAGATCCTTTTTACATGAACCTGACAGAAGTCAGTCTGCCGCCCGGCAGTGCCCATTATTTCGGCACGGATACCATGGGGAGGGATATATACTCCATGATATGGGAGGGCGGAAGAGTATCCCTGTATATCGGGATACTGGCGACTGCTATATCCTCTGTGACTGCCATTGTATACGGCTGTGTCAGCGGCCTTGTGCCGGATTGGCTGGACGATCTGCTGATGCGCTTCACAGAGATCATTTTGAGTATTCCCTCCATCCTGCTTGTGATCTTTCTGCAGGCACTTCTGGGGGAAGCTACAGCTACCAGTATTGCTGTGGTGATCGGACTTACAAGCTGGATGAACATTTCCAAAGTAGTCAGAAGTGAAGTGCGCCAGATACGGAACAGTGATTTTGTTCTGGCGTCCAGACTGGCCGGCGGAAAGTTTTTCTACATACTGCGGAAACATCTGTTTCCCAATTTTATATCCTCCACCATGTTCATGATCGTCACAAATGTAAGCGCGGCGATCGGCACGGAGGCCACCTTAAGTTTTCTGGGAATTGGCCTTCCCATGGAGATCATTTCCTGGGGCAGCATGATGTCCCTTTCACAGAAAGCCCTGTTGTCCAACTCCTGGTGGATCATTCTGATTCCCGGGCTGTTCCTGGTAACCACTCTGGTGTGTATCACCAATGTGGGAGAGTACATCCGCCTGAGAAACAACAGAGAACACAGCAACCTATAAAACGGCAACCGATTATAGCCGCTGCCGGGCATTCCGGCAAACCGGCAATAAACGCAAAAGGAGAACAGACATGAAGAAGAAAATACTGACATTACTGCTGGCAGCATCCATGGCAGCCTCACTGCTTGCAGGCTGCGGGAGCAAAGACGATAAGGCAAAAGGAGATACAGACACAAAAACAGAGGCTGTGGATAAGAGCGGGGAAGAAAAAACGCTGGTTTACGGAAGCGGTGATTACACCAATATTAACCCTGCGCTCTATGAGCATGGGGAGATCAATTCCCTTATATTTGCAGGTATGACAGCCCATGATGCAGAGGACAAAGTGGTACCTGCTCTTGCAGAGAGCTGGGAGTGGGATGAGGCGTCCAAAACCTATACCTTTCATTTGAGAAAAGACGTGACATTCCATGACGGCGAGACCTTTACCTCCGCGGATGTGAAGTTTACGCTGGATACTATAATGAACCCGGACAATGCCTCTGAGATTGCTTCCAACTATGAGGATATCACAGGGATTGAGACTCCGGATGACAGTACGGTGAAGATAACTCTGAAAGCACCAAATGTTGCCATGCTGGATTACCTGACTATCGGAATCCTGCCCAAGCATCTGCTGGAGGGAAAAGACATCGTTACCGATGATTTCAACAGAAATCCTGTGGGCTGCGGCCCATACAAGCTGGTTTCCTGGGACGAGGGACAGAGCATTACCCTTGAAAAGTTTGATGACTTCTATCTGGGAGCACCTAAGATTGACAAGGTAGTCTTCAAGATTGTGGAGGATACCCAGGCAAGGGCCCTTCAGTTAAAATCAGGGGAACTGGATCTGGCGCAGGTGACACCGAAAGATGCCAAGCAGTTTGAGGGGGAAGACGGATTTGTTGTGGATGTTATGAAAACAGCAGATTACAGAGGAATCCTTTATAACTTCGGAAGTGAGTTCTTTGGCAGACACAGGGAACTGCCAAATATCTTAAGCTATGCCATTGACCGCCAGTCTATTGTGGACAGCGTGCTGTTAGGTCACGGGGAGGCAGCGTACTCTCCTCTGCAGATGGGACCTTATAACAACCCGGACATTGAAAAATATGAGTTTGATCCGGAGAAAGCGAAACAGCTTCTGGAAGAAAACGGCTGGAAAATGGGCGATGACGGGTATTATGAAAAAGACGGAGAACAGCTTGCCTTCACCATTTCCAACGGTCAGGCAGACCAGGTGCGTATTGATATGTCAAATATCTGCGCGCAGAACCTGCAGGATATCGGCGTGAACTGTAAAGTGGAAGTGACAGCAGAGACAGACTGGGCAAACCAGGATGCATACCTGATTGGGTGGGGAAGTCCTTTTGACCCGGATGACCATACCTACAAAGTATTCGGCACAGACAAAGGAGCCAACTACAGCAGCTACTCCAATGCAAAAGTAGACGAACTTCTTCAGCAGGCAAGAGAACTGGAGACACAGGAGGAGAGACTTCCGCTGTATAAGGAATTCCAGGCGGAGCTGTCAAAAGACCTTCCTTATACCTTTATCGCATATATTGACGCCATGTATGTATCAAAAGACAACATCACCGGACTGACGAAGGACACGGTTCTCGGACATCACGGTGTGGGTATCTTCTGGAATATTTACGACTGGGATATGTAACACTTCATTATAGAAAAGAGAGAACACTTATGGAGACATTATTGGAGATTCGCGATCTGTCTGTGACCTTTCAGGATGAGGAGCAGACCCGCGCCGCAAGACACGTGAGCCTGGAGCTTAAGAAGGGGGAGCTGGCTGCCCTTGTGGGGGAATCCGGCTCAGGGAAAACCGTGCTGTGCAAAACCATTTTACAGCTTCTCGGAAATAAGACCCGGGTGGAAAGCGGCGAGATTCTGTATCAGGGCAGCAACATATTGGAATATACGGAAAAGCAGATGCAGAAATTCCGCGGCAGGGAGATTTCCATGGTGTTTCAGGACCCTTATCTGTCATTGAACCCAACCATTTCCATCGGGAAGCAGATCATGGAGACCATCCTTCTCCATGAGAAAATATCAAAAAAAGAGGCAAAGGCCAGAACACTGGAACTATTGGAACTCACCGGATTTGACCAATGTGAAAAGCGTTTTTTCCAGTATCCTCACCAGTTTTCCGGGGGTATGCGGCAGAGGGCGGCAATCGCCATAGCCCTTGCCTGCAGCCCGGGCCTTTTGCTGGCAGATGAGCCTACTACTGCGCTGGATGTGGACACCCAGCAGCAGATCATGGAGCTTTTGGCAAAGATAAGAAAAGAGACCGGGGTTGCCATTCTCTTCATCACCCATGACCTGGGTCTGGTGGAAGATGTGGCGGACAGCGTATATGTTATGTACCGGGGAGAGATTGTGGAGAGCGGCAGTGTCCATGATATTTTTGATCACGCGCAGAATCCCTATACCATAAAACTGCTGGGATACCGGAATTACGGAAAAGGCATTGGGCATACACACGGTAAGATACATTTCCACAACGGCATGCCCCATACCCACGGCGGCACGCACAACCATATGCACCCCCATGTGGAGGGGGATGTCTCTCATCCGGCTGTACAGGTAGAGGAAAAGATAACACCCGGTGATCAGGTGGTTCTTCTTAAAGAGCCGGAACCGGAAAAGCTCATCGAGATTCGGCATCTGTCTAAAAATTTCCGTCTGGACAGGCATACGGTTTCCCGTGTCCTGGAGGATTTTTCTCTGGATGTCTACAGAGGGGAAATCCTGGGAGTGGCCGGTCCCTCCGGCTGCGGGAAATCCACCCTTGCCAGGTGTATCGTAGGGCTTTACGAACCGGATGGCGGAAAGATTCTCTATCACGGGGACACTGCCCGCATTTACAGAAGACAGATGATCTTCCAGGATAGCTCCTCAGCATTTAATCCTCACATGACCCTGGAGGAGATTATAGGGGAACCGCTCAGGATCCAGAAGCTGTGCAGAGGCAGGCAGGAACTGCGGGAGCGGGTGCGTTCCTTAATGGAGCAGGTGGAACTTGATCCGGCCCTTGCCCTCCGCCATCCCTATGACGTGTCAGGAGGACAGCGGCAGAGGGCAGCCATTGCCAGGGCGCTGTCTGTGGAACCGGAGTTTATTGTGGCGGATGAGCCCATTTCCTCGTTGGATATCTCCATTCAGGCACAGATCATGTATCTGTTTAAAAAGCTGCAGGAGGAGCATCATCTGACTATTATGCTCATTGCCCATGACCTGCCCATGGTCATGCACGTCAGTGACCGGATCATCATGATGGGGCAGGAAAAATAAATCATTGTGAAGCTGTTACAAAAATCAGGCGATTTTGTAACAGCTTTTTTAAATATATAAAAGTTGGAATATTCACCTTGAACTTTCAGTTTTTAACGTCTATAATTTATTAAACGACAGGAATCGGGGAATCTGTCGAATAGGGGAAAAGGACATAGGAATTGAAGGGAAAAATGGAAAAAATCAAAGCGTACATATCTAAAACCCGTTTTTGGGTTCTTGTGGCAGTGGTGCTGATGGTCATCATTGCTGTTGTTGTTATCTTTAAAAAGGCGGAAAACGCCGAAGAAACTCCTTATGAAAAAAACAGAAAGACCGTAGCCGCCCTGGAAAAGGCGGATATTTCCCATACGGAAAATGCTCTGAAAGACCTGGAAAGCCGGGACGGTTCCGAGGGCAGTCAAGGGGAAGAGCGGGATACGGTGGAATTAAAAAGGGCATTCCAGAATGCTGTGATACTGGGGGATTCTTTTTCAGAATCCATCGTGGAGTACGGCTTTTTGGACACGGATGTGGTGCTCTATAAAAGAGGCCTCAGCGTAAGCCAGGCAGATGACCTGGTGGACAATGCCATCTCACTGCGTCCCTCGGCAGTGTTTTTTGTTTTCGGAACAAACGACATGGAAATCTGTGAAGGGGACAGCAAAAAGTTTATTGAGGCATACAGGCGCCAGATCGGGCGGCTGAAAGAAGGGCTTCCGGATGCTGCAGTTTATATCAACAGCATTCTGCCCGCAACCAAAGAGGCTGTGAAGGAGACGCCGAGTTATGCGTACTGTGAAGCGTTTAACGAGGCACTTCAGGCCATGTGTGAAGAAGATGGATATACCTTTGTGGACTGTACTTTTTTAATAGAAGGAAAAGATGGAATTTATGAGCCGGACGGCATCCATGTGATCAAGAGTTATTATCCGGCATGGCTGTCCTATCTGGCAGATACGGCGGGATTATAAGATGAAAATAAAATGGGTAAAAGCGGGAACCCTTATGTTTTTGGCAACCTACCTTGTTTTTTTATGCACAAGAGGCTGGGCAAAGGATGTTCCCATAGAGGAAATGGCTTCCAAAATGGAGCAGGATAAGACAATAACTTCCCTGGAAAAATGCGGTGCAAGACAGCTTCGCAGGTTCTACGGGCTGGAAGCAGGGAATCTTGAAGGATATGTTTTTTATAAAGCAGAGTCCCCCATGTCTGTGGATGAGTTTCTGGTCGTAAAGGCGGAAAGTCCGAAGGAGGCAGAGGATGTGCTGGACAGTGCGGAAAAGCATCTGGAGGAACAGAAGAAAAGTTTTGAGGGATACGGCGTGTCCCAGACGGCGCTTCTTACAGAGGCAGCGGTGGAATCGAGGGGAAGTTATGTGCTGTACGCATCCGGAAGTCATGCGCAGCAGTGGAGGAAAGAATTTCTGGAATTGATCAAATAGCAGGGAGGATGATTTCCGGACTGCGTCCGGATTCAGGGGAGAATATATATGTTGCTGAACAGTTTGTTTTTTATCTTTGCATTTTTACCGGCAGTGCTGCTGATATACTACCTGCTGCCTGCCGCGGGGAGGAATTGGTTCCTTCTGGCAGCCAGCCTTGTGTTTTATGCCTGGGGAGACCCGGTCTATCTTATTCTGCTGATATTTTCTGCGGTATTTCATTATATTATGGGTCTGCAGATCGGAGGAGAGGAGAATGACGGAAGACGGAAGAAACAGGATCTGATCTTTGCCGTGGGAGTGGATGTATTTCTGCTCTGTTTCTTTAAATATTTCGGGCCGGCAGCGAATCTGATCGGCAGCTTTTTTCATACACAGATTGCAGTCAGGGAGCTGGCGCTTCCCATAGGACTGTCCTTTTATACTTTTAAGAATCTGTCCTATCTCTTTGATATTTACTATGGCAGAACAGAGGCGGAGAAGAAATTTACGGATTTTGCCGCCTACGCGGTATTTTTTCCTGCCATGACCGCAGGGCCTATTGTGCGGTACAAGGACATGAAGGAGCAGATGAAGAAGCGCAGGGTGAATGCACTGCAGCTTGGCTACGGAGCCAGAAGGTTTATTCTGGGTCTTGCAAAAAAGGTGCTGCTGGCCGACACACTGGCCTCCCTTTATGGGGAGATCAGCGCAGGGGCAGGAAATATATCTGTGCTCACTGCCTGGATCGGTATGTTTGCCTTTACCATGGAAATCTATTTTGATTTTTCAGGATATTCCGATATGGCCATTGGAATCAGCAGAATGCTGGGATTTACGGTAAAAGAAAACTTTGACTATCCGTATATGTCAAAAAGCGTCACTGAGTTCTGGCGGAGATGGCACATCTCTCTCGGAAGCTGGTTCAGGGATTATATCTACATACCTCTGGGCGGCAACCGCGTGGGAACAGGAAAGCATATCCGCAATATCCTGATCGTGTGGTGCCTTACCGGAATGTGGCATGGGGCAGCGCTGAATTTTCCTGTGTGGGGGTTATATTACGGAGTACTTCTGATAGCAGAAAAATATATTCTTGGCAGCAGGCTGAAAAAACTGCCGGGCTGGGTATCAGGGACTTATACGATGCTGCTGGTAATGATAGGCTGGATGCTGTTTTCCCACAATTCCCTGGGGGAGGCAGTGGGATATCTGGGGCATTTGGTGGGAATCGGGGCCGTGGGTCTTGCGGATACGGCGGCGCTGTATTATCTGAAGACAAACCTCGTGGTCTTCCTGCTGTGCATACTTGCCTGCAGACCGGGCTTTTACAGATGGGTGGAGAGCCGGTTCCACGATTCTATAATTGGCTCCGCGGTGCTGTACGGCGTGCTGTTTCTTCTGGGGACAGCCTGCCTGGTCTACAGCTCTTACCATCCTTTTTTATACCTGCGTTTTTAATAAAACAGGCGGGGATTCCCCACCGGAACGGAGAGGTTCATGAATGAAAAAAATAAAAACCTGCACAGGAGGGCAGCGATCATTACAGGCTGGGTATTTATCGCAGTCACAGCCTTTTTCTTTCTTGGCAGCCTGATCGCCAGAGACAGGACTTTTTCTGACAAGGAGAACAGAATGCTGGAACAGGCACCCGGTATCAATGGGGGACAGATCATATCCGGCAGATATGAGGAGAAGTTCGAGACGTATTTCACTGATCAGTTCCTGCTGCGGGATATGTGGATTGAGATGAAGGCCGGATTCGACCGGCTGATCGGCAGAGTGGAGTCAAACGGCGTCTATCTGGGAAAAGACGGATACCTGATAGAGAAGTTCACAGAACCCGACGGGAAAAACCTGAAGGAGACCTGCAGCGCCATAGGAGACTTCGCTAAGAGATATGGGGAAGTGAAGCAGTACGCCATGATAGTGCCTAATGCAGTGGAAATCCTCTCTGACAAGCTGCCTGCCTTCGCACCGGCAGCAGATCAGGGAAGGTATCTTGACACCCTCGGAAAAGAGCTGGAGAAGCAGGGAATCACGGTTCTGGATATGCGCGGCGTCCTGAAAAAGAACCGGGACAAGAAACTGTATTATAAGACAGACCATCACTGGACCACAGAGGCGGCGTATCTGGCGTTTCTGGAGGCAGGGAAGACCATGGGATACAATGGATCAGAGATCACATTTGACGCGCTGCCTGTCACAGGCGGATTCCAGGGTACACTGTCTGCAAAGAGCGGTTTTCGTTCAGGAGAGAAGGAGGAGCTGGAAGTATATCTGCCAAAGGACGGTTCCCCTTCTTCGGTGGTCAATTATGTGGATGAGCAGAAAAAGACAGCCAGTTTTTACGATACGGGAAAACTGGATACCAGAGACGGATACGCCTGTTTTCTGGGCGGCAACCACCCGCTTATCCGTATCGAGACACCTGTGCAGTCAGATAAGACACTTTTGGTGCTGAAGGATTCCTATGCCAACTGTTACCTGCCGTTTCTGGCGACCCAGTACCGGAAGATCGTGGCAGTAGACCCCAGGTATTATTACGGGGATTTGGAAGAGCTGATGCAGGTGGAGGAGATACAGGAGGTTTTATATCTGTACAATGCCAATACTTTCTTTTCAGACACATCCCTGCAGATGGTTCTGAGGGAAAGCTGAGAGGGAGAGGGGCAAAAATACAGGGCTTTCGCCGGTATAGCTTTCAGTTATGATTTACATACTAATTAGTTATAACGCTTTAAATGCATTGACAAAATTTTGAATAGTTGATAGAATTACAAGAAAAGTTAAGCTGTTCCGTGAAAACGGGAGAGCATGGGAGAAGGTGCTGTATGAACAAAAGAATTTTATCTATTCTGGTTGAAAATACGGCCGGTGTTCTGAGCCGGGTCTCCGGTTTGTTCAGCCGACGCGGTTATAATATCGACAGTCTTTCCGTGGGTATCACAACGGATCCGAATTATTCCCGTATGACAGTTGTCTGCAGAGGGGATGAACTGATTCTGGAACAGATCACCAAGCAGGTGGAAAAGCTTGAAGACGTACTTACCGTGAAGGTGCTGAAGGACGGGCAGAGTGTCAACAGAGAATTGATTCTGGTGAAGGTCCGTGTGGAGCCCGAGCAGCGACCGAGTATCTCTTCAATCGTGGATATTTTCCGTGCCAATATTATTGATGTGGGCAAGGAATCCATGATCATTGAGCTTACCGGTACCAAGTCAAAGCTGGAAGCGTTTATTGACCTGCTGGAAGGCTATGAGATTCTGGAACTGGCAAGAACGGGTATCACCGGACTTTCCAGAGGTGTTGATGATGTCTTCTATTTAGAAGAAGACGAGGAGTAATTTTACATACGTTAGCTAGAGAATGATTTTTTATTCCCTAAGATAAAACAATATGCTAGGAGGAAATTAAAATGGCAGTAAAAATTTATTATCAGGAAGATTGCAACATGGCACTTTTAGAGGGCAAGAAAGTTGCGATCATCGGTTACGGCAGCCAGGGACATGCACATGCTCTGAACTTAAAAGAATCAGGTGTGGATGTTGTTGTCGGACTTTATGAAGGCAGCAAATCCTGGGCAAAAGCAGAGGCACAGGGATTAAAAGTTTATACAGCAGCAGAAGCTGCAAAACAGGCTGATGTCATCATGATTCTGATCAACGATGAGAAACAGGCAGCTATGTACAAAAAAGATGTTGAGCCGAACCTGGAAGAAGGTAATATGCTCATGTTCGCACACGGCTTTGCTATCCATTTCGGACAGATCAAACCGCCGGCTAACATTGACGTTACCATGATCGCTCCTAAGGGACCGGGTCATACAGTAAGAAGCGAGTATCAGGTAGGAAAAGGTGTTCCGTGTCTGGTAGCTGTACAGCAGGATTACACAGGAAAAGCAAAAGACAGAGCACTGGCTTACGCTGCAGCACTGGGCGGAGCAAGAGCAGGTGTTCTGGAGACTACTTTCAAAGTTGAGACTGAGACCGACCTGTTCGGCGAGCAGGCAGTTCTCTGCGGCGGTGTATGCGCACTGATGAAAGCCGGCTTCGAGACATTGGTAGAAGCAGGATATGCACCGGAGAACGCTTACTTTGAGTGTATCCATGAGATGAAACTGATCGTTGACCTGATCTACGAAAGCGGATTCCAGGGTATGCGTTATTCTATCTCCAATACTGCTGAGTATGGTGATTACATCACAGGACCTAAGATCATCACAGATGATACCAAGAAAGCTATGAAGAAGATCCTGTCCGATATCCAGGACGGTACTTTTGCAAAAGACTGGATTTCCGAGAACCAGACAGGCTGCATGCACTTCGGCGCTATGAGAAGAAGAGAAGCAGAGCATCAGTTAGAGGAAGTCGGAGCAGAGCTGCGTAAATTATACAGCTGGAACGACACAGGCAAACTGATCGAGAACTAAATGTTAATGTATAAATAAAAACAGCCGCCGGGTGAAGGAAGTATCCTTTTCCCGGCGGCTTTGCCGTGGGGCCGCTGCCCCGCAGTTATTCCTGTAATTATGGCCGTTTACTGTTATAAAAATCAATGAAATCCTTTACCGCTGTGGTCTGCTGCAGGTTATCCAGGAAAGCGAAGCCGATATTCCGCTTGTGGATCGGGAAGGGGAGGGGAATCTCCACCAGGGTCTTATCCCTCAGTTCTTTTTCTACGAACTGGCGGATGACACAGGCCACGCCCAGGCCGATCTTGGCAAATTCAATGAGCAGGTCCATGGTGGACACTTCCAGCAGGTTGTTTGTCTCAATGTGGTGCATGGAGAGGTAGTCATCTATATACTGACGGGTCATATTTTCCTTGTCCAGCAGCATCAGAGTGGCTGTGTGGAAGATATCGTCCTTGTGGTTGGTGCGCAGGGACAGATTGTCCAGGTAGGAACTGGTGCTGACGAAAATGTCCTCAATTTCCCCGAGAGAATCAAAATGTATGTGGTGAAGCCGTTCCGGTTCCCCGATAAGCCCCAGATCAATTTTGTTTTCCTTCAGAAGCTGCAGGGTATGGTTGGTGGACTGGCATTCAATGGTGATCTTCACATGTGGGTGCAGCTTGATGAATTCCTGCAGATAAGGAAGCAGCATATATTTGCAGAGGGTAGTGCTGACCCCGATATGTAAATGCCCGATTCCCAGGTCATTGATCTTCTTAATACGGGATTCTCCCATTTGCAGGGAATAGAAGGCTTTCTGCACATAGTCGTAGAGGATCTCCCCCTCCTCGGTGAGCTGGACGCCTCTGGAATTTCTGGAGAACAAAGTCACATCCAGACTCTGCTCCAGTTTGCGGATGGATTTGCTGATCGCCGGCTGGCTGATATAGAGCTGCTCTGCGGCTTTGGAAATATTACCCGCGTTGGCTACGGTATAGAAGACGCGGTACAGGGATAAATTCTGCTCCATTTATAAAACCTCACTTCTGTATTTTATTTTACACCATATAAATAGGAGTTATGGCAGATATATTTAATATGTATTTCTATTATAACAAAAGATATGCTATGATAGCAATAGATGAAATCGATAGAACAAGGAGGAATACCCATGGGAATGACAATGACACAGAAAATTCTGGCTGCAGCAGCCGGCCTTGACAAAGTGGAAGCCGGACAGTTGATCGAGGCAGACCTGGATTTGGTACTGGGTAATGATATTACATCTCCTGTAGCAATTCACGAGATGGATAAAATGACCGTTAAGAATGTATTTGATAAAGACAAAATCGCGTTGGTTATGGACCACTTTATTCCGAACAAGGATATCAAATCAGCGGAACACTGCAAATGCGTGCGTGAATTCGCATGTAAGAATGAAATTACCAATTACTTCGATGTGGGAGAGATGGGCATTGAGCATGCGCTGCTTCCGGAAAAAGGCCTTACCGTGGCAGGTGACGTGGTGATCGGAGCGGACTCTCATACCTGTACCTACGGCGCGCTGGGCGCTTTCTCCACAGGCGTGGGAAGTACCGATATGGCAGCAGGCATGGCTACGGGAAAAGCCTGGTTCAAAGTACCGTCTGCCATCAGATTCAATATTGTAGGCAAACCGGCCAAATGGGTAAGCGGAAAAGACGTGATCTTACATATCATCGGCATGATCGGCGTGGACGGTGCTCTTTACAAATCCATGGAATTTGTAGGTGAAGGCATCAAAAACCTGAGCATGGATGACCGCTTCACCATTGCCAACATGGCAATTGAGGCAGGCGGAAAGAATGGAATCTTCCCGGTTGACGAGCAGACGGAAGCATACATGAAAGAACATTCCAAACGCCCGTATAAAGTTTACGAGGCAGATGCGGATGCGGTTTACGACGAAGAATATACCATTGATCTGAGCCAGCTGAAACCGACCATCGCATTCCCGCATTTGCCGGAAAATACAAAGACAATGGATGAGATCACAGAGGATGTGGTGATCGACCAGTCCGTGATCGGTTCCTGTACCAACGGCAGAATTGAAGACCTTCGCTGTGCAGCAGAGATATTAAAAGGCCGTAAAGTGAAAAAGGGCGTGCGCTGTATTATCATTCCTGCAACACAGAACATCTATCTGCAGGCAATGGAGGAAGGACTTTTGAAGATCTTTATAGAAGCCGGCGCAGTTGTCAGCACTCCGACCTGCGGACCGTGCCTGGGCGGATATATGGGTATCCTGGCAGAGGGCGAGCGCTGCATTTCCACCACAAACAGAAACTTTGTGGGACGTATGGGACACGTGGACTCTGAAGTATATCTGGCAAGCCCGGCTGTGGCTGCGGCAAGCGCAGTAACCGGCAAAATTTCCGTTCCGGAAGAACTTGGATTATAGGAGGGTGAAGACATGAAAGCAAACGGAACAGTTTTTAAATATGGCGACAATGTGGATACGGATGTCATCATCCCGGCAAGATATCTGAATTCTTCTGATCCGGCAGAGCTGGCACAGCACTGTATGGAGGACATTGACAAGGAATTCGTGAAGAAGGTACAGAAGGGTGATATCATTGTGGCAAATAAGAACTTCGGCTGCGGTTCTTCCCGTGAGCATGCACCCATTGCCATCAAGGCAGCAGGGGTAAGCTGCGTCATTGCCGAGACCTTTGCCCGTATTTTCTACCGCAACTCTATCAATATCGGCCTGCCTATCATTGAGTGTCCGGAAGCGGCACAGAACATCGAAGCGGGAGATGAGGTGGAAGTGGATTTCGACAGCGGGATCATCACCAACAAGACAAAAGGAACCAGCTTCAAAGGCCAGGCATTCCCTGAGTTCATGCAGAAAATCATTAAGGCTGAAGGCCTGATCAATTACATTAACAGCCAGCAGTAAAACAGCAGGATATAAAACGGTCCATTTCGCCGGGAAAAGCGGGATGGGCCGTTTTTTATGTGCGTGGGGGGAGGTGATGGCTGCGATTCATTGGCTTTGGGATGGGCGGAATCAGGTTGTAAGAGGAATGAAAATATGATATTATTTTTGTACAGAGTTAGCAGAGGAAAGTGTATGATAAAAAACATGAAAAAGCAGACAAAATTCTATAACACACCAGATGCTCCAAAACCCAACCGTCCGATTCACATGGGTGCAGTTGGCATTATAAGAAATAACGGAAGGGTATTACTGGAACGCAGGACAGACGCAGATCGCTGGGCATTTATCGGCGGTGGCCTGAAAATGGAAGAATCGCTGGAGGAATGTGTGCAGAGGGAGGTAAGGGAAGAGACAGGACTTTGGGCAGACAGTCTAAAATTACTTAATGTATTTTCCTATCCTTACAGGATAGCTGCTTACCCGGATGGAAATATCGTGCGCATTATAACTGCGGTCTATGAGGTCTTTATAAAAGATTTTCAGGGACTTTGCTGCAGTGAGGAATCCAGAGAACTGCGTTTTTTTGAGACAGATGAATTATCGGGGCTTACAATTGCAGAGACGCATAAGGATATTCTTGAATATTATATGTTACATTTTGCATAAGAAAAGGAGGGAGAATGTGATAAAACGGAAAATGGCGGCCGCTTCTGTGCTGTCTGTATTATGCATTTCTATGGTGGTTGGGGTAGGAGTACATGTAAATAACAGCATAAAACTGGATTTGATCATACCAAAACGGGAAGAGATTATAAAAGAAGGGTATCCAAAGAACGAAGCAGGGCAGACCTATGGAATGGGAGGCGTTATATATGGAGACCCTGAACTGCTGCTGGCTATAGGGGAAGATGATGTACAGGGATATGTGAAAAGCACAGACCTGGTTGGAGACCTGCCGGAAAGTCCTGAGGAGGCTTTGGAATTAAATAAAATAAAATCTTTCCGTATACCTATGTATCTGCAGGACGGTAAAACAGTGATTGGGGAATTTGTTGTTGGGTCACCGGCAGATGAGGAGGAAAATTGACAGGAGGGCTGCAGCAGCCCTCCTGCCAGTGTTTGGCCTCAAATATTAATTGGAAAATAAAATTCCGGCAGTCCGGTAGAATATGGCGCTATGTCATACTGCTGAAAATAAATAACCAGTTTTCCCGGCTCTAAATAAAAATTGTTGATACGAAATGTGTTATGCAAAAGCGTTTTATAGTCATCAAAATAAGTACCGGGATTCTCTTTTAATCTTCTGGCAATCTGGCTTTCCATGGATACCTGCAGCTGATGCAGGGAAGAAGGCGTAAGAGGATAAAAATCTGTGAGCCGCAGCCTTTCTCCGCTGCCGAAATCCCATGTATCAGAAGTGCGTATCGTCTGTCCATGGGCTCCGCCCGTATAAGTATATGTATCCGTATATAAGCTGGTGATGCATTCGGAATTATAGGTAATCTGGAAAACAACGTCCAGAGTATAAGCATTAAACGGGCGCGTGCCCTGTATGTATTCAAGGTCCTGTGCTGCCTGCGCAAATATCACATTCCTGCAGTAGTCCCGGGTGTTCTGGGCAAGTCGGAGATAGTAAGCATTTATAGCCTCGGCGGCTTTCACATTGCATGTGGTAGTAAAGGAAGGGTAGTTGATTTTATATGTTACGATCGGTATGTTTTTATATGATATGGTATCTGTTAAGGTATTTGTCGTGACTGTCTGCATATATACCACCTCACCGATTCATAATATAGATCATAAAATTAAGATACGCCGCGAATATACACCAGATGAGATAAGGAATTTGTAAATAAGCGGCAGCGGGGCTGATCTTATAAAACTGACAGATCATGACGATAATAACAAGAATCAACGCCAGCAGCCATATAAATGCAAGAAAATACTGGGAGAAACCAAAGAAAATAATGCTCCAGAAGAAATTGAAAAGCAATTGAACAGCGTATGTCCTAAGCGCCCTGCGCCTGCCCGGATCATTGGATTCATAGATGAGGTAGGAAGAAATTCCCATTAAAATGTAAAGTATTGTCCACACAACCGGAAATATAAAAGCCGGCGGACTGAGGGCTGGCTTGTTTATCATGTCATACATAGAACGGTTTCCGCTGATCAGGGTAGACAGAGAACCAATGGCCAGCGGAAGCAGGATGGAGATAACAAAAGAGCTTCTGTTTTCTTTACTCATATCTGTAATGTACTCCCTGTACGGGTATTTACTAAAACATATGCGTTTTTTTGATTACTTATGAGAAGTATTTGAAAGCTAATCCGTTTTCTTTATTTTATCACCGCCGCAGATTTCTTTGTGTACAAGGATGGTGTTCAAGGTGTCGCCAAGCTGGGAAAAACCGCAGCCAAGATCGCTAATTCGTCCTCTGTGCAGTTTTGAGAAAGAGCACAGGCCGCTGTAGATATAAAAGTAACAAGTTCACAGGAATTCATTATTATCATCTCTGCTTTATTATTATGCAGAAACAGCGGTAAAGTGATATATTCGGGAAAATTCCGCTTTATTCAAACCGGCAGGCTGGTAAAATATAATGTATAGAGAAAGAATTCGTGGTGGAGCGGCATAGGAAAACAATTGTTATGAGTAAAAAATTGGATAACAGTTATAAAGTGCAGAAGTAACGGAAACCGATAAAAAGCAGATTTATCAAAGGAATGTATATGGAATTTTATTTTAAATTGAAAGGCGGGAAAATGCACCTATACAGGGAAAACGGCATTTTTGATGATGATTTAGGGGAACTGGAAGAAACGTTTACCGGGAAGTTGAGAACGCATAATATATTTGGTGAAAACTTTGAACTGGAAGATATATCCGGTTTCTTTTCAAAAGGAAAACGTTTTTCAATCAAGAGTACCAAAGGGTTAAAGGAGGTTATCGAGAAGAAGGGATTTGGCGATAAATATGTTCTGAAAGAATAGATATATGGAATTTTAGTGGATGCTGCAAAATATGCTGTGCAATATTCAGTGTGTAATTTGCAGTATAAAGAGGAGGTCTGATATGGGTAAAAAAGGTTATAGTGAAAAGGGATTCTTTGAAAGTTGGAAGCACTATGATGACTGAATATTGAAAAAATAAAGAGATCATGTTCGATTACTCTGGAAGCCGTCCTTCGTACATGATACTTAATTCTCCATACACCTGAGCCCAGTTCCGGATGGTTGTGGTCCATTTCTTTGTGGCCTCAAATTGGGGATATGGCATCCCAGTTATCCTTCCAGGGCTTCATGGGATTCGGATATTTGGGCGTCCATTTTTCTGTTACCCGGTCAAGTGCTGCCAGCGCCTTTTTTTCATCAGCTGCCTGGTAGATGAGTCTTTGCAATCAGTTCATCAAGAGCTTGTGCGCCAGTAGGATTCACTTCAGGAGTAATCTGTACCCGCATCCCTTTGAGTTCATCGACGCGCCATGACAATTTTTCAGCAGACATTGTACTAATGTCAGCGTCGAAATCAAAGTTAGGGTTGATCTCCTTATATTCTTGTAGATGTTTAAGAAGTTCAATTCCTTCTTTAGCTGAATTAGATAAATTGTCTAATCCATTTGTATCCACTTCAGGAGCAATGTCAATCAGGCCGAGGTCAGACAGGACATTATTGAATTGTTCTGCTTGGTCAGCACTGACACCAAGTACATCCATGGTGTTTTCCAATGCTTGTTCCATTTCTTTACCTTGCGCATACTGCCCATCGGATAAATCTATGGATTTTAATTGTTCAGATGTGTATCCTGATAATGAAGTGGTTGCTGATTTTAATGCAACATCTTGACCTTCATATGCAGACTGTACTTTTTCAGATATTTCGGCATATTGAGCTGCAGCCTCTTCGTTTCCGTTAAAATTTCTGTTTGTAGGAGTTTCTAGTGCCTTTTGATATGAATCTGCAACCTTATCGACAGCATCGTCTTTAACAAACAGGTCAGCTTTGAGTTCAATATTATATTCACCTGCAGTTTCTTTGATTTGTTCTGCAAGTTTGTCGGCAACAAGAGTAGTATTCTTGCCATAGGTATTCTCTTTGAGGATTTGTTTACGTTCAATTGCAAGAGTATTTACTGTACTTCTTGCACCTTCTATTTCGTTATTATAGGTGTCAGCTTCTCTTTCGGCCAATAACTGCATAACATCCGCAGTTTCTTGTATATCTTGTTTGAGTCCGGCAATCTTATCTTTTTGTGCGTCAATAGCGGTCTGATTCCCAAAAGTCATTCCTTCAGAAGTCTCGTATTGACCAGCTTTGGTCGGTTCCGCATAATGTGCTCCAGCCTCGGCTAACTCTCCAGCCAAATCTTTGATATGCTCTTTTACTTGGTCAACCGTAGCAACAAAGTTATTGGAAAAACCATAATCCTCCAAACGACCAAACATAGCCATAAATGGTTCAAAACCAATACCCATCCGTTGCGCAGCATCTTCAAGGTCGGCTATATTGTACTGCCATTTTTCAAATGATTGACCGCTTGCATCAACTGCAGGAACTTATTCAGAAAATCCTTTCGTTCGGAGATCTTCCAAGAAGTTTTTACATCCAGATGCATCATCTGTTAAATAGCGAACTGCTTTTTCATAATTTTCTATGAAGTTGACAGGATTGTCTGCTCCAGAAGAAGAAAGCCATTTTGCTATGGATTTGAAATCATCAGTGCCGACAAGTCCTTTGGCGTAAAGTTCCTGAGCTGTTTTTATTTGAGAAACCATTTTCTCATAATTGCTACCTGCATTCGGTGTTTCAGCGGCTTTTGTTGCTTCGTCTAACAGAGGAGTAGCATTTAAATCAACAGCAGCTTGTTTGGCTTCATAGAGAGCCATTTTCAATTCCTGCGCATTGTGGATATCTTTTTCAGACACCAGTTGACCAGCTAAATTTAAATCATCTACAGATAAACCTTTTACAGCGTCTTCACCAAATTTGGCAACAAAATTGGCATAATTGGTTCCCAATTCATCAAGAACATCATTGAAGTCCATACCTTCTTTGATTTGTTTTTGGCTGATACCTTTTATTTTGGAACCGATTGTCTTTGTCAAAGAATTTACTTGTGTAGCATATTCGCAGAAGGACATTTGCGATTTTTGGTGTCAAGTTCAAAGAGCTGACCGATAGCATCCTGTACATCAGAGTTTTTTAAACCTTTGACAACATTCTTCGTCCAATTTTTGATTTTTTCTTCTGAATCGAGATATTTACTTATAGTCTCAGTGCTAAAAGAGCCGATGGTGGATTACATTAATGTATCTATATTAGCAGCCTTCTTATCAGTGGTATTGATGATCATTTTATAATAATCATCATTAGCATTTAGAAAATCAGCAGTACCTGACTGACAGTATTCGCCATTTCTGTTTATTTGGCTTCTGATTCGTCTGTTTTAGCAATAATTAAATTAATATTCTTGACAACAGATTTTGAGTCGTATTTTTTCAGACCTGCCTGTTTTAAAGTGTACTTCCAGTTCAGATTTGTTAACCCTTCATCAATTGCAACAGTATCCAAGTAATCATGGATATTTTTTTCTTTATCCCCATTCTTTTCGTAAGCATCACGTATGCCTTTGATTTGATTTTGTTGCTTTGTTCCAGATTCTTGCCAAAGGTATTTTCTAGATTGGTCAGTCTGAGCTTTGAAAACTCGCAGTAAAATACCTGTCTTTTTGATGTTCCTTTGATATTCCTGTAATTCGGCAGATCGAAATGCGTCATTTAAAGAAGCGGTATTTGACGCAACTGTCAGAATAGGCTGACCAAGATCATTATATCCTTTTACAAGAGACGGAAGAGTAGAAGCTAAACTGGGTGCAAGTGATTGGTATTCGGCAAATTTCTGAGCAGACAAGGAAAGATTGTGTCCCGTAGAATCTACGCCTTCTTGTAATTGGAGAAATCGTTTTTCATTATCAGCTTTCCATTGTTTACCGGAATATATGTTAGAATGACTTTGTTGTATTTCGGAGGAAGCTTCTTTAGCTTTATTAATTGCGTCTTCTTGTGCATTGGCAAGTTTTTGATAAAGAGCAATTACTCCGTTTATAGCAGCCGATATACCGATTCCAATAGCCATATTCCCAGCGGTTGCGAGTATGTTTTTACCAAATGATGCTAAGCCGGATTTAACAGGGTGGAGAGTTTGATTTAAGCCTTGTAATGTAGCCTTACCATGCTCTACTGTAGTAAAATAGCGCTTGGAAGCAGAATCCATGTCTTTATTAGTTCGTGCCCATGTATGTCCACCTTCATTAAGCAGCAGTATCCTTTCAGGTATATACCTTAACGTCAGATATAGTATTGCGCACTATATGGAGCAGATATTTCTATCCGGCGATTTACGGTATGTTAAAAAAACACTTTAAAGTATCAAGTTCCAAAAATATTCCCACAAAATCTTTAGAAGAAGCAAAAAGATTAGTCTATAACTGGAGACCTTCTGATTGTTTTATTCTGGCAAAAACAAATGAAATGATTGAAGAATATGACAAAGGTATTCTGTGTGAGAAGAAATCCAGGGTGTTTACAGAATGGCTTGACATGTCTGACGATGGACGAAATAACATTTTTGCGGGTAGATAGTATTATAAATTCAAATAAATAAAGGGACTAATGAATCCGATGTGGTTGAAAGAATAGCTACATCGGCTTTTACTTGCAAAATATGTACAATATTTACAAAAATAACTTGTAAAAATATGGGATTAATGGTAATATATACATATAAAAATAATAATAGTATTAAAAAATAATAATATTAAAAGAGAATAGTGTTAAAAGAGATTAATGTGTTTTGAGATGTACTATAAAATTGAAAGCAGGTGATTCCAATGGAGAGGTAAGTAATAAAAAATATTGCGAATAGATAAAAAGAGAAAAGAGTGGATTTATATTATTTACATGAATCTTGTAACTTGAAAATACGTTTTCTAAAAAGGAGAATGAATATATGAAGTTAAAAATGAAAATAATAAGCACCTTAGCCATATTCTCAATGCTTTGCACACCCATGTCTGTCGCTGCAGATGCATCCTCACCAGAAAATAATGAGGATATTAATATTCGTATAATAAGCGAAGAAAAAATGTCTGATGAAGAGATTCAGGAATACAATGCGAAAGAACACGTAAATATTGGATTAACAGAACAAAGCTCAACGGGTATTGTTCCTTATGGGATAGGCATACCAACTACGAAGTATAACATATCCACTACAACTGCCTACAATTTTGCTGGTAGCTCAACAAGCGGCAACTTATATACAAACTACTATTTTTCTGGATATGAGAAGTATTATGTTCAAATTAAAAACTATTCAGACACAACATTAACAGCAAAAGTAAAAACATTTTTTAGCACAAAGAAGACATTGACTGTAAAACCAGGAAATACAATTTATGCAGAAGTGAGTGGATTTTCTACAAGTAGCAATGTATATATTTTATTTGAAGCTCCTTCAGATTTCTCAGGGTGGATTAAAGCATTAGATTAAAGGCTTATTGCTCATATATCACTCTATGCGGCCCGTTACAATGAAAATCTAATCCCTAGCATGTCTGGGGATTAGTACCGTTAGAAATATATATTTTTTGGAAAGGCCATTAATCAGATCATTTTCACTCTATACTCTTAAGCAATATTAGGAAGGTGTTATATGGGAAAAAAGAATCTTTCAAGGCGTGGAGGTATTTTATGTCAGCGACTCTTTTGAAATTCTTCGCATTATTTTTTATGACATTAGACCATATATATGATTATTTTCCTGGCTCTCCTCTTTTTTTTAAGTGGATAGGAAGGATATCAGCACCTATTTTTTTGTTTTTATCATGTGAAAGTTATCGCCACACTAGTAAAAAAATAAAATACATGATTAGGCTTTACATATCAAGTTTATTAATGGGGATTATTAACTTTTGGAGCCTTTCTAAATATAAAGATATACCTAATAATATTTTTAGAACATTATTAATAGCTGTTTTATCATATTATATCTATGATAAGATAAAAGAAAAAAAGTACAAATATTTTTATGTCTATACCATTTGGCAGCTATTTGCATACATATTTATGGTTTGCATATTACAAATTTCCAAGTTTAACGAAGAATTTATCGTACGTGTTGTAGCACCATTACTGGGAAGTGTATTTTATGTCGAAGGTGGATTGTTATTTATAATTCTGTCTTTATTATTTTATATTTTTCATAATCGCAAACTACTATTATCTTTATCATTCACTGGATTTGCAGTAACATATACAGCATTGTTTCAATTTAACATATTAGAAAGAACAAGAAATTATTTGGACCGCATATCAGGGCATATTCTTGGTGAAATATTTTTTTTTATATCTGTTACCATATTAAATATTGCACCAATGAATATTTATGAACATTCTCTATTATATGATAATTATGTCTGGATGATGTTATTGTCTATTCCATTCATTCTTTCATATAATGGAAAAAGGGGTATTGGGATGAGGTATTTTTTTTATCTCTATTATCCACTTCATTTAATTATATTAAGTATTATTTCATTTGAGTTTTCTGTATCATAATGAAAAAGTTTTGTACATAAAAAAGCAAATACTTATAGTTTGGGTAAAATTGAAGTCTTATAATGTATTCATACGTCTTTGACGTAAATACATTTAAAGGAGGTCATCTTTTATGACTAATTATCGAGTTATCGAGAGATTATCAGGCTTGCCAGCCTGAATCTCAGCCAAACCAATATCGCACTCAGTTGCGGTGTCTCCAAGAAAACGGACAATAAGGTTCTGAAGGCGGCACGGGAGCAAAATATCTCATGACCGCTTGATGCAAACCAGATTGATTCGGTAATCGAGCAGCTGTTGTTCCCCAAACAGAATGGTAAGCAGGCTCATACCAACAAACGGATGCCGGATTCCGGATTACGCTCACATCCGCAAGGAACTGCTACGAAACGGCGTGAACAAAAAGCTCCTATGGACAGAATACCTTGAGGAATGTGCTTCTATCCAGTGATTGGATTTCATATCCGGAAAAGCCTCTGCGCATCCGTACAAACTGCATGGAAGAACGGCAGCAAATATATATGCCGGTATATCCCTGCCACTGGCGGCATCATAAACCTTGAGGAGAAGTGAGAGAATGAGAGCATCAGCAGAAATGATATTTTATGCAGATGAAATAGAAGAACTTTTTGAAGTATTAGAAAAGGGATATCAATCAAATGGTAATATCGTTAATTTGGGATTAATATGCAACTTTGATTTGGGATTAAGGGGAGGTGAGCTATGTGCCTTAAAATGGCTAGATATTAATTGGATAAATGAGACGCTTTTTGTTCAAAGGCAAGAATGTACTACTGGTGAAGTGGTTGATTATGTGAAATCTGATAGCTCGGCTGGCTATAGTGAGCTGTATTTGACGGATGGCGTTATGCAGATCTTTAAAAGGATAAAAAATGAATAAAAAGTTTTATCTGAGTATTTATTTTCAAATCCAGATAGTAGTAGAGCGGTTAAAGATCAATTTGAACATAGGTTAACAAAAGCTGAACTGGCATTAGGATGGAAAACAGGAAAGTTAAAATATTCTCATTGTATACGGCGTACTGTGGCATCGCGAATGAATGTAGATGGATGGTCACTAGAAGAGATCAGAAGATGGCTAGGACATACAAGTAAAGAAACAACATTAAAATATATTTTTAATCCCTATCGACAAGACGAGATGAAGGAGAAGCGAAAAAAAACATCCATATTACAAAATAATAAAAACTGTCTTCAAAATAATGATTCATTTTAAAAATAAAAAAATACTGGAGAACCGCATAAACAGCGGCCTCCAGTATCTTAATTATTAATCGGGGCAACAGGATTTGAACCTGCGACCTCACGGCCCCCAGCCGTGCGCGCTACCAAGCTACGCCATACCCCGTAACGATTATTTATTATAACAGAATTTTTGGAAAATGCAAGAAAAAATCGAAAAAAAGTTTAATTTTTTTTATTAAAATATTTTTAAGGAAAAAAACGCGCATTTTGACCGGACTGCCGCATGATAAAAGTACAGATATAATGGCTGTTTTCTGTACGGAGGACCGCAGTTGTTTCCATCGGCAGTCCCCCATTTGAATGATCAAAAACGCTGGGATTCCTATTAGAAATGAATCACCCTTGGTTCATCCGTAAATGATGCAAAGGTAGCCGTGGCATCTTTCAGGTAAAATACTTGTGTATTGCCATCGCCGGGCTGATACATGGCCTGCAGGTTCGGGTAGCCGTCCAGCATGTGCTTCTGTGCCTCTACCCTGTCATCCAGCACGGCAGTGGCCTCGATCCGCAGCCAGTGACCGCCGTCGAATGCGCAGATCTCTATTTGGGGATTAGCCAGAATCTGTCGGGAAACATTTTTTACTTTACCGGTCTGGATATAGAGTTTGTCTTCAAAGATGTCCACGGTTCCAAAGGGACGGACTCTTGGTTGACTGCCCTCTGTGGTTGCCAGATAATAAGTCCCGCATTTCTTTAGAAAATCATAGATTTCCTGCATAAAACAGACCTCCTTTGTAAATTTGACATTTTTACGCGCCTATACTAATATTATAGCAAATACATGAGAAAAAGAAAGCGCTATTTAAAAGAATAAGCGAAAATAAGCGAGGATACCCCACGATATGACCGCACTCTTCAAAAATGTCTGTCGTGGGATGAAATAACAGACAGAGCAGGAGGATGAACCTTTGAAGATAGAAGACCTGGACAGTAATTTTAAACAGGAAGCAAACAGTACACGCTTAAATTACAGGAAGGTAAAGGAAACAGAGGCAGAGATTGAGGGATTATGCCCCCATACCTGGCAGCGCCTTCCCGATGGTGTTCTGGAAGAAATAGACAGACCGGAGCTTACTGCGCTTGCCCGGCATACCAGCGGAGGTGTGATGCGATTTCAGACAGATACCTGTATTCTGGGTTTGTGTATGGAGCTGCTGGAGCCGGATTTTATGATGTCCCATATGCCCCTGACCGGAAGCGCGGGCATGGATGTGTTTGTAAACGGCAGCTATGCCGCTACATTCAGGGCAGAACTGGGAGAAGATGCGGTAAAGGGAGAAATTCTTCTTTCAGGGGAAAAATCGGAAATAACCGTATATCTGCCCCTCTACAACGGTGTGAAGGAATTTTACCTGGGTATCTCAGAGAAGGCATGTATATGGAAGCCGCTTGAACATAAAGTAAGGAGGCCTATAATCTTTTATGGCTCCTCCATCACACAGGGCGGATGTGCCTCCAGAACCTCCAATGCCTATCCGGCGCTGGTGGCAAGATGGCTGGATGCAGGCATGTATTGTCTTGGGTTCTCAGGCAATGCCAGAGGGGATCTGCCGATTGCCCGTTATATTGCCGGACTGCCTGCAGAATATCTGGTCTATGATTACGACTACAATGCTCCCGATGCCGCGTTTTTGAGGGAAACACATGAACCGTTTCTGGAATATATTCTTTCACATAACCCGACGCTTCCTGTGCTTGTCATGTCACGGCCAAACCCGGAATTTAAGACAGAAGAGCTGCAGAGCAGGGAGCGCAGACAGATTATATGGGAGACGGTTTTCAAATGCAGGGAAAGAGGATATCAGGTGGATTTTCTGGACGGTGCGGAGCTGTTTGGGGAGGAAGCAAGAGAGTGCTGCACTGTGGATGGCATTCATCCCAATGATTTGGGATTTTACCGGATCGCGCAGAGGGTTTTTGGAAAAATACATGCGTTTCTCTCTTGACATTTTCGGCAGGGAATGGTATCTTAACTTTAACACAACAGCAGCGAGCTGTTGCAATATGACAAATGCGAAGATAAGGATTAGTACAGATTCATATCGGATTTCAGAGAGCCGCTGGCTGGTGTGAAGCGGCAGACGCAGAATCTGGAACTGCCCTTGGAGCAGCTGCCCGAACTTTCTTTGAGAAACAGTAGGCGCAGACGGAACCCTGCCGTTATCAGAAGGGAAAGATATAAGGTGTACATATCTGTATCTTATTAAGCGTATGAAGTATATTCATAAAGTAGAGTGGTACCGCGCAGGACAGTAGTCTTTCGTCTCTATTACAAGCATATTGTAATAAAGATGGAGGGCTTTTTTTTATACCATTTGGGAAGCCAGAGAAATCCCTGGAAGTCCGGGCAGGCCGCCTGTTATTAAAGCTTAGATATAGGTATCCAAAAAAGTCAGGAGGAAAAGAGAATGAAAAATTGCAGTAAGTACAAGAGACAGTATTTCATGCCGCCGGTAAAATGTATGAAGTGGGCGGAAAAAGAGTATGTGGACAAAGCTCCCGTTTGGTGCAGTGTTGACCTGCGTGACGGCAACCAGGCACTTGTCATCCCCATGAATCTGGAACAGAAAGTGGAGTTTTTCAAACTTCTGGTGGAGATTGGATTTAAAGAGATAGAAGTGGGATTCCCGGCTGCTTCTGAAACAGAATATACATTCCTCAGAAAGCTGATCGAGGAAAACCTGATTCCGGATGATGTGACCATTCAGGTTCTGACTCAGGCCAGGGAACATATTATCAAGAAGACATTTGAGGCAGTAAAAGGAGCCAAAAATGTAATTGTTCATGTATACAATTCCACATCCCTTGCACAGCGTGAACAGGTGTTCAGAAAATCAAAGGAAGAAGTTCTGAAGATTGCAGTAGAAGGCGCTAAACTTTTAAAACAGCTCACAGAGGAAGCAGGAGAGAATTACCGCTTCGAGTACAGTCCGGAGAGCTTTACAGGAACTGAACCGGAATATGCGCTTGAGGTATGCAACGCAGTGCTTGACATCTGGCAGCCCACAGCCGACAGAAAGCCAATCATCAACCTGCCTGTAACAGTGGAGCATTCCATGCCCCATGTATACGCAAGTCAGATAGAATATATGTGTGAGAACCTGAAATACAGAGAAAACGTGATCGTATCCCTTCATCCGCACAACGACAGAGGATGTGGTGTGGCTGATTCTGAGATGGGACTTTTAGCAGGAGCTGACCGTATTGAGGGAACACTTTTCGGAAACGGCGAGAGAACCGGTAATGTGGACATCATTACCCTGGCCTTGAATATGTATTCCCAGGGTGTTGAACCGAATCTGGACTTTACCAATATGAGTGCAATCTGTGAAAAATACGAAGAGTTCACAGGAATGAAAATAAGCGAGAGAAGCCCATACTGCGGCGCGCTGGTTTTCGCAGCTTTCTCCGGTTCCCATCAGGATGCCATTGCAAAAGGCATGCACTGGCTGGATGAAAAGAAACCGGAACACTGGACTGTTCCCTATCTGCCCATTGATCCGAAAGATGTGGGAAGAAACTATGACGCAGACGTTATCCGTATTAACAGCCAGTCCGGCAAAGGCGGTGTAGGTTATATTCTGGAAACAAAATACGGCCTGAACCTGCCGGCTAAGATGCGGGAGGCCATGGGATATACAGCCAAGGCTGTCTCAGATCATACACAGAAGGAACTGCTGCCTGAGCAGATTTTCGAGCTGTTCAAAAAGACATTTGAGAACGTTACCTCTCCTCTGAAAATCCACAGTGTTCATTTCCAGCAGAAGGACGGCGGCATCACCACACAGGTGACATCCAGTTTTAACGGACGTGAGGTGACGATAGAGGCAGCCGGAAACGGACGTCTCAACGCAGTCAGCAACGCATTGAAAAAGGAATACGGGTTCCAGTATGATCTGATAACATATCAGGAACATGCATTGGAGCAGAGTTCCAGTTCCAAGGCCATTGCCTATGTGGGAATCCGCAAACCGGACGGCAGTCTTGCCTGGGGCGCAGGAGTGGATCCTGATATCATCAGGGCATCCATCGACGCGCTGGTGACAGCTATTAATAACAGATAAATATCAACAGGGCTGAATGAATATCGAAGGGTATTTGTTCAGTCCTGTTTCTTTATAAATACAGTGAAATCAGGCGGGTACAGAGGGGGAATAAATATAATAAAAGGATTATTGCTGCTGATACTATGCTCCATATGCCTTACAGCATGCAGCGGGGAAAGAAAATTAGAGATAAACACAGAAGAGATAACAAAGGACACCATTGTATCCTGTGAGGATGGAATGTTTTACGAATATATGCATTCTTATCCAGACATTCCGTCACTGGCCAGAGAAAGTGATGTGGTCGTTTATGCTGAGACAGCAGGTATAAGCTATTATATTGCCGGGGATGGTGTGTGCCGCACAAAAGCGGATATTAAAATTCTGCAGTCTTTCAAGGAAAATTATAAAAAAGGAACAAAAATTAAAATGATAAAAGATCAGGGGTATGCATCCGTAAAGGATTATATTGATTCTTTCAGAACAAAGGATGAGAGGAGAAGCTGCCGTCAAAAATATGAACAGTACAGTGATGAAGCACTAAAACACATTTATGTGCTGCAGATAGAGCAAGATGATATAATGCTGGAAACAGGTCAGAAAAGTATTTATTTTCTTCAGAAGTCTGCATATTACAATACGGATGGGACGTATGCCAGAATAAACGGGCCGGAAGGAGAGTATATGGAAACAGAGGAGGGGTATTTTGCAGAAGTAAAAACATTCTGTGATTACCGCAAAAGTATAGAGACAAGGGGAGATACCGGCACAGAGGAAGAGGAATACCAAGTTTTTACTTTGGATGAAATGGCATCTCAGATAAATGAATCAAAATAAGCATTTTCAAAATTGAGAGATCAATTTTTATGCCATCATTTTTAACATCATTTTCGCACATATGCAACAAAACAGGACTCAGCGGACACTTATAAAAAGAAGGGTAACGATTGCTGTGTATTTCAGAAAATGAGGTGAAATGATATGAAAAAAATAAAGGAAAAGAAGAGAGGCGGTATTTTTCTTTACACATTGGCATTATGTCTGGTACTGCTTACAGGGTGTTCCTCCATACAGAGACAAAGTGGCGGTGATAAAAGGACCGAACCGAGGGGAAATGTGTCTTCAGAGGTGGGAAATACATCCCGGGAGGACAACGAACCGGCTGCCCGGGAGTTTGAGATCACCGGGAAAGTGATCACAGCAGATGAGAACACCATACTGTTTTTACAGGATGGGGAAGAAAATGGTGGACTGGCCGACTTTGGCACAAGTGATGTCCTGTTTTATGACCAAGAAGGAACGGAATTAGAAGCAAAGGCACTCCGGCCGGGAATGCGCATCGCGCTTTCCGCAGCCGCTGACAGCACTTCTGTGGAGCGTTATCCGCTGGGAATCACAGGCGTTCACAAAGTCCGCGTTCTGGAACAGCAAAATGATGTGGTCGGCCTGTATCTTGACATCCTGAAGGCAGTCTACGGCGCAGACACGGCACTGAATGATAAGATCACCATAGCGGCTCTTGATCTGACAAAGGAAGAGAACCTTTCCAAACAGGAGAAGGAGGCCCTTCGATATCTTTTTTGGTCCTATTTGACAAATGCACAGGAAAGCCTGCCTGACGGCGGAAGTGGACATATAGATGTAATGCTGTCCACTTGGGAGGAACTGACGGAGGAAGGTTTGATCGATAAAGAAAACCTGGATTTTCCGGAAGGAATTCTGATAACCATAAAAGCAGGACAGATAAAAAATGACAGTTTCCGGTTTGATGTGGAAAAATGGCGTTCCGGTCTTGGTGCTATCGGGTATGACTCCTGCGAAGGGACATTTGAGGACGGCGCCGGAACTTACCGTCTGGGTGCGGCCTGGATATCATAAGCAGATAGAATAAAAGAAGATACAGATATTTCCACATTTTAGTGAAATAGAGGAAAAAAGCACGAAAAAGTGTATAAAATAACCATCAATAAATAAGATAATATTGTGAAGATTAGCTAAAAGACGCCCCGGCTTATTGACTTCCATTGCCCAATTATTTTATAATCCATATAATTCATGACATCAGAAACGGAACTGAGAGGTATCACTGGTGTCTATTCGAGATAAGAAAACAGGCAAAGGAAAAAGGTATGGACATTATTCGTACGATTGCGGCCGGATTTTTATTTTTGATCCGGAAGATATCTAAAAAGAGCCGGAGAACCTGTGCGCTGGTTATGACAGGGGCAGTGGTGATCGCTGCCGTGGCATTCACCTTCCATGGGCTTCATGCAGGCGGGAAAAATAATGTATATGCATCTGTGAGTGACGACAAAGATCCGCCTAACGATAAGGATGAGCCAGAGGAAGAACAGCTGTACGGTCTGGACGCAATTATTTCAGGCGTACTGATAAGTCAGGATACCCAGAGCGAAGTACATCGGCTCGGCACCTCCTGTGAGGCTGTGCTGGTAGGGCAGAGAACAGGAAAAAAGGTGCAGGAATCACATTTTGATTTCAGTGAAGAGACAGCCAGCAGTGTGGCTGAACTGGAGAATCATTCCATCGGCGCTTCTGAGAGTCTCCTCAGGATGACGGACCAGGATTATGAGACGCTTCTTAAAATTGTGGAGGCGGAAGCCGGCGGAGAGGATATCAAAGGCCGTATTTTGGTGGCAAATGTGATCTTCAACCGGGTGAAAAGCCCTGATTTTCCCAACAGTATTCACGATGTGGTGTGGGAGAATTCGGACGGAAGTCCCCAGTTTTCTCCTACGGTTGACGGCAGAATCGATACGGTCACCGTTTCAGAGGGGACCAGAGAAGCGGTCAACCGGGCGATAGACGGGGAGGATTACTCCCAGGGTGCACTGTTCTTCATGGAAGAGGCTTATGCGGAACAGCACAATATTAAATGGTTTAAAGAGGATTTAAAATTTTTATTCCAATATGGGGTACATGACTTTTTCACGTATCCGTAAAGAAGAAAGGACTTAAAAAAGATGGAGATTTTGTACAAGAGCACAAGAGGAACAGGGGAATGCGTAAAGGCATCCGAGGCAATTTTAAAAGGACTCTCAAAGGACGGCGGACTGTTCGTACCCACAAGTATTCCCAGGCTGGATATTCCCATGGAAAAATTGGCAGAGATGACTTACCAGGAGATCGCTTATGAGGTTATGAGCCGTTTTCTGACCGATTTTACAGAGGAAGAGTTAAAGGCATGTATTGCCAGAGCCTATGATTCCAAATTCGATACAGAGGAGATCGCCCCTCTGGTAAAGGCAGGCGGCGCATATTATCTGGAGCTGTTTCACGGAGCGACCATAGCGTTCAAGGATATGGCACTTTCCATCCTGCCCCATCTTTTGACCACCTCCGCAAAGAAAAATCATGTAAAAAATGAGATCGTTATCCTCACTGCCACATCAGGCGATACAGGTAAAGCAGCTATGGCCGGTTTCGCAGATGTGCCCGGTACAAGGATCATTGTCTTTTATCCCAAGAATGGTGTCAGCCCCATCCAGGAAAAACAGATGGTGACACAGAAGGGAAATAATACATATGTGGTGGGAATCACAGGCAATTTTGATGATGCCCAGACCGCAGTGAAAAAAATGTTCAATGACAAGGCCATGGAGGAGGAGCTTGACAAGGCAGGCTTCCAGTTCTCTTCTGCCAACTCCATCAATATCGGCCGTCTGGTGCCTCAGGTGGTGTACTATGTTTACGCTTACGTGAACCTTTTCAAGAACGGTGAGATAAAAGATGGTGAAAAAATTAACGTAACAGTGCCCACCGGAAACTTCGGAAACATCCTGGCAGCTTATTATGCCAAGAATATGGGCCTGCCGATCGATAAATTGATCTGTGCCTCCAATGAGAACAAAGTTCTCTTTGACTTTTTCTCTACCGGAAGCTATGATAGGAACCGTGACTTCATTCTGACCTCCTCTCCATCCATGGATATCCTTATATCCAGCAACCTGGAAAGGCTTATTTACCGCATTGCAGGGGAAAATGCGGACAAAAACCGGGAGATGATGGAGCAGCTTACCAAGGGCGGAACCTATCAGATCACAGAGGAAATGCGCGGCCAGCTTGCTGATTTCTATGGCAATTTTGCTACAGAGGAGGAGACTGCCCAGGCTATAAAGGCTCTTTATGAGGATACAGGCTACGTGATTGACACCCATACAGCGGTTGCTGCCTGTGTTTACGGAAAATACACAGATGAGACCGGAGATGAGACCAAGACGGTCATCGCCTCCACAGCCAGTCCGTTTAAATTCACAAGAAGCGTCATGAACGCCATTGACAGCAAATATGATGCCATGGGTGATTTCGAGCTGGTGGATGAATTGTCCAAAATTGCAAATGTGAAGGTTCCCAATGCCATTGAGGAGATCCGTACAGCCCCTGTTCTGCACGATACCGTGGTGGACGTTCCTGATATGCCTGCAGCAGTAAAAAATGTGCTCGGAATTTAAAAAATAAAAATTCTATAAAATGTAAAAAAATCGTCAAGAAAATACATTGTTAAAGTATTGACTTTTAAAAACTAACATGAGATAATAAATTGACTTTGAGATAAGATTAAGGAGGAAACCATATGTCAACAAAAGCATATTACCCAATCAACGAGATTGGAGCAGGCAAAACTGGCTTCAGCAAAACTCGTTCCATTATTGAAGCAGCATTCTATGGCAACAATGTTGTTAAGGTTAACACATTAAAAGAGGCATATGAATTAGCGAAGAACTCACCTGGAACAGTCGTTACAGATATGCCTGTTTATAGAGGCGAAGAGTTTGGTCTTGAGAGAGATGCTAAAGTTTTATTATTCAACGATGGTGCTATCACAGGACGTTATGCAGCAGCACGCCGTATTGCCGGAGAACCAGGTGTTGACTGCGCGGCTCTTGACAAAGTGGCTATGGATGCTATTTATGAAGCCCGCTGGAAAACCATGTACCATGCAGAGGTATATGTAGGTCTGGACCCGGAATTCATGGTAAAAGCTCACCTGCTGATTCCGGAAGGCGAAGAGAACATCATGTACTCCTGGATGCTGAACTTCCAGTATATGTCTGATGACTATGTAAAAATGTATAAAAATTCCCAGCCTGTAGGCGGCGGAAAAGAAGCAGATATTTTTATCTTCTCAGATCCTCAGTGGGCACCTGCAAGCCGTCCGGGCGTTGACTTCAGCTGCTTAAGCGATCCGCAGACTCTGTGCTACTTCAACACAGACCAGAACTGTGCTTGTATCCTTGGTATGAGATACTTCGGTGAGCACAAAAAAGGTACTCTTACCATGGCTTGGGCAATTGCCAACAGAAATGGTTATGCAGCATGCCACGGCGGACAGAAAGAATACACACTGGCTGACGGCTCCAAATACGTTGCTTCTGTATACGGTCTGTCAGGATCAGGTAAATCTACCATCACACATGCAAAACACAATGGCAAATACGAGATCAAGGTTCTGCATGATGATGCATTCATCATCAACACAGATACTTGTGCTTCCGTAGCGTTAGAGCCTACATACTTCGATAAAACTCAGGATTATCCTGCAGGATGCGATGACAACAAGTTCCTTCTGACATCTATGAATAACTCTGCTACATTAGACGAGGATGGAAACATCCAGCTTGTAACAGAAGATATCAGAAATGGTAACGGACGTGCGATCAAATCCAAACTGTGGGCACCGAACCGCGTTGACAAGATCGACGAGCCGGTTAACGCAATCTTCTGGATCATGAAAGACCCGACCATTCCGCCGGTAGTGAAATTAAAAGGTGCTTCTTTAGCATCTGTAATGGGCGCTACTCTGGCTACAAAACGTTCTTCAGCAGAGCGTCTTGCACCGGGCGTTGACCCGAATAAGCTGGTTGTTGTTCCTTACGCTAACCCGTTCAGAACATATCCGTTAGCTGATGACTACGAGAAATTCAAAAAACTGGTTGAAGAGAAAAATGTAGACTGCTACATCATCAACACAGGCGATTTCATGGGCAAGAAAGTACAGCCGAAAGATACTTTAGGTATCCTGGAAGCAATCGTAGAGAAGAAAGCAGACTTCAAACCTTGGGGACCGTTCTCCGATATCGAAATCTTCGATTGGGAAGGATTCGTTCCGGATATGAATGATGCAAGCTACGTTGATCAGCTCAGAGCTCGTATGAATGACCGTGTCAATGAGATCAAAGCTTTTGAGACAAAGAAAGATGGATATGACAAACTTCCTGCTGACGCTTTAGAGGCAATCCAGAAAGTTGTTGAAGAGCTGAAATAATTCAGTCTTGTAATAGAAATCTTGCGGACCGTCAGTGATGGCGGTCCGTTTTCCTGTTTCATACCCGGAGATATTCAAAGGTCCTCGGGCAGCGGAGAAAATATATGATGGATTTGGAATATGCAAAAGAAAGTTTCCGGCAATATCTCAATCATTACGACAGAAGCGACGATAAGATCATGCTGAAGGAGGTCCATACCTTCTGCGTCCTGGATGCAGCGGACTATATCTGCAGGGAAGAGAAGATTTCCAAGGAAGACCACGAACTGGCTCTTCTCATAGCTCTGCTTCACGATATCGGACGATTTGAACAGTTGAAGACCTTCCACAGCTATGACGACAATTTGTTTGACCATGCCGAGTTCGGCGTAAAGGTCCTCTTTGAGGACGGCATGATCAGGCAGTTTATCCGCGATGACAGGTATGACCCTATCATCAGGACAGCGATTGCCTGTCATTCCCTCTATGAAATACCAAAGGAAGTAGAGGGAAGGGAACTCCTGCACTGCAGGATCATCAGGGATGCGGATAAACTGGATAATTTCAGGGTAAAGGATACGGAGAAGGCTGAGGCCATCTTTGGCATTTCTGCAGAACAGGTAGGGCTTGAACCTGTCTCAGAAAACATCTTGAACGCCATAAGAGAACACCGCTGTATCCGGCGGGGGGAGAGAACCACGCATATGGATATGTGGATATCCTATCTGGCTTTTATCTTTGACTTAAACTTCCCTTCCAGTTTCCTTTACATTAAGAATCAGGACTACATGAACCGGAATATAGACCGCATTCCTTATGGGAATCCCAAGACAAAGGTAGATATGGAAGAAGTGCGTTCTATCTGTAATATTTATATTGAAGAAAAAATTTATTAAGTGTGTGCATTTTTGTTGAAAAAGTTCATATACTAGAGTATAATAAAGATACGAAGTAATCCTGGGGTGTGCGATGCTCCTACAGTTTTTGAACCTACATTTCTTTAAACGGGATTCCTATATTTCTGTTCAGATGTCAGGCCGTCATTGCGCAGCGGAAGGCAGAAGAACAGTTGCGGTTGCCCACCTGGCTTAGGCTAGGAGTCAGAAAGTAGGAAACGGCATCCTGGGATTATTAATATAACAGCAGGTTTGCTGATATATATGAATAGTGGACATTTGCAGCAGGAACGCCGCATTTGATGCGAGAGTCTGAAGAATCAGACTCTTTTTGTTTATAACAATAGGAACATGGACCCTCAGGGGAATGCGCAGTTGGCGCAGCAGGCAGATGACCGCACGCTTCGGCGCAGGAGTCCGGCAGGCAGGACTCATTGATATTAAATCATGAAAAACAGGAGATGAAGACATGGGAGTGACAAAAAAGAGCTTTGGAAAAAGTCCTGAAGGAAAAGATGTATTTCTCTATGAACTGAAAAATGAAAATGGTGTGGCAGCTTCTGTTACAGATTTCGGTGCCATACTGGTCAGCGTGATGGTTCCGGATAAAAATAAAAAGCTGACCGATGTGGTTCTTGGCTATGATACCGTGGAAGGGTATTATGAGAATAAACCTCATTTCGGTTCCCCCATCGGCAGGAACGGAAACCGTATCGGCGGAGCAAAATTCACCATTAACGGAAAAGAATATGTGCTGGCTCAGAATGACAACAAAAATAATTTACATAGCGGCCCGGATTTCTACCGTACCCGCGTATGGGATGTGGAAGAAGTAAAGGAGCAGGAGAACAGCATAACCTTCCGTATCTTCAGCCCGGACGGTGACCAGGGATTCCCCGGAAACTTTACCGGATATGTAACCTATAAGCTCACAGATGACAATGAGCTGGTTATGCATTATACGGGAAGTGCAGACGCGGATACTGTGGTGAACATGACAAACCATTCCTACTTTAACCTGGCAGGACATAATGCCGGAGCGGAGAGCATGCTGAATCATGTGGTTCAGATCCATGCACCGGAATTTACCCCGGTATCTGATTCCGAAGCTATTCCCACAGGGGAGATCCTGAAGGTGGAGGGCACACCCATGGACTTTACTTCTCCAAAGAAGATCGGACAGGATGTGGAGGCTGACTATGAACAGCTCATCTTCGGAGGCGGCTATGACCATAACTATGCACTTTGCAGGGAGAAGGGCGAGGTGAAAGAAGCAGCCGCTGCTCACAGTGATGAGACAGGCATTACCATGAAGGTGTTCACAGATCTTCCCGGCATGCAGTTCTACATCGGTAATTTCATCAACAACGAGAACGGAAAGGGAGGCAGTGTCTATACAAAGCGTGCCGGCTTCTGTATGGAGACGCAGTATTATCCCAATGCCTGCAATGAGGCTAATTTCCAGTCCTCTGTTCTGAAAGCCGGAGAGAAATACGATACTACCACAATTTATCAGTTTGTAACTGAAGCGTAGGCATAAAAAAGAAGACGGGCTGCCGCAGGCAGGCACGCCGGCGCCGGATTTCGGTGCGGACGGCCTTGGGGCAGCCCGTTTTCTGTCCCGTAAGAAGGCGGGGAAAATAAAAGAGACAACAGGAGGCAAAACATGGAGTCCAGATTATTGAGAAACAAATATTTCTTGTATGTAACAGAGTTTTTTTCCGGCATGTCTGTGATGGCTGTGGAACTGGGGGCAAGCAGGCTTATGGCGCCCTATTTCAGTTCTTCCCAGATCGTGTGGACCGTTATCATCGGAGTGATCATGATCGCAATGGCGATTGGAAATGTGTGGGGCGGACGCTCTGCGGACAAACGTCATGATCCGGACAGGCTGTACCGGAGGCTTTTGATCGCTGCCATATGGATCGCTTTGATACCGTTTGCCGGCAGATATCTGATCGCGGGGATATCCCTGCTTTTGGCAGTTTTTATAAAGTCTAATTTTCTGGTCTGGGCAGCGCTTTTTACCTGTCTGGCAATCTTCGCGTTTCCCTGTGTACTGCTGGGAACCGTGACACCGTCTCTGGTGAAGTTTTCCGTGAGTAATCTGGATGACAACGGAAAGACAGTGGGAGAGCTGGGCGCTTTAAACACCATCGGCAGTATTATCGGTACTTTTCTCCCTACATTTGTCACCATTCCGGCAGTGGGGACTGCAGCCACATTCCTGATATTTTCAGCGGTTCTGGCAGCTATCGCGGTGGTGTACTTTGTGACAGTCAAAAGAAAAAGAGGACTTTGTATCGGAACCGCTGTCGTGCTTCTCGTTTTGGCAGCGCTGACACCGGGATTCAGTTTCGCTTTCTGGGAGAAGGATGTGACACTGGAGGATGAGTCCATCTATAATTATCTGCAGGTAAAAGACAGTGAAGACCAGACGATTCTGTCCACCAATGTGCTTTTCGGCGTGCAGTCCATCAAGGCGAAGAACCGGGAACTGACAGGCATGTATTATGACTATGCGCTGGCAGCCCCGGTGATGGCAGGCATTCACACAAAAAAAGATAACAACGTGATGATACTGGGGCTTGGGAGCGGTACCTTTGCCGATTACTGTGACCGGTATTTTCCGGGAACCAAAATCCAGGGGGCAGAGATTGATGAGAAGATAGCGGATATCGCAACGGACTATTTCGGGCTGCCTGACAGTGTGGAAGTGGCAGTGGAGGATGGCAGAGCCTATCTGACAGCCTCTGAGGAAGCCTATGATGTGATCATGGTGGACGCCTACCAGGATATCACCATCCCTTTTCAGATGTCCTCTGTTGAATTTTTCAGCCAGGTGGAAAGCCATCTGAAGAAGAACGGGGTGATGGTGGTCAATATGAATATGAAATCCAGCTCCGAGGATTCCATCAATGACTATCTCTGTGATACCATAGCCTCTGTGTTCAAATATGTGTACACCGTGCCTGTGGACGGCGGAACCAATATGGAGGTCTTTGCCTCCAACGAGGCGGGTCTTCCGGAAATGCTTAAGAAAAACACGGAAAAACTTCCAGATGGAGAGCTAAAGGGCATGATGGAAACCGTATCGGCTGAACTTACCGGATATGAGGGAAAAGACAGGATACTGACCGATGACAAGGCACCTGTAGAGCTTCTGGGAATGAAAGTCTTAGATGAGATCATAGGGGAAGAACTGGATTATTACAGGGAACTGTATCTGGGATAAGCCGGAAAATTTCTCAAAGGGTATGAAATCTTTTCTTCTTTCATATATTAATATATGGACTGGAAGCAGAAATTAAAATGGAAAATGCTGATCATACTGCTTGCCGTAATCGGAATCGTGATTGTATGGCAGGCAAACAGAGCGGGAGTGAGAAGACAGGAAAGTTACCGGACGCAGAGCCTGCAGGAAAATATGATAAAAGAAAATGAGCGGGCCAGCGCCGGTCTGACTCTGCCGGCATCCTCCCAGAACCATGCAGAAGCAGAGGAAAACGGACAGGAGAGTGCTGCAGAAACTGCAGACACAGATTCTCAGGCTGATGATACAGAGCAGGATGACAGTCAGCCTGCCGAAACACCAAAGAGTGAATCGGCAGCGGCGGCTGTACAGGAACCCAGGATTTCCGTACTGCTTATGACAGACGGATATAAGGGATATACACACCAGAGTGTAAGTCTGCAGTTTCATGGCAGTTATCATCTTCAGGGAAGCCAGGAAATGGATTATGCAGACGGTGAGACCTTGGAGCTGACCGCGGACAGTTCTCTTTTTAAGGATGGAAAGCTGGAGCTTCGGGCAGACGGAGAGGAAAACAGGGCAACCCTGCTGTCAGTGGAAAGACAGCAGGGTAATCCTGCCTACAGGGGCGATTTTACGGTCTATCAGGAGCAGGGAGGTCTGCGCCTTGTGAATACTCTGCCTTTGGAGGAATATCTGTACGGTGTGGTACCCAGTGAAATGCCGGCGTCCTACGACAAGGAAGCCCTGAAAGCCCAGGCAGTCTGCGCCAGAACGTACGCCTGTGTGCAGATGCAGAAAAGCGCGCTGTCGGATCTGGGGGCCCAGGTGGATGACAGTGTAGCCTATCAGGTCTATCAAAACGGCGGGGAGGCTGCCGAGGCCAATGCTGCTGTGGATGAGACAAAAGGAGAGATCCTGGAAAGCAATGGTCAGCCGATCACCGCCTATTATTTCTCCACATCCAGCGGAAAAACCAGCACGGATGAGGTGTGGGAGGTTTCCGCTCCTGCCTCCTACCTAAAAAGCGTGGACTGCAGTTATGACGCACAGGAGCCGTGGCATCAGTGGAGCATCTCCTTTTCCCGGGAACGCCTGCTGGAAGCCGTACAGACAAAATACGCGGGGGTAAAGGAAATACATGGGATTGATGTGGAGAAGACAGGAGACAGCGGTGTTGTCATGAGCCTGGCATTGGACACAGATCAGGGAGTCTACAATATCAGCAATGAGTACGATATACGTGCCCTGCTGTCCCCGGACGGACTGTCCATAACAAGGCAGGACGGCTCTGTGGTGAAGGGCTCCAATCTTCTTCCCAGCGCGTATTTTACACTGGAGGAACAGAGGGATGAAAATAATGTTCTTACAGGTTATGTGATAAAGGGCGGCGGTTACGGTCACGGCGTAGGCCTGAGCCAGAACGGTGCAAAAGGAATGGCAGAAGCGGGAATGGGTTACCGGGAGATACTTGCATACTTTTACCAGGATGTTGAGCTGGCTGACATCAGCAGCATTCTGTGAAACTTGTCATCCGAAGGGGCACATGCTATAATGGGAAAATAATGCAGAATTTACATGCGGGTGCAGATAAAATGAAGATACTAAAAAGTGTGGTGCGCACAGTCACCGGATTTATGGAAAATATGAATAAGAACCACGTGTCAGCCTACTCTGCACAGGCTGCTTATTTTATCATACTTTCCTTTATCCCATTTATGCTCCTTCTCATGACTTCTGTGCGGTATACGCCCCTTAACAGACAGGAAGTGATCAATGCGGTAATGCAGATCTGCCCCGAGAGCTTTGAGACCTTTATCCAGGGCATAGTCAATGAAGTGTATGAGAAATCCCTGACTGTTGTCCCTCTCTCCGGTGTCATTGCCCTGTGGTCCGCAGGCAAAGGAATCCAGTCGCTTACCAATGGATTCAACTGTATTTATCAGGTAAAAGAGACCAGGAATTATATTGTGACAAGAATACGGTCTGTATTTTACACCCTTGTCTTTGTCATTGCCATTATACTGACGCTGATCCTTCAGGTCTTCGGCAACAGTCTGCAGAGGGAGCTGAGCAAGCACCTGCCGTTTCTCGACAAGCTGGTGTCCATGATCATCAGCATGCGAGTGACCATCACCCTGCTGGCCCTGTGTGTGGTGTTCCTCTTTCTGTATAAATTTGTGCCAAACAGGAAGGCTACCTTCCGAAGCCAGATGCCCGGGGCGGTGTTTACGGCAGTGAGCTGGTCTGCATTTTCCTTCGGATTTTCCCTTTATTTTGATTATTATGAGGGAACGTCGAACATGTACGGAAGCATGACCACCATCATACTGATCCTTTTGTGGATGTACTTCTGTATGAATATCATGATGATCGGCGCACAGATCAACTGCTATTTTGAGGAAAAATTCAAATGGGTGCATCAGGTGGCAACGGAAACCCTTAAAAGGGAATATCAGCAGTTAATAGGAAGGGATGACGAGGAAGAAGAGGGAGAAACAGAGGATTCTGTAAAGAAATCGGAAGAAAAAGACAGAAAAGCTGACAAACCTTCTTGACAGATTGCAGATTAATGGCTAAAATGGTTTACAGACAATACATGAAAAAGGCTGTGAAGGTGTCAGTAGATGTTTATCTTCTGTCAGAGATGAGGAGTCACCGGCTGCAAGCTCCTCTCAGTTCAGATAACCATTGAGATTCCCACCGGAGCCGCATTTCTGAAGCAGCAGTAGGAAATGCCGTCACTGTGCGTTAAACAGATATGAGTGCCCACTGTAATTTTGACAGATGGGAACAAGGGTGGTACCACGGACTTTACAGGCTTCGTCCCTTTCGGGCGGGGTCTTTTTTTATTGTCAGAAATAAAATCATAAGGAGATAACCATGAAAGAAAAATTACAGCGGATTCAGGAAGAAGCTGCAAAGCGCATCCAGGAGTCGGATTCCCTGGACAAATTAAACGATGTACGTGTTGCTTTCCTTGGAAAAAAAGGAGAGCTGACAGCAGTTTTAAAGGGTATGAAAGAGGTAGCTGCTGAGGACAGGCCGAAGGTCGGACAGTGGGTAAATGAGACACGTGCCCAGATTGAAAAGCATCTGGAAGACACAAAAGTAAAGCTGGAAGCAGCCGTTATGGAAGAAAAACTGAAAGCAGAAGTGATCGATGTTACTCTTCCGGCTAAGAAAATGGAAATCGGCCACAGACATCCCAACACCATAGCGCTGGAGGAAGTGGAGCGTATCTTCATCGGTATGGGCTATGAAGTGGTGGAAGGCCCGGAAGTGGAGTACATGGACTACAACTTCACAAAACTGAACATTCCGGAGGGACATCCTGCAAGAGATGAACAGGATACCTTCTTCATTGATGATAAGATCTGCCTGCGTTCCCAGACTTCCCCGGTACAGGCGCGTACCATGGAAAAGGGAAAACTGCCCATCCGTATGATCGCACCGGGACGCGTGTTCCGTTCCGACGAGGTGGATGCAACCCATTCTCCTTCCTTCCACCAGATTGAAGGACTTGTCATTGACAAACACATTACCTTTGCAGACTTAAAAGGAACGCTGGAAGAATTTGCAAAAGAGCTGTTCGGACCGGAGACAAAGACAAAATTCCGTCCCCATCATTTCCCGTTCACAGAGCCGAGCGCAGAGGTGGATGTCTCCTGCTTCAAATGCGGAGGCAAAGGCTGCCGTTTCTGTAAAGGCTCCGGCTGGATCGAGATTCTGGGCTGCGGCATGGTACATCCTCATGTTCTTGAGATGTGCGGCATTGATCCGGAAGAATACACAGGCTTCGCCTTTGGTGTGGGACTGGAGCGTATTGCACTGCTGAAATATGAGATTGATGATATGAGACTTCTGTACGAAAACGACACCAGATTCCTGAAACAGTTCTGATCGCGGAGAAGAAAATGATCAGGAGATCCTGAGGCAGAATAATAATTATAGAGGAGAACAACAATGAATACATCTTTATCATGGATTAAAATGTATGTGCCGGATCTGGACGTTACGGCACAGGAATATACAGATGCAATGACCTTATCCGGAACCAAAGTGGAAGGCTTTGAGAAGCTGGATGCGGATTTGGATAAAATCGTCATCGGACAGATTGAGAAGATCGAACGCCATCCGGACGCGGACAAGCTGATCATCTGCCAGGTCAATGTGGGAACAGAGACAGTTCAGATCGTGACCGGTGCGCCGAATGTAAAAGAGGGTGACAAGGTTCCTGTCGTTCTGGACGGAGGCCGTGTCGCAGGCGGTCACGACGGCAAAAAGACACCGGGCGGTGTTTTGATCAAAAAAGGGAAACTGCGCGGCATTGAGTCCTGCGGCATGATGTGCTCCATTGAGGAGCTGGGTTCCACCAGGGAATTTTATCCGGAAGCTCCGGAATACGGTATTTACATTTTTCCGGAGGACGCTGTGGTCGGTGAGAGTGCTATTCACGCGCTGGGTCTGGATGACGTGGTATTTGAATATGAGATCACTTCAAACCGTGTGGACTGTTACAGTGTGATCGGTATTGCAAGGGAGGCAGCAGCAACTTTCAATAAGAAATTCATTCCTCCGGCTGTGGAAGTAAAAGGAAATCAGGAGGACGCCCATGATTACATCAAGGTGACCGTGGAAGATAAGGATCTGTGCCCGCGTTACTGCGCAAGGGTGGTAAAGAATGTTAAGATCGGCCCTTCACCAAAATGGATACAGCGCTGCCTGGCGGCAAACGGTATCCGTCCGATCAACAATCTGGTGGATATCACCAACTATGTGATGGAAGAATACGGACAGCCCATGCACGCCTACGATATGGATACGATTGAGGGACAGGAGATCATTGTGCGCCGCGCTTCTAAGGATGAGAAGTTTGTGACACTGGACGGACAGGAACGTGTTCTGGATGATTCCGTGCTGATGATCTGCGACGGCAGAAAGCCGGTGGGAATTGCAGGTATCATGGGAGGAGAGAACTCCATGATCACAGACAGCGTAAGTACGGTATTATTTGAGGCTGCCTGCTTTGACGGTGTAAATATCCGCCTTTCCAGCAAGAAAGTGGGACTCAGGACAGATGCCTCCGGCAAATTCGAGAAGGGCCTTGATCCCAACAATGCGCAGGCAGCCATTGACAGAGCCTGCCAGTTGATTGAAGAGTTTGGCTGCGGTGAAGTTGTGGGCGGAATGGTTGATGTGTATGCAAAAGTGAAAGAGCCGGTCCGTGTTGCATTTGAGCCGGAGAAAATAAACGATCTGCTGGGTACAGAACTTTCCAGGGAGGAAATGCTCTCCTATCTTGCAAAAGTGGAGCTGGCATATGACGAGAAGACAAATGAGATCGTAGCGCCTACTTTCCGCGCGGATATTTTCCGTACCGCGGACATTGCGGAGGAAGTGGCACGTTTCTACGGATACGACAATATTCCTACCACACTTCCTAAGGGAGAAGCTACCACGGGCAAACTGCCGTTTAAGCTGCGTATTGAGCAGGTTGCGAGAGATATGGCAGAGTGCAACGGATTTTCACAGGGATACTGCTATTCCTTTGAAAGCCCCAAGGTATTTGACAAGCTGCTGATCCCGGCAGAGGATGCGCTTCGTAAAGTGATCACCATTTCCAATCCTTTAGGCGAAGATTTCAGCATTATGAGAACCACACCGCTGAACGGTATGCTCCAGTCTCTGGGAACAAACTATAAGAGAAGAAATAAAGATGTGCGTCTCTATGAGCTGGGCAATGTATATCTGCCGAAGGAACTGCCCCTTAAGGATCTGCCGGAGGAGAGAATGATGTTCACTCTCGGCATGTACGGTGCCGGTGACTTCTTTGCCATGAAAGGTGTTGTGGAGGAATTCCTGGATAAGATCGGAATGCATGAGAAAGAGGAATATGACCCGAAATCAGGCAAACCGTTCCTGCATCCCGGACGCCAGGCTGACATCATCTACAAGGGAACCGTGATCGGCTATCTGGGTGAGGTACACCCGGCTGTAGCGGACACCTACGGCATTGGCGAGAGAGCTTATGTTGCAGTGCTGGAGATTCCGGCTATTCTGGAGTTCGCAACTTTTGACAGGAAATACGAAGGAATCGCCAAATTCCCTGCAGTGAGCCGCGATATCAGTATGGTAGTGCCGAAACACGTACTGGCAGGAGAGATTGAGCATGTACTTGTACAGCGCGGCGGCAAGATTCTGGAGAGTTACAAACTCTTCGATATCTATGAGGGAAGCCAGATCAAAGACGGATTCAAGTCACTGGCATACTCTGTAACCTTCCGTGCAAAAGATAAGACACTGGAGGAGGCTGAGATCACAGCAGCCATGAAGAAAATCTTAAACGGGCTTGAGGGCCTTGGAATAGAACTGCGTAAATAAGACAAAGCGCGGTTTGCAGAAATTTTAGGAGAGCAGGTAATATGAAGCTTTATATTATCCGTCACGGGGAAACCTCCTGGAATGTCCAGAGAAGGCTTCAGGGGGCCTCTGACACGGATTTGAATGAAAACGGCATTACTCTGGCAAAGCGGACAGGGGAGGCTTTAAAAGAAATTCCCTTTGACCTCTGCTTTACCAGCCCGTTAAAACGGGCTAAAATGACTGCAGAACTGATACTGGCCGGAAGGAATATCCCCATATACGACGATGAACGTCTCCGGGAAATCTCCTTCGGCGAATGGGAAGGGCGGGATTCCGCCCTTTTGCCTGCCCATATGCTGGATAATTTTTTCCACCATACAGAGGTGTATGAGCCTCCGAAGGGTGGGGAGAGTATCAGGGAAATCTGCACAAGGACAAAGGACTTTTTCCAGGAGCTTATATGCAGGGAAAAACTGCAGGATAAAACACTGCTCATTGCGTCCCACGGATGCGCCGTGCGGGCACTTTTACAGAATGTCTATCCGGATGCGGAGATCAGAAATTTCTGGCATGGCTGTGTTCCGCCAAACTGCGGCGTAAATATTGTGGAGGTCGCAGACGGAAGGGCAGAGCTTTTGGAAGAGGATGTTGTATTTGGCTGACAGGGATAAAGGAGAAAAAATGAAGACATCAGATTTTTATTATGATCTGCCGGAGGAACTGATCGCGCAGGACCCTCTTGCCGACCGTTCCGCTTCCAGGCTGCTGCATCTGGACCGGGAAACAGGAGAGATCGAGCATACGGATTTTAAACATATCACCAGGTACCTGAACCCGGGAGACTGCCTTGTCATCAATGACACGAAGGTCATTCCCGCCCGTCTGTACGGAAGCAAGGTGGGAACCGATGCAGGGATTGAGATACTGCTTCTGAAAAGAAAAGGCGACAATGTGTGGGAGACACTGGTAAAGCCCGGAAAAAAGGCAAAACCGGGCACGGTCATCCGTTTCGGTGACGGACTTCTCACAGGGGAAGTCATTGATGTGGTGGAGGAGGGAAACCGTCTGATCAAATTCAGTTATGAAGGGATTTTTGAGGAAATCCTGGATAAGCTGGGTGAGATGCCTCTTCCCCCGTATATCACCCACAAGCTGGAGGATAAAAACAGATACCAGACCGTTTACGCGAAGAAGGAAGGGAGTGCCGCAGCGCCTACCGCAGGCCTTCATTTTACGGAGGAGCTGCTTGAGGAGATACGGCAGATGGGCGTCAATATTGCCCATGTCACACTGCATGTAGGGCTTGGAACCTTCCGCCCGGTAAAAGTAGATGATGTGGAGAAGCATCATATGCATTCGGAATTCTACGTGGTGGAGGAAGACCAGGCAGAACTGATCAATGAAACCAGAAAAAACGGCGGCAGGATCATTTCCGTGGGAACTACAAGCTGCAGAACCCTGGAATCCGCCGCGGATGAGAACGGAAACCTTCAGGCAAAAAGCGGATGGACAGAGATCTTTATCTATCCGGGGTATCAGTTTAAGATCATTGACGGACTGATCACCAATTTCCATCTGCCGGAATCTACACTGCTGATGCTCGTCTCGGCTTTGGCGGGGAAAGAGAATATTATGAAGGCTTATGAGGAAGCGGTGAAGGAGAGGTATCGGTTCTTTTCGTTTGGAGATGCGATGATGATTTTGTAGAGTGATTCACTACAAAATAGCGATACAACAGATTATGGAGATATGAAGAAAGCCAGGGGTGATTAAACCTCTGGCTTTTCTTTGTAGATGAACGTATGAGATAATCCGTTGCGGAATGTAATAGAGTGAACGGCTCCGTCTTTGAAAACGATGTTGTCTATGATGCTGCTGAGAAAAGAATCAAGGACCTCTGGAGAAACGGTAGCACTCAGCGATTGAAAGCTGACGTAATTTCGGTCAGTGAGCTTCTGGGAGAGTATGAAGTTGCTTGCCTTGGCGATAAATTCATCATCAGTGATAGACTGTTGCAGGCTGTCTTCTGATGCCAGGAACGCCAACTTGTCCTCGACTTCTTCCAGGGAGTCCGAAAGCTGAATCTTCTGAGTGAGGTATTCGGATTCCGACATGGCTTTTTCGGAATAGAGAAACAGCTTGTTCAGACGGTCAATAGCTCTCTCCAGACGGATTTTTTCCTTTTTGAGCTTCGATAGCTGCAACGGCGGCTCAGAGTCTGTTTTGATTTTGACGTCTTTTCCGAAAACTTCGCCTTTGACAGTGCCGGTGCGGAGCGTATGAAACAGATCCTGTAATCCGTCCGGGGCAATGGCAACCACTGGGGAGAAGGTATCGCCAGAGAGTAGCTGCTGTTCCAGTTTCTGTATGCTCGTTTCCGGAGAGAACGCCTTTTGAGCGTTGAGCATATTGAGAATGTAGTTGAAGACGAACTCGCCAATGATTGGGTCTGAGGTAGATTTTCCAGTACACCACAGCTTACTTTTTCGGTGTGTAGGGCAGAAGTAGAGAGAATAGCGTCTGCCGGTAGTCTTCTTTACGGTGGAAATGGAACTCGTCATAGGTTGACCGCAATTTCCACAGATGAGCAGGCCGGAGAAAATGTGCGTGTATTTGCTCTTGCCACTCTTACGAAATGATTTGAGCCTGCGGTTGGATTCCAGGAGTGCAAGGATACGTTCTTTCTGTTCTCGGCTTACGATGGCCGGGTGGTGGTCTTTCACGGTAATCCATTCGGATTTATCCTTAGGACGTTGCCGGTCCCCTTCCTTAAGGCGGTTGTACTGGTAATCGCCGCAGTAGAATACGCTGCGAAGAATAATATCCAGAGAGACAGGAGACCAGTCATTACCGGCACGAGTCCGGTAGCCATGTTCGTTCAGATACCGGGCCAGGTAAACCAGGGAGCGGAGTTCTTCGTATTTGTCATGAATCAGATGGGCGATGTTGTACTCGTCGGAGTTGAAGCTGAAAGCCTGTTCCTCCGGGTCATAATCGTAGCCGTAAGGAATACGTCCGCCGTTCCACTGCCCGTTGCTGGCTCTGGAAATCATAGTGGCAGTGACACGTTCCGAGGTCATGTTACGCTCCAACTCCGCAAAGACAAGGATAATTTTGAGCATCGCTTCTCCCATAGCCGTACTGGTGTCGAATTGCTCGTTTTTCGAGACAAAGGTAACGCCCAGGTTTTTAAGCTCCTGGTACATCTCTGCAAAGTCCAGAAGGTTTCTGGAGATGCGGTCAATCTTCCAGACCAGCAGATGCGTGTACGTGCCGGTCCGAAGCTGAGACATCATTTTCTGAAATTCTGGCCGGATGGTATTTTTGCCAGAGTACCCGGCATCCTCGAAGATTGTCACATCGTCAGTGTTCAGTATCAGCTTGGCGTAGGCAATCAAATCTTGACGCTGCATAGGCAGAGAGTCCCTGTCGATCTGATGCAGTGTAGAGACTCGTATGTAGATAGCCACTTTTGCGTGAGTGGCAGCACTGTTTGAAATCATATTTTTCCTCCAAAAATACGCCGTCCCATTACAGAACGGCGCATGTTCATTTCTACGCCCTTTTAGTCGGGCAATTCAATATTACATCCCTTAATCCGGCAAAATCCGTTATGTAAGGTTTTAGAGCTTTCAGCGAATTAAGAGAAATATTTTTCTGGTTGGGCTTTTGCTCGTTGAGCACATAGGTAGGCAACACATAGAACTCCCAGTATTCCAGGGCAAGCGGCGAGACGTCTTTTGTCAGTGCTTTGTAAAGGCAAAAAACGTAGAGGTCAGAATGACGCTTGACGCCCGGAGAATATCCGGCTTTCGGGTCCCAGGCTCTGTGAGGTGCTATGCTGAACTGTATATGCTCGTGGTACGCTTCATCCCAGGATTGGAGATAAGAAGCGGATTTGACTTCGATTCGCTGTCCGGTAGGACTGGTCAAATCAAAGGGGAGCCAATCAGTTCGCATTTTCGAATCGGGGGGGGTAATAACGCACTGTGTACTATGTATTCTGCAAGTACGCCCCGGTCTGTGTTGTTGAGCAGATCACTGTAAGCCCAGGACCAGAAATCTACTACCGACAAGCCGGTGTCTTCCCCATGAAAAGTAAATTTGTTATTGGATGTTAATTGCTCCATGCAGGAATCCTCCCTTCGCAGAGAGAGGCTATGCCATGGATGTTGCCGCCAAGAGCAAAGACCAACGCCCGGCGGCAGTCGGTGTCTGTCAGAATATCGGAATAGGTATGGACCAACGGCAAGAACTCACGAACCGAAAGTGAGAGTTTCTTCCGCAGGTGTGCTATTTTGTTGATGGTTCCGGCAGACAGCGATGCAGGCCCTTCCTCCAGAGAAGAACAGAAGGAAGAGAGATAGAGCAGTAGAGCCGCAGCATCACAATTCAGTTGTTCTTCGGTCCGGGCCAGGAAAAAGCATTTCTTTGAGTCCATAAGCCCTCCTGTCCGGTATCATCTGAAACGACGATACCAATCTAAACGGATAATCTTTTTTCACCGTCAAGGTATTTCTTGCTTTCCTCAAGAGCTTTGAGGTAGCCCTTCATTTCCCCTTTAAATTCATAACGCTTTTCTGTTGGCAGAGCCTTGTAAATACTCAGCAGCTCCTTCTCATCATCGGTGTAAGTTTCGGTCTGGACGTCAGTGTAAGCAGATTCTTTTCCGGTCAGAATGTAGTCGGTAGAGACGTGCAGAAACCGGGCAATGTCTGCGATGTATTTAGCTGGCGGCAGAGTGTTTCGAGCCTTCCAGGTAGAGTAGGAAGACTGGTTAATGCCAAGAAATTTGCACAGTGCATAAGGCGTTTGCTCCCTCTGTTCGAGAACTGTTTCGATTCTGTCGATTGCTTCCATGTAGCACCTCCGTAAAATAATTCGAGAAATCGAAGAAAAACTCTTTACAAATTCGAGTTTTCGAGCTACAATACAATCACAAGCTACAAATGATTCGCAAATGGGAAGTGCTAAATCGCATAAGTAGTTTGTGATTGCGTATGTAGTGTACGTTTGTACCGTTAAATTGTATCATTTTACTTCGAGAAAGTAAACTACATATGCAAAAATCCATCAGAAAGGAGGAAAAGCATAATGCAGGGCAATATCACTGACTGGGGCAAGGAAGTTAAGAAGGGTCTGATTGAACGAGGCTGGTCTATCAACGATTTGGCTGAGAGAATCGGCAAGTCAAGAACCAGGGTATCCGGAGTTGTGAATGGCCGGATTTACTCGGATTCGATTGCAAGTGCAATCAGTGACCTTCTCAATATCGAAAAGGCATCAGCGTCCATGAAAGAAGCAACCAGAGATTGGTGTATGGATGCAAGAAAAGCCATGATTGACCTGGATATGAACACAGGGGAGCTGGCTGAGAAGACTGGCTACTCTACACAATATCTGAATGCAATTATCTGTGGCAGATGCTATTCGCCGCCGGTTATGAAAGTGATAAGCGGTGCACTCGGAATCCAGGAATATCAAGGGAAACAGGATTCCTCTAAGGACAGTTAAATTGTAACAGGAAAGATGGTGTGAAGAAATGGGAAGAGGCCCTACGAAAAGCAATGAAAATGTATATTTTGTTGCCAGAAAAAAGGCGGCAATGTACAACGAAAGGCTATACTCCAGAGAAGGTGCGGCGGAGCTGCTTGGTATATCTGTTTCGACACTCGCAGACTATGAGCTTGGAAATACGAAGGTAGTTCCGGTAGACAAGGTGGTTCTCATGGCGGACCTCTATAATGCACCGGAGCTGAAAACCGGGTATTGCAAGCATGAATGCCCGATATGCAGTTATCTCCCGGTTGCAACAGAGGCGAAAGGCCTGGAAGGGATAGCCCTTCGGCTGATGAAGAGGCTGGATTGTGATGAGCTGAACCGCATCAAAAAAGAACTTGTAGACATTACGGAAGATGGAATCATCGATGAAACGGAGAAGCCGGAGCTGAAAAAGATCCTGGCTTTTTTAGATGAAGTTGCGGAGTCCATCAGCGAACTGAAAATCGTAGGCGAGAAGTTTTTGAAGAAGGTGTGAGTATGGATGTGCAAAAAATGCTTGAAATTCTGAAAAGAGATTACGGAATCGAAAGCAAAGAGGAACTGATAGAAAGATTTGAGTCCAGCAAGGGGATCAACATCGGAATTTTCACTGAACGGAGGCAGACAGCATGAGAAGCAGAGTTATGAGACGTAGGATGCACAGGGTTCTGTGGAAGAAACTGAGCAGAATCTACGCAGTGGATATGGCAGAAGTTCTGGGCTGGATAGAATACATAAGCATCACGGGAATTTTCCAGTGCTTTTGTATTGTGATGGCTTGTGAGCAGAGAGGCAGGGTAGCTTTTGGAGGAGAGTATTTGATTCTTCCGGCGGCGATACTTGCAAGACTGTGGATTCCAGAAATGATACAGAGTGTGACCGGTGTTCTGGAGATGCCGGATGAGGAAGAGGATAATGTGTGAGATATGCGGACAGGATCCTTGCCATCCGAGATGCCCGAATGCTCCGGAACCGAAAGAGGTTCATATCTGTTCGGAGTGTCTGGAAGGAATTTATCCGGGCGACAGATTCTATGAGAGCTGCGGAAGTTATGTGTGCGAGGAGTGCCTAAAAGGCATGACGATTGATGAAATATTTGAATTACTGGGCGAGAGCCTGGAAGAAGCATAGGAGGTAGGATATGGGACAGATGACCGTAGAACAGTGGTACGGCACGATAAAAACCGGACTGACGAAGAAGCTGACCGAAAACAAAGAAGCGTTACCGGCCGGCTTTAATCAGCAGAGATTCATTCTGAATTGCATTACGGTAATCCAGGATATGATGAAAGACGATAAGAAGAAAGCACAGTTGGAGAAAATCAACCCGGAAACTATCCCGGTTTGCCTGGCAAAAGCGGCATATCTGGGACTGGATTTTTTTAATGGAGAGTGTTACGCAATCCCGTATGGCGGAAACCTCACTTTTCAAACTGATTACAAAGGCGAGATCAAATTGTGCAAGCGGTACAGCAAAAATAAGATTAAAGACATTTTTGCGAAAGTAGTACGACAGGGCGATTTCTTCATGGAAGAGGTAGATGGAGGCAAACAGAATGTGAAGTACAGACCGAAGCCGTTTTCCAATGAACAGATGATTGGAGCATTCGCTATTGTGGTTTTTGAAGATGGTTCGATGATGTATGACACGATGAGTTCGGAAGACATCGAAAATGTCAGAAACACATACTCTAAAGCAAAAGACAGCCAGGCATGGAAAAGCAGCACTGGTGAGATGTACAAGAAAACGGTATTGAGAAGATTGTGCAAGTTGATTGATTTGGACTTTGACAATATAGAGCAGCAGAAAGCCTACGAAGATGGTGGGGATGCGGTATTCAATCAGCAGTCCCTTCCGGGAGCAACAACAGGACAGGCGTTGTTGCCGGAGAATGATAAGCCGGTAGACGCTTTTGCAGCGATGAAAGCCCAGAAGCAGGCAGAGCCGGTTATTGACGGAATGGTTTTGGAAGAGGCGTAGGAGGTAGTGGCATATGGTTTTGACGGCAGAGAATTATTATAGCAAAGAAGCGAACGAGAAGTATATGAGTGTGTCCCAGTATAAGGATTTCGCAGGAACATACGGAAAGATGGCGTGTGAATTTTCGGCCATTGAGAAGCTGGAAGAACGGTGGGCACAGAAAAAGACCACGCCGCTTCTGGTAGGTTCCTACGTGGATTCCTACTTTGAAGGAACACTCGAAGAGTTCAAGAAAGAGAATCCGGAAGTGTTCACTCAGAATGGCGAGCTGAAAGCAAATTATAAGCAGGCAGAGAGAATCATCGCCAGAATGGAGAGAGACCCACTGTTCATGCAGTATATGAGCGGAGAAAAGCAGGTCATTATGACCGGAGAGCTGTTCGGGGCAGAATGGAAAATCAAAATTGACAGCTTCGTGAGAGGAGTCGCGATTACGGACCTTAAGGTTATGGAATCGATCACTAAACTGAAGTGGGTAAAAGACATCGGCTATTTAGATTTCGTGCGGTATTGGGGTTACGATATCCAGGGTGCGATATACCAGGGAATCGTGTACCAGAACACCGGAGAGAGACTGCCATTCTACATTGCGGCCGGAACGAAGGAAAAAGAGCCAAACATCGAAGTGATTCATGTAACACAGAATTATCTCGATGAAGCGAAACACATGGTAGAAATGAATATGCCGAGAATCCTTAGAGTGAAGAACGGAGAGGCTGAACCGGACAGATGCGAGATGTGCGATTGTTGTAGGCATACAAAGGTTTTGAAGAGACCGATTTCAATTACGAACCTGGTAGCCGGAATTTAGGCGGTGAGTAGATGGCAGATAACAAAAAATACTACTACTTGAAATTGAAGGAGGATTTCTTCGATTCTGATGAAATGCTGCTTCTCCAGGGGATGAAAGATGGGTATTTGTACAGTGACATACTGATGAAGATGTACCTGCGGAGTCTGAAAAATGAAGGGCGGTTGATGTACAAGGACTATATCCCGTATAGCCTAGAGATGATTTCGACGATTACGAGGCACCAGGTAGGGACAGTAGAACGTGCGATGAAGATTTTTGAGCAGTTGAAGTTGGTAGAGGTGCTGGATAACGGTGCAATCTACATGATGGATATTCAGAATTTCATCGGGCAGAGTTCCACAGAGGCGGACCGGCAGAGGAAGTATTATCGCCGCATCCAGGATGAGAAGAAACTGAGCGGCTCCCAGACGCCGGAGGCATTGATTCCAGAGATGCAGGAACCGGAGCAGGAGAAACCGCCAGTAGAAAAGCCACCGAAGCCGAAAAAGGCAACTGTAAAGAAGGAAGACACGATGCAGCTCTATGAGCGTCTGGCTCCGGATTATGCACTTGGCGGCGAAATCAGAGAAAAGATGCGTGAATGGTGTACATACAAGATTGAACGCAAGGAAGGTTATAAAGAGCAGGGCATGAAATCCCTTCTCCGGCAGGTAGAGAAGAAAGTGGCAGAATTTGGAGAAGGTCGGGTGTGCGATTTGATTGAGGAGTGTATGTCAAATAACTGGAAAGGCATTATCTGGGATAAAATGATGCAGATTCCGCAGAGATCAGCCGGGGGCCGGATTCAAAACAGAGTGAGTGAGGTAGATAACTGGTAATGACAAGAGAGGAGTTCAAAACGCTTGTTAAGGGAATGAAAGCTGTATATGCACAGCCGACATTCATCCCGGACCAGGATGCTTTCAATGTATGGTTTGAGTTGCTGAAAGATATTCCGTATCAGCAGGCCAACGTAGCAATCCAGAAGTACATGCTGACAGAGAAATTTCCACCAACGATAGCAGACATCAGAGAAAAGGCAACGCAGATTGTTGAGAGCGTGGATAACAGCATGAGCGAGTTGGAGGCATGGTCTTTGGTAAGAAAGGCGGTCAGAAATTCCGGGTATCATTCAGTGGAAGAATTTGAGAAACTGCCGGAGGCTTGCCAGAGAGCTGTAGGAAGTGCGGCAAATCTGAAAGAGTGGGCGTTGATGGATTCTGAAAGGGTTGAGACAGTAGAGCAGTCTCATTTTATCCGGAATTACAGGACAACAGTGCAGAGAATCAGCGAGGAGAAAAAGCTGCCGGAATCTATCCGGTTGCTGATTGCCAGCATGAGAGACAATGCGTTGGAGTTGGAAAAGAAAGAGCAGCCTGTGCTCGAAGTTAAGAAACAGGAGGAAGAAAAAACAGATCCAGAACCTGGAATGTCTGAGGAAACGAGGGCAAAGTTCCAACAGGTCATGCGGAACTTACAGGGGAAGATGTGACATGGAGGTGAAGTGACATATGGATATGGCAGAAATCGGAGCGAATATCCGGAGTTGCAGGACAGAAAAGGATATGACGATGGAGGAACTGGGAAAAGCAATCGGCAAGAGCCAGTCGGCGGTAGCGGATTATGAAAAAGGCAGAGTAGACATCCCGGCATCCTCTCTCATCAAGATTGCAGAGGTCCTGGAAGTCCACCCGGCGAAGCTGTTTGGTATGCAGACGGCGGATGAGCAGTTTAAGCCGGACGCCACGCTGAGAATTTTCAGTGCGGAGGACAGGCGGACTATTGCAGGAATCCTGGTAATGAACGGTTATACAACCCGACATATCAAGGTTGCGAGAGAAGGAAAGAAGAGTAGCTGGTACTGCATCCAGGCCATGCTTGAAGAAAGCAACCTGGGAAGTCAGTAGGAGGCGGATATGGAAAAAGTAAAGTTTACGGTATACGGGGAACCGAAAGGGAAGGGCAGACCGAGATTCAATACGAAGACCGGTCACGCCATGACCCCGAAAGATACGGTGTCCTATGAAAATCTGGTAAAGCTGGAATGGCAGACAGCCTACGGGACAGAGAGCTTTCCGAAAGAGGCGATGCTGGATATGAGGATTAAGGCGTATTACCGGATTCCTAAGTCGGCATCGAAGAAAAAAAGAGCGGCGATGCTGGCTGGAGAGATACGTCCGACTAAGAAGCCGGATATGGATAACGTAGTAAAGATTATCGCTGACAGCCTCAACAATCTGGCATATTACGATGATACGCAAATTGTTGACTGCCAGTGCCGGAAGTTCTACTCGGAGAATCCGAGAGTAGAAGTGACGATTATAAATTTGTCGAAGGAAGAATAGGAGGAAATTCACAGTGGATGAAAAAATGGAAATAAGACTCGTGAATCCAACGGAAGACGGATTCTTGCAGAAGATTGACTGGAACAAAGCGGAGCTGGAGGCGAATGTCAGAAGTATCGTGGAAGCATACCAGGGCTTGGTGTATACGGAAGATACGGTATCGGATGCGAAGAATGACAGAGCCGCCCTTAGAAAATTGCTCAATGAGATCGAGGACAGAAGAAAGCTTGTCAAGAAAAAGTGCATGGAGCCGTATGAGGTATTCGAGAATGACTTGAAGGATGTAACGGTACTCATCAAGGAGCAGATCAGCATCATTGACGGGCAGGTAAAGGAATATGAGAACGGCGTAAAAGAGGAGAAGAAAGCCAGATTGCAGGATGTATATGCTGAGACAATCGGAGAATTGGCAGAGGTACTTCCTTTTGAGCGAGTGTTTGAGACACAGTATCTGAATGTGAGCTTCAAGGAAAGTAAGGCAGCAACCGAAATCCAGGAAAAGATTCAGAGAGTAAAGAGTGACCTGGCGGCCATTGACGCACTGGATAGCAAGTATAAGCTGAATGCGAAGGACGTATACGTGAGAACGCTTGATATGTCCCAGGCTATGGCTGAGAACGCTCGTCTGATTAAGTTTGAAGAGCAGATGGAGGCAGACCGTAAGAGAAAAGCCGAGGAAGAGGAACGCCGGAGAGCCGAAGCAGAAGCCAGAGCCAAAGAAGCGGAGGAACGTAGACGCCAGGAGGCAGAAAAAAATGCTGCGGAACGTGCGGAGAGAGAAAAGGCACTGGCAGAACAGCAGGCCCAGGAGGAAAGAGCTTCGGAATCTGGCTACAACGCACCGGTTCCGGATAAGACGGCGGATGTGCAGAGTGAGGAACCGGCAGAAAAGCCGGCTGAAAAAGAAGCTCTTCCGGAGGAAAAGAAATATAAGGCAACATTCTATGCGATTGGCACGCTCCAGCAGTTGAAGGATTTGCAGGAGTACATGAAAGAACATAATATCCAGTTCGGAAAGGCGGGTAAGTAGAATGAGTGATTTTGTGAAGGAATTGAATTTTGATGGCGATACCTTTAATGACATGAAGAGAGATATGAATTTTGTCTTACAGAGACTTCTCGGTAATATGCAGGAAAAAGAATGCCAGGAAGGAACGCTGACACTGAAACTGGATGTATCACTCACGAGAGAGTATGTACCGAATTACAATCCGAACATTCCTGGAGAGAGCAGAGAGATTGCGAAGCCGAAGTTCAGTCACAAGGTAACAAGCCAGATGAAGGTTGAGGATATGAAAAAAGGCAATTTGGACACTGAGATGGAGCTGTTCTTGAATGAGGAGACCGGGGAGTACGAGATGAGACCGGTTGCTGATACTACACAGAGAAGCATTTTCGATGCAGACTACAGAGATGTGACGGAGCCGGGACCGGCAGGAATCGAGCCGGATATTGGTCCGGAGTATATCGAACACCCGGAACTTCCGGGAGAGGTAGCAGATGAACATGCACTTCCTGGCCCGGTGGAAGAATACGAGGATGCAGATGAGAGCGTATATGACGATTCTACGGGCGATAACCCGGAAGATACACAATTTACTGATGAAACCGATTTAGACGGTGCAAGGGATGGTACAGAGATTACAAGTGACTTTGAGGAAGACGAAACCGACACCGAAGATGATGAGTATGGATATGATGAACCAGAGGAGGAAGAGTAAATGAATTTAAGAGATTTGGTAGGAAGAATGGCAATCAGAACAGATAAGGTGCGTGAGGCAATGCCATGGGAAATGGAACGTGCGTTTCGCTTAGATTTCATGGTTCCTGTACCGATTTTTGATAGAGAAAAGTACATGGACGAGCCGGTAAGAATCCTGGCGGTGGAAGGAACCCAGGTTGTTATCGAGGAAGATGGAAAGAGAAAACTGTTGGAGAGAAGATACATTGATGAACGCTGGACGGATTATGAGAGACTTCTGCATCCGGAAGAGGAAGAGAAGGAAAAAGCTGAAAAGCTGATGAAGGAGTTCGAGGTAGCGGCGGAACCTATCAAGCATTTCCTGGCAGAGCATTATGACCCGATGTGTACGGCAGTGATCTCCATGGATAACATCCAGATTTTCAGAGGAGAACTGGGCGAGCCGATTCAGAATATCTGTTGCCGGTGCGGAGCAGAGGTTGAAGAGGAAATGAAGGGATAATAAATGGATAAAAGGCCGAGAAAAGAAGATGGGTCATTGTTCATATCGTGTAAATCATGCGGAGTGCCGCCGGACAGGTGCAAGGGCTTTTGTATTTTCCAGAGAATGACGGCAGAAGCAGAAAAGCAGAAACAGGAGGAAAAGTCGAATGGCAAAATTTAATATCGAAGTAGAACTTGACTGGATGGATGAAGAGGCATATTCCATCGATGATGAGTTAAGAGAACGGATTGTGAAGGGCGTGGAAAACGCCCTTCTGGAAAAGGCAACGAATGAAGCTGTAAAGGCAGTGGATAATAAAATTGCAGAGAAGATTCTGGAGGCGGAAGAAACGATACAGGCAACCGTAGACCAGTTCATTGCGAATGTGTGCGAGGAGAAGATTGGAAAGATTGTTATCCCGGAAAAGAAAAGCACCTGGAGCGATGAAGTAACGTACAAGCCTCTGTCTGAATACGTGGGAGAGAGATTTGAGCTGTTCCTTACGGAAAAGAGATATGACAGGGACGGCCGCATTGCAAGTTATTCCAGTGACAGGAAATTATCCGCCGCCGGTCTGCTCACGAGTCAGTATCTGGAAGAGGAACTTGGAAAGAAGGTTGAAAAGCTGATTGCGAATGCTAAGAGAGAGGTAGAGGAATCTCTGATAAAATCACTGGAACAGAATTTGAAAGAAAACCTTGCGAAAGACACGATTGAAAGAATGAATATCCCGGAAGTGTTGAAGAAATTAAGCAACATAGGAGCAAAGCAGGTAACCGGAACATCATTGCCGGAGTAAAGGAGGAAGGATATGAGTGATTTTACCATAGGGCATGTTACAGACACGAAGGAAGGACCGATGGATGGAGTGTACGCTGAGACGAAGGGCACATACACGAAGTTCAAAGGAACCGGAGCATTTCAGAAAGAGAAGAGAATCCTGTATCAGAAAGTAACGGATGTCGGAATCAAGGCCAGTTTGCAGACCGGCATGGTAAGTATCAATGACAGAAACCGGAACCAGGCAATAGCAGTCAGCATTACGGAGATGGTTGCGGTTTTGAATGAGGCTTTGAGATACGGAACGGCAGGAATGGGAAAGAAGGTGCGGCTGTTATCAACAGGGCAAGCGAAGGAACGTGCCGTCAGTGTGGCAGAAGAATCCTGTGGGTGCGGATGAAGTCTGGAAAGAATATGCCGGTAGACATGGCACTGCATAATTACAAGAAGGACAGCACCGGGAAAGAGAAGATCGTCACGCCGGACGGAGAAGTAGTGACAGGAAGAATCCTGGTAGGCGAGCGTGGAGATGGAGCAGGATATATTTCACACTTCGCTTCATGCAAGAAGTATCGGAGGTAGAGCATGACGCATGAGTTGAAGACATACCCGAAATACTTCCAGGAGACGATAGAGGGCAATAAACCGTTTGAAATCCGGAAGAATGACAGAAACTTCCAGGTGGGAGACGTACTGATTCTGAAAGAATGGGATAACATCAAATACAGCGGAAGAGAAATCGGAGCGGTAGTAAGATATGTTCTCAGAGACTTTATCGGATTACAGGAAGGTTATGTGGCACTTGGGTTACAGATTTTAAGTTAAAAAGAAAAGCCGCCATATCCCCATGGCAGCTCCTCAAATGTTCGTAGATAGATTCATTATATGGAGCAGAGCAAGAAAAGTCAAGGAGGTATGGCGGTATATGGAAAGGCAGAGTGAGCAGGAACTGTTAGCAATCGTACCTGTGGAAACGGAGAGTCTGGAGGGAAACAGAATCTACCAGGTAACAGGGAGAGAACTGACACAGATAGCGGAAATATCTGCGAGAGAAGCGGTCAAAATGTGCAGAGAAGAGCGAAAAAAGACCGAAAAACGTGAGCAGAGTAACGCTGATAAGGTAAAAAGAACCAAGAAATTGTTATCAGACTACCGTAGACTGAAAAGGGAAATCCCGGAAAACGAAGAATTTACGGAAGGCGAGAAAGTAGAAAAACGATGGGCGTTCCTAAGAGATTTGATGGGTTCGGCACATATCAATAGCCAAGAAAGCGTAGTAGAGAAAGAAGAAAAACGCAGGGCGGAGAATATGTATTACATCAACCGGATAGAGCGTGCGATTGAGACGTACCGGGAGGAGTGCGAAACATCGAAAAAGCCAGAAGCTATGCGGTGTTACAGGGAGGTGTACGAATACTACATAGCGGAGGAAGAAAAGACGGTTGCTCAGATTGCGAGTGAGGAATGCGTGAGTGAGAAGACTGTCTATAAGGACATCGGGAACGCCTGCAAGATCATAGCTGTGTACCTGTTGGGTGTGTGAGAAAACCGGGTTCAAAAACAGTAGAAAATATGGAATTGACGAGGGTAAAATACCTGTGGTAACGTAGTAAGTGCCAAAAGCCCATATGTCACACCATAAAAATGGAGCACTGTGAATCGACTTTTCCTTCTCTGATGGCTGAGCGGTCTTCGGACCGCAAAGCCGGAGGAAGGGATTCTTAAAAAACGGTAAACAGCCTGTATTCCCTGTACTTAGGTAGGTAATCTGGTATAATTAAAGTATGGAAAACAACGGTTTTTCAAGGGAAAAGGAGCAGACGGACAATGGGAATTTATACGAGCAGATATAGCAACAAAGAGCTTGCAGATGGCAAATATTACTGTGTAGGAATCAGCATCGGGACGCCGAAATTCAAACTGGCGTACAGACTGGAAAACCAGTGCTACTCACTGGCACCGAAAGGGTATATGCTGAGAATGAACCTGGAAGATTTCAAGAAAGCCTATTACGAGAAGCTGAACGGCATAGGCAAGGACAGAATCATCAACATGGTTATGAAGATGGAACGTGACGCATCGGCCCAGGGAAAGGATTTGGTCCTCCTGTGCTACGAGGACGTGAGAATCCCGGAAGATTGGTGTCACAGAACTGTTTTTGCTGAGTGGTGGGTGGAGAACACTGGAGAGATTATCGAAGAACTTCCAGACCCGAATCCCCCGAAGGGAAAGAAGGTAGCAACGACAAGTAAGAAGCCCGAAGTGCAGACGAAGCCGGATGATGGCTACCAGCAAATGAGTCTGTTTGGTATGGGCGCTTTAATATAATATCCGGAGCTGGTGTAGGCAGCACACGACTATTCCATAGTTGAGGCCCTGTTCATCGCAGGGCTCCGGTCCAAAAACAACGGCATCGCATCCGAAAGGGTACGGTGCCTTTTTAATGCAACGAGAGAAGGGAGAGTTGATAAGCAATGGCATTTTTCAGAGACCCAGGAGAGATGTTCTTGGGATGCTTGGGTACGGTGGAGCAGAGATACTTGGTAAATCTGATAAAGAATGCTGCGAAGAACGGGTATACGAGGTTCGTAGAGCCATGTGCCGGAACATTCGCCATGAGCAATCTGGCAATCCAGAATGGGTATAAGCCGGAGCAGATCGAGACAAGCGATGTGTCTATGATGAGTTCGGTTATGGGGTATGCCATTACGGGCAAGCCGCTTGACGAACTGGAGATACACGCCCAGAGCTTTTCTGATGAGGAGCTGTTGGACCCGGCGGTTGCCTTGTATGCTCAGATGTATCTTAGAACATCGAAGACAGCCGGTAACGAGTATTTCTTTAATCTGCTGAAAGATTTGAGAGACAGAAGAGAGGAACACATTGAGCATATCCGGCAGAGTTTAGAGAACATCAAGAAGGAAATGTACGGTATGACATACCGACCGTTGGATATGTGGGATCATCTGGACGAGGTGCTTGACGATCCCCACACGCTGGTTATTGCCAATCCGCCGACCTACTTCTCCGGCTATGAGAAGTTCTATGACACACAGGGGAAAATGACCTGGAAGGAACCAGAGTATAAGCTGTTCGACCCGGAAACAGGACACGTTGAGTTGTTTGACCGGTGCATGAATGCGAATGCGCTGGTTGTTTGCTACCAGGAAAAAAGAACCGGAGAGGCTGTAGGAGAGCCGATATTTGCAAGAGCCGGTACGAGAGCAGATTTGAATAGCTACATTACCTCGAACAGAGGAGAAGAAGCGGCAGCACTGGCAGAGGGAAAAAAAATCAAAAGACCTTCCGAAAGTAAGCTGGCACCGATTGCCTGTAGTATGTTGCCGAGAGATTACGAGATAACGGAGAAAAGCAAGGTACAGATCATCTCCATTAAGGCAGCAGAGGCACAGTATTACAGACAGCTATGGACGCATAATTTTGTTGGTTCATCGGCTACGTTCAATAGAGCTGTTCTGATTGACGGGATGGTATCGGGCGTATTTGGGATTTCAAAGATGCAAGCCACATCACTCTTCATCTGGTACGTTATGAAGGTCCCACACACCACGTATCGGCTCGGTAGACTACTGTATATGTTGGCACAGAATCATTGCTTCACAGAAACGCTCCTGGACGATCTGGAACGTGAGAAGGTAACGAAAGTCCGGACCGCCATGCTGACGAAGTATCCGGAGAACAAAGAAGTCCGGGGCATTATGAAGCTGGTAAACCGGCAGAAGGATAAGAACAACGGTTTCAAGCTGACATACGAAGCGGAGCTGACTGACCGAACAGAGCAGGAAACATTGGAAGAATGGTTAAGGAGGGAAAGACAGTGGCAGAAGAGCAGAAAGCAAAATATGAAATAATTTATGACATGGGTACGGAGCTGTACATTGCGAAGGTGCAGTTAGCCGAGCTTAAGGAGCAGGACATCAATGCCAGGATAATGAAAAATGAGATGCAGGACCAGCTCACAGCGAACATCAAAAACAGAGGGCAGTTGGAGAGCTTACCTCTGATTGCACTGATGGGAGAGAAGCTGGAGATTATTTCAGGGCATCACAGAGTAAAGAGTGCAAGAGAGGCTGGACTGAAAGAGATTATCGTTATCCTGGATAAGAGCGGACTGACCCGAAGCAAGGCAGCTTCTAAGCAGTTGGCTCACAATGCAATCTCCGGATTTGATGATGAGAGTACGCTGAGAGAGATTGTGAAGCTGATGGATAACGTCGATGATATGATGGAGAGCTATATTGGGAAAGAGATTCTGGAAGAACCGTTGGAGCAGTTTGATAAGCTGAATACTCCGGCGGTTCAGTTTGATTTCAAGACCATTGCGTTTGCGTTCCTTCCGAACCAGATCAGAGACTTGGATGCACTGATGAAGAATCTGAACGGTAGCTGTGCGGAGATTATTGGTGTTGCCTCCTATGAGCAGTGTGAAAAGTTCGTAGAGACACTGGATAAGTACCAGCAGTTTACGGATATCCGGAACGTAGGGGCGGCGGTCCACTCCATGATTGACGCTGCAAATGAGAAAATGGACGATGCCGGTTTTGACCTGGACATGGACTGGACGTACCTTGCGAAAGTATTTGGCAGTGCTGCCATTCCGGTAGAATCGGCAGAAGTAATCAAAAAAGCTCTGAAAAAAGCAGAGAAGGACGGCACGATTACCAGTAAGAATAAATGGCAGATGATTGAATACTGGGCGGCTGACTACCTGACAGGGAAGTAGGTGGTTGAATGGCGGCAAAGCAGAAGTATGATGAGAGATTTGTAAAAATTGCCAAGGTATTGTGCATGAGAGGCGGTACGGATGAGGATTTAGCTGACGCATTCGAGGTATCTCCGAGGACAATCAACCGTTGGAAAAAGGATTACCCGGAGTTTGCAGAGGCTCTGGCCGCCGGAAAAGAGTATGCAGATGCAGAAGTCGAACTGAGTCTGTATAAGCGAGCAAAAGGAAGTAAGAAGAAAACGAAAGTAACCCGGAAAATTATTGAGATGGACAAAGACGGTAATACCAAGCCTGCGAAGATAGAGACGGTTGAGACCGAAGAGGACATCATACCGGACGTAGGAGCGTGCTGTTTCTGGTTGAAGAATCGTAGGCCGGACATCTGGAGAGATAAGCAGGAAATTGGTCTTTACGAGATAGAAGACATGGAGGGTATCGAAGCCGACATTTATGGCGGCGAAGAATAAGGGCTTATCCAACCCGTATGTCAAGGTCAACAGGCGCAAGCGTATAGGGTTCAATTTCAGCGACAAGCACAAGCGGTATATCAAAAATTGTGCGAACAGTACCTACAATATCCTGGAAGGTGCTGTTCGTTCCGGTAAGACGGTAGATAATGTTTTCGCATTTGCTCACGAATTAAAAACGACGAAGGATAGAATCCACCTGGCGACTGGTTCGACTATGGCGAATGCTAAGCTGAACATTGGAGATGCTAATGGGTTCGGTCTTGAGTATATATTTCGTGGGCAGTGCAGGTGGACTCAGTACAAAGGGAATGACTGCCTGCTGATAAATGGCCCGGATACGGGGTACAAAGACAAGATTGTAATCTTCGCTGGAGGTGCAGCGTCCGATAGTTACAAGAAAATCCGAGGTAACTCATATGGTATGTGGATTGCAACCGAGATCAACCTGCATCATGACAACACCATCAAAGAGGCATTCAACCGACAACTGGCAGCCAAGAACAGAAAAATCTTCTGGGACTTGAACCCAGACCATCCTAAGGCAGCGATATACGTTGATTACATTGACAAATACGCTGAGAAAGCGGCCAAGGGAGAGCTTCTGGGTGGTTACAATTACGAGCATTTCAATATCTTCGAGAATATCAACATCCCGAAGCAGAGAATAGCTGAGATTGTCAGCCAGTATGACAAGGACAGCATCTGGTACATCCGAGATATTGAAGGTAAGAGAAGTATTGCAGAAGGCCTGATATACGTTAAGCTGGCAACTTCCATAGCGGCGGAGGATGATGAGTACATCGTGCCGTTGGAAGAGACGATTGACATGGCGAAACGTGGAGAGTTCATAGAGCTGAATATAGGCGTGGACTTCGGAGGTAACGGCTCCGGCCACGCTTTTGTTGCGTCTGGAATTACCCAGGGATATGAGAAACTGTATGTGCTGTCCTCTGAATGGCACGATGCAGACGGAACAGACCCCGATGATTTGAACCGGATGTTTATGAAATTCGTTGAGAAGATATTGGACCGGTACGGATTCATTACGAATGTGTACTGCGATTCTGCGGAACTGGTGCTGAAACGAGGTTTGCAGAAAGCTATGATTGAGGCGGAACTGGGAAATATCAATGTCACGAATGCTGCCAAGTGCAAGATTACAGACCGTATCTTCACAATGACCACGCTCTCAGCAACTGGGCGTGTGTTCTTTACGCCAGATTGTGAAAGTGTTCTCGAAGCTATCAGCATGGCGGTTTGGAATCCGAAGAAAATGGAACTGGAGCGTCTGGATGATGGAACCAGTGATATTGACTCTCTGGATGCTATGGAGTACAGCTTCGAGAAGAGGATAAAGAAATTCATTAAGAAGACGGGGTGAACTGATTGAGAATTGCAAATATATTGAGAAAGGTGTTGAGAAGATTGGTGCCGAATAACAGTGTGGAAAAAGCCCTGGGCGTTGATATATGCGAATCCGGAGTAATGCAGAATGCCATAGAGCTGTGGCACAACATGTACAAGAATGAACCGCCCTGGAGAGGTGGAGAAGACAATGTGATTCCTCTGAATCTGCCGGCAGCGATCTCGGAGGAATTTGCCAGGCTGATACTAACGGAGTTCAGCATGGAGGTAACTGGCAGTCCGATGGCTGCTTTCATCAATGAACAGTTGAAAGACCAGCTTACGGACTTGAACAAATTTGTTGAGATATACTGCGAAGGTGGGGCTATTGCGGTAAAGCCGTTCGTGACGAACATAGACGAAAACGGAAGACCAACGGCAATCGAGTTGGATTTCGTGAAAGCGGTGGATTTCTTCCCATGTGCGTTCAACAACAAGGGAGAGATAACGGCGGCGGTGTTTGTGGAAGGAAAGAAGATAGGAGATTACCTGTATACCAGGCTTGAATACCATGAGCTTACGGGAATGACCTATACGATCATCAACAAGGCGTTCAAATCTGAGGAGATTTACCAGTACAACGATGATGGGACCTATGCTGTGAGGGATAGATTCCGGAAAGAAGTACCACTGTCTGAGGTGGATGAATGGGCGGGCCTGTCGGAAGAGCCGGTAATTATCGGTAACATCGACAAGCCACTTTTTGCGTACATCAAAGTACCAAAGGCAAACAATATCGATACGGATTCGCCATTGGGGGTATCAGTGTTCTCCAGAGCTACGGAGATAATAGAACAAGCTGACATTCAGTACGGGCGTGTATTGTGGGAGTATAAAGCCACAGAAGCTGCTATCCTGGGCGATTCTGAGTTGTTCCAGACAGATAAGCATGGAAAGCCGGTTCTTCCGGCAGGACAGGAAAGGATGTTCAAGACATTTGACTTCGACAATGCGGATGGAACTAACAAGGGGCTGCTGAAAGAGTATGCACCGCAGATTCGCCACGAAGCGTTGTTCCAGGGACTGAATAAGCTGCTAATGAAAATAGAGTTCCTGGTTGGTCTTGCCTACGGCACACTGTCTGAACCAACGGACATTGAGAAGACGGCATACGAAATCCGGGTATCAAAGCAGAGGTCATACCATACGGTAACGGCGATGCAGGACGCATGGCATAAGGGATTTGAGAAAATCATATACGCCATGAGAGTTCTGGCGTTGCTTTATGATATGGTTCCAGACGGAGAAACGGAGCTGAACTGCAACTGGGGCGATGGAGTTCTGGAAGACACAGAAGCTGAGTATCAGCGTAGATGGTCCATGGTGGTTGCCGGAAAGCTGAAAACAGAAGCGTTTCTCGCGTGGTATTTCGGATGCTCGGAGGAAGAGGCAAAGAACATGATGCCGGAGCCGGTAGCCAGATTTCCTACAGAAGAATAGGGGGGGGGGGGTGTGAGCAGTGCTGACACCAGAATATTTGAATAGCTTTTCTTCCGGCTATCTGGGAATGTGCGATGTGCTGAATGAGCAGATCATCCGAGATGTGGCACGAAGGATAGCGAAGACCGGAAGAATTACACCGACAGCCGAGTGGCAGTTGAAGCAGGCAAAGCAGTCCGGAGCATTGATGAATGATGTAATCCGGGAGGTCGGGGTTCTGACTGGAAAATCCGATACGGAGATATTATGCTTATTCCAGGATGCAGGCTTGACCGGGATGTTGCAGGATGCAAAGCCGCTATTGCAGGCCGGAAAGCTGAAAACCTCGGATATTGTTCTTTCTGGAGCGATGCAGAGGACCATGGAGGCAGCCGCAGAGAAGTGCAGGGGAGAGATTGGAAACCTTACGCTGACAACGGCGATAGCCACACAGCAGGAGTATATGCAGGCACTGAACGCAGCCTATATGAAGGTTACGTCTGGTGCTTTTTCATACCAGGAGGCAATCAGACAGGCTATCCGGGATGCGGCAGTCAAAGGAACATCGGTCATGTATGACAGTGGGTATATCTCAAAGCTGGATACGGCAATCAGAACTGCTCTGCTAACCGGAGTAAATCAGACAGCAGGAAAGCTGACGGAGTTGTATGCTTCGGAGCTTGGAGCTGAGTATTACGAGACAACAGCTCATGCAGGAGCCAGACCCTCACACTCAGTCTGGCAGGGCAAGGTGTTCAAGATTGAGGGCACAGCTCCGGGGTATGAGAACTTCTACGAGGCAACCGGATATGGAACAGGAGCCGGTTTGTGCGGTTGGAATTGCAGGCATAGCTTCTATCCGTACTGGCCGGGAGTTTCAAAACCGGCATACACGAAAGATGATCTTGAGGATTACAGCAGACCGAAGTATTCGTTTGCAGGGAACCTTCTTACGGAGTATGAGTGTATGCAGAAACAACGGGAGTATGAAAGGGCAGTTAGGGAGTACAAGAGAATCCTGGCCGCCTATGATTCGTATATCCAGACGGTCCAGTCAGAAACAGACAGAGCGTACTTCCGGGAGGAGTTCCAGAAAGAATCTGTGAAGCTGAAAGAGAAGGAATCGCAGATGAAAGATTTCTGCAAGCAGACTGGACGGAGCATAGATACTGCCAGAACGCAGGTATCAGCCGTATATGACGGCAACGGTAACTTGGCATCATTTAACCACTCAGTCAGTGGAAAAGCTGTATGGGCGAATAAGAAAGCGAGGAAATAAGCATGAAGAAAGAAGAACTGATGAAGCAGTATGAGGAGCTGAAAGGGAAAGGCAAAGAGCCGGAAATGATTTTCCTGTATATCCACATGCCGACCGGAGAGACAGAAACCATTGTCAATCCGAATGTTGAGGAGAAGATGAAGTACATTGACCGCACCTACAATGAAGACCTGGTTCATGCGAACTGCAAGGACATTTACATTGAGCAGGCTTGTATTTGTGCCGATTTCGGACCATCCATGATGTTTTCGGATGCATATATGCTGATGAAACAGGGCATGAAGGTAAAACTGCCAAACTGGGGCGGCTACTGGTACTGGGATGCAGAGAAGAAAACAATCATGATGCACACCAAAGACGGAGAAGAACTGGATATTCGCCAGACAGACCGCCCGGAGTACACCTTCGACAATATTGCGTCTGACGAATGGCAGATTGCAGATGAAGAGAACTGCCCGGAACTCGGCGGAGAGGCTACGTTTGGATTCGGGGATGCGTACAAATTCCTGGAACGTGGTGTCAAGGTGGCAAGAAAAGGCTGGAACGGAAAAGGAATTTACCTTGAAATGCAGTTCCCGGATGAACACAGCAAAATGACTCAGCAGTATGTCTATATCGTCACTACCGGACTTGTGACCGACAACGAAAATGCACCGAAAGGGCTTGCGCCATGGACGCCGTCTCAGACAGATATGGCAGCTAAGGACTGGGTTGTATTCACAGAAGAGTAGGAAGGAGGTGATCCTGCTATCTCCCATCCATGGGTTAAATGGTATTTGCCCCGTATAGGGCCGTAACTTATTAACCCTTACAATTTACCATTGAAGCACTTAAAACGTGTCCTGGGAACTCTCAGAAGTTCGTAGACACCCTTTAAGACCACGAAAACAATTAACAGTCAGCCGGTCCGTTGGTGGAACGTCTGGCTGTTGTTTTTTGCCCTGTGATATGGCATATAAACTGTCTCCTTCTCTTGCGTGCGGAGATATAAATGCACGATAGCAGTGCCGGAGTGAACCGGAATCTAAACGAAATCAGCGAAACGAAGAAAGGAAGGTAAGTGAAATGGCTTACGAATTTTTGAAGAAACTTTTTGGAACCCCGAAGGACGGCGAAGAGCCTAAGACTATGACCTATGCGGAACTGGAGGCGGCGATTGATGCTGACAAGAAAATCCAGGTAGTAGATGTGAAAGCCGGAGGCTATGTGTCGAAGGAAAAACTGGATGCCAAGATTACAGAGCTGGACGGAGTAAAGCAGCAGTTGTCAGATGCCAATACAACGATCCAGTCCTACAAGGACATGGATATTGACGGTATTAAGCAGTCTGCAAAGGACTGGGAGACGAAGTACACCCAGGAAACACAGAAGCTGACCGCACAGCTTGCAGCCCAGGAGCGTACTCATGCACTAGATATGTTCATGGGTGGTTATAAGTTCTCGAGCAAGCCTGCTGAAAACGGTGTAAGAGCAGAGTTTGAAAAGAAGAACTTTACCCTGGAAGACGGAAAGTTCCTGGGAGGCGATGAGTTTATGAAGTCCCTTATGGAGAATGACGACTACAAGGGAGCTTTTGTTATCGAAGATGATAACGATCCGGAAGACGATTCCCATGAGGAAGAGGAAGGAAAGCCGTTCTTTGCGAGAGGAGTTGGAGGAACTGGCGGAGCCGGAGGCGAAGGAGTCAAAGGCAAAGAAACACCGTTTAATCCGTTCGGGTTCAACTTAATCAGACAGCCAGACAAAAACTAACAGGAGGAGAATAAAATGGCGAAATTAAATTATGCAACCGAGTATTTACAGACACTGGAGCAGATGTTTCCGTATGTCCTGTATTTTGGAGATTTATTTGCGACACCGAATAATGGAAGATTCCGTTGGGTAAATTCCAGAGTTATCGAGGTGCCGACAATTTCCACAACTGGCCGTACCGATGGAGATAGAGATACCATCGGGACCAGAAAGCGTAACTATAACAATGAGTGGAAACCGCTGACTCTGGAGAACCACAGACAGTGGCAGACACTGGTGCATCCGAGAGATATTGCCGAGACCAAGGGTGTAGTGGCAATTGGAAATATCACGAAGGTTTACAACGAGGAGCAGAAGTTCCCGGAGATGAATGCTTACTGCATTTCCAAGCTGTATGCAGACTGGACCACTGACGGAGCGAAGACAGCCCACAGTGAAGTGCTGACAGAGGAGAATGTGCTGACCGTCTTTGATGAGATGATGAAGGACATGGATAATAAGAGAGTTCCGAGAGCCGGAAGAATCCTGTATGTGACACCGGATGTCAGAACGCTCATCAACAATGCGAAGCAGATTTACAGAACCGTTGATGTTGGCAGCCGTTCTGATGCAATCAAGAGAGCAATCAACTCTATTGATGATGTGAAGATTCCGGAGAGCGTACCGAGTGACATGATGCGGACGAAGTACGACTTTACCGAGGGTTGGAAAGTGGATTCCACAGCGAAGCAGATCAATATGGTTCTGGTGCATCCGATGGCGGTAATCACACCGATTTCCTACGAGTTCGCTCAGCTCGACCCGCCATCCGCAGGTTCCCAGGGCAAGTATGACTACTTCGAGGAATCTTTTGAGGATGTATTTATCTTGCCTCACAAGATGGACGCTATTGATTTCCATGTGAGTGCATAAGAGAAACTGATTACTGGCTCTGTGCATGTGCACGGAGCCAATTTTTGAAGGGAGAAACCATATGTATAAAGTTGAGAAAAAGAACAGAGTTCTCAGAATCCCGGATGAGAAATTCGATGAGTACAAGAAGATGGGCTACATTATCCGGGATGAGAATGACAATGTGCTGTTCGAGCCGGAGAACATCAAGGCGACTGCCGAAAAACTCAAAAAGGAGAACGATAAGCTGAAAGCCAAGCTGGAAGAGGTTACCCTGTATGCGGAGAATGCAGACAAGAAGATTGCCGAGCTTCAGAAGGAGAACGATAAGCTGAAAGCGGCAGTCCAGGCACAGTCCGCAACAGGAGATGCAGACCCGGCAGAGGCTGAAAAGAAAGCAGCAGCAAAAGGCTCAAAGAAAACTGAGTAGGAGGTAGCTTATGTATTTAGCAACGAAAGACGGGAGTTCCTGCCGGATTCCCGAAAGAAAGGCGGCATATTACAAAAGCATGGGCTATTCGCTTGAAAGCCTGGAGCCGGAAGTCGGAACGGGCACAGCTTCTTCGAAAGAAAAGAAGACCGGTAAAAAAGAATCAGCTACGCAGGAGGACGTAAATCCGGCGAATAGCTGATTTTTCTTTGCAGCCTACCATTTTATCAGAAAGGGGTGTTTCGATGGTCCAGGAGGACGTAAGAAGACCGTATGTGGATTTCGCATACTACAAGAATGATTACGGTGGCACGCAGATAAAAACGGAGAATGATTTCAAGAGAGCCGAGAGTATTTCAGAAGCATTCGTGAACCAGGTTACGTTTGGCCGGATTGCAAGACTGAGTTCGATTATAGACTCAATCAAGGATGCAATCTGCTGTGTAGCCGATACGGTGGCGGTGCAGAACGAAAAGAGAGAAGCTGTTGTGAAGTCGGAATCCAACGATGGATATTCCATCAGCTATGCGGATGCCATGAATGATACGGCGTTGCATAACGAGATGTACAGGGCTGTGAGGTCATACCTGGCGAACACCGGACTGCTGAACAGAGGGTGGGTGAAAGAGTATGATGACAAACAGTGATGTGACTATCTTTAATCTGAGAATTGGAGCAGACCGCCGGGAAAAGCTCTGTGCGACAAGAATCTTGGGTGTTTCGTGGTACGGAACAAAGGGAGAGACTGTATTGGACACAGACCGTAAGGATAAGGCAAAATGTGTAATCCGAATCCCGGCCACAGCGACAGTAGAAGCCGGAAAGCAGTATATAAGCGAAGAGAAATACAAGAAGCTGTCAGATGAAGAGGCAGAGAGGTACTGGACTATCCAGAAGGGAGCTTATATTGTGCGAGGACAGTATGTGGTGGCCGGACAGTGGCTGTTCGACACATTCAGTTTCCGCCAGGGTATCATTCTGAAAGATACGATTGAGGAGCTGGCAAAGCTGAGACAGCACGATGAAGATTTTGCGACTGTCACAGAATATGCCGACAATACAATCAGAGGAACCGACAGGACGAAGCACTGGAGAATAGGGGGTGCGTGATGGCACTGAAAAAGATCACTACTCCGAAAGGTTCAATCATCAATTCCGGGAACGGGAAAGCGGAGCTGACCTGGAATCCGGACTTTGCGGCGAAGAGGAACGCTCAGTTCAGCAGAAAGCAGATGTTTGTAGATTCCGAGGTCTTAAGACGGTGCAGTCCCAGGGTTCCGTTGCGAACCGGTATGCTGGAGAAATCCGGCAAGCTTGGAACGGATGTAGGCAGTGGCGAGGTAGATTATATCGCCCCGTATGCTGCCTATCAGTATTACGTAACATCTGATACCAGACCGTATGATGCGAACCGAGGAGCGCATTGGTTTGAGAGAATGAAGGTGGCTGAAAAAGAAGACATTCTGCGAGGAGCAGATAAGATTTAGGAGGTTACATGGAAGTAAATAGTGTACTGGAGGGCATAACAGAGTATTTTCTGCGGTGCCCTCTTTTGAAAGACGGTGTATTCCGGGTAGATGCCCTTGGGCCAGACCCAGTAGAGTACACCATAGAGACCGGGATATTCGACCCGGTAATCCAAAGATATGTAGATGGCAGTTCGGAACGTCAGTATCAGTTCCAGTTCGGTTCCAGAGAGTTCTACAGCATGGACAGGGTACAGAACATAGAGAACAGCACGTTCTATGAAGAATTTGCGGACTGGGTAGAGGAGAACAGCATGGCAGGCAACCTCCCGGAGCTTCCGGAAGGAATGTGTGCAGAAGAGATAGAGGTTCTTTCCCCTGGATATATCTTTGATGGAGCTATGAAGAACGCAAGGTATCAGATTTCCTTGCGATTATTGTATTTTAAGGAGGCAAGTAAAAATGGCAGGTAATGTAAGTGGCGCAAGAGAAGTGGTACAGAGACACCAGTTTGCGGATTATCTGAATATCGGAACATCTGAAAAGCCGAACTGGGTACTTATGGGCGTTGGTTTCACAACTCTGGATGAAACATTCGGTGCAGAGAGCGAATCTGAGAAGTATGTGTGTGAGCCGTCTTCCTCTTCCTCTGTTGTATCCTACACATCGGTATTTCCGTTTGAAGCGAGACTCATTAAGAGCCAGGATGCGGTCAACGCACTGTACCATGTAGGAAGAAACCATTTAACCGGCAGCGATGCAGAATTTGAGTATTGCAGAGTAGAGTTATGGGACCAGAAGCAGAACGCTTCTGAACCGGTTGCAAACACATTTGCGGCTAGAAAGTTCCTGGTATCTGCCGAAGTGAGCGGCGTATCTGGAGAAAAGAAGCAGAGCATGAGTGGAAATCTCAATGCAGTAGGCGATCCGCTTGACGGATATTTCAACACAGAATCAAAGACATTTGAAGAAGCTGCGGCTTAGAATTTGGAGGTAAAGTAATATGAGCATGTTAAAAATTTGTGGACAGGAATTAGAGTTAGATCTGTTCGATGCAGATACTATGGAGGTCTATGAGAAATCCATGGATAAGGTTGTGAAAAGAGCCAAGGAAACCAAGAAGCATACGGAGCTGTCGAATGCGGACGGCATCCGGGAGATGTGCGGAATCGTGAAGGATTTCTTCGATGAGGTATTTGGAGGCGGAACGGCTGAAAAGCTGTTCAAGGGTAAAAACAACCTAGCAATCTGCATGGATGCTTTCGGAATTGTTTCTTCTGAGGCTGGTAAGATGAAAGGCCAGGTAAATGCGATTACCAACAAGTATAACATGAACCGGGCACAGAGACGCCAGGAAGGTAAGAAAAATAAGCATGGCAAGAACGGAGCAGTAGTAACGCCAATCGGTAATGCGAGTGGGCGTGATAATTCATGAACCACAACATGCTTGTAGACTATCTTCCGGAAACAGTAGAGATTGAAGGTACGGAGTATGCGATAGAAACAAACTTCCGTACCTTCATTCTGTTTGAAATGATGATGCAGGACCCGGAGCTTTCGGACGCTGAGAAAGCAAGGCAAGGTCTGGAACTGGTATATCCGGAGATTCCGGAGAATCTGGATGCTGCGGTGGATGGGTTGTTGTGGTTCTATGCCGGTGGTAAACGATGGCGTGAGAAGAGAGCCGGAGCAGTAGAAGGGGCGGCAGAAGTGCAAAGGATTTATTCTTTTGAGCATGACGATGATTATATCTATTCGGCGTTTCTGACGCAGTATCACATAGACCTACAGGACATTGAATACCTGCACTGGTGGAAATTCAAGGCTTTGCTGAGAACGCTGTCATCTGACTTGGAGTTTAGTAAGATTATGGAGTATCGAAGCGTAGACATTGATGCGACCATGACGAAGGAGCAGAGAGACTTCTACCGCAGGAAGAAAGAACTGTATGCTTTACCGTTGCCTGCTGATGAGGAAGAGAAGGTAGATGCAATAGCAGAAGCCCTTATGAACGGCGGCGACCTTACGGGACTGCTGTAGGAGGTGACTGGCTATTGAAGATGTAAAGAAGAAAATGATACGGGTGGAATGCCCGGAGTGTAAATATAAAATGCCGTTGTTTTTTGAAGAGACGGCGGAGTGTTCGGGCGTGATGGTCTCCTGCAAAGGGAGAAATTGTCATGCCCGTTTTGAATTGAAAATCAAAGACGGAAAACAAATCAAGTAGTGCCATTATGAGCCGATGATTGAGCCGAAGAATTGAGGTGAGAACATGGGCTATGATGGTACGCTGAAATTTGACACCAGCATAGATAGTTCCGGTTTCCAGAGCGGACTAAGCAAATTATCTGGAATGGCGAGCGGAGCGATTAAGGCTACCACTACTATTCTGGCCGGTGCCGCAACAGCGGTAGCCGGTATTGGTACGGCTGCAATCAAGGTCGGTTCTGACTTTGAGGCAGGAATGAGCAAAGTCCAGTCCATTTCCGGTGCTTCGGCTACGGAGATTCAACAGCTTGCTGATAAGGCAAAGGAAATGGGTGCCAAGACGAAGTTCAGTGCCACAGAAAGTGCCGAGGCTTTCCAGTACATGGCGATGGCCGGATGGAAAACCGGAGATATGCTGAACAGTATTGAAGGTATTATGAACCTGGCGGCAGCGTCTGGGGAAGACCTTGCATCGACGAGTGACATTGTTACCGATGCGATGACTGCCTTCGGACTGGCGGCAGACGGAACAACAACCATCATCAAAAACGGGTACTCGAAGGAAGTTTCCAATGCTACACATTTTGCAGATGTGCTGGCAAAGGCAGCATCCAATTCCAATACCAACGTAGGAATGATGGGCGAGACGTTCAAGTACGTTGCCCCTGTAGCCGGAGCCTTAGGATTCAGCGTTGAAGACTGTGCTACGGCAATCGGTCTGATGGCGAACTCCGGAATTAAGGCGAGCCAGGCAGGTACTTCTCTGCGAAGTATCTTTACAAGAATGGCGAAGCCGACCAAAGAAGTACAAGCGGCTATGGACCAGTTAGGAATCTCGCTGACGAACAGTGATGGTTCCATGAAGTCTCTGAAAGAGATCATGAATGACCTGCGTTCTGGATTTGCAGGCCTGACAGAAGCACAGAAAGCGCAGTTAGCAGCATCACTCGGCGGCCAGGAGGCTATGAGTGGATTGCTGGCTATCGTGAATGCGTCCGATGAAGACTACCAGAAGTTGACGGATTCTATTTACGATGCGGATGGTGCGGCCAAGGAAATGGCGGACACCATGAATGATAACCTACAGGGAGCAATCACACTCTGCAAGAGTGCATTGGAATCTGTAGGTATTGCCCTGTACGAAGAGGTACAGGAACCAATGAAAGAAACGGTCAAAGTCATTACCGGCATGGTAGAGGATATGAATGAAGCCATGGCGGAAAAAGGATTTGACGGTCTGATTGAGTCGTTTGGAAATTCACTCGCTGAGCTGGCACAGATGGCTATGGAGGCAGCACCTACATTGATAGGGGTTGCAGAGGACCTGGTAGGTACGTTCATAAATGCCATCATGGACCACCAGGAAGAATTTGCAGAGGTCGGAGCAACTGTAGTTGCTGAGCTTGTAAAAGCGATTCTGAATGTTGCCGGGGATATGTGGTCCGCCGGTATTTATTTGTTTACGGAATTTCTGCAGGCATTAAGCGACCATTCCGAGGAGATAGGCCGTTCTTTCGGTGAAATGCTGAGTAAAATTGGCGAGGCGGTACAAGAAAATCTGCCGCTTATCATCCAGGCTGCAAAAGATTTCGTAGCCGGATTCTGCGAGGGGCTGAGTGAAGAATTTCCGGGCGTATCTGCACTGATAGAAGGGTTCCTTAATGGATTCATCGATACGGCAAGTACCATTATCCAGGGAATTGTAGATGTGGTTTCTGACCTGTTCAGTGTGATTGATGGAGCAGACCCGAATGTGCTGGAGGCTGTCGGATATGCAATCGGCGTGATTGCGGCGTCCATAGCAGCTCTGAGCGTTGCAAGTTCTGTTCTGTCCTCTGTAAAATCTCTGTTCAAGGTGCTTGGCACACTGAAAGGCGGAGTTTCCGGACTGGTTGGAGTAATCGGAAAAGTTGTAGAAGGATTCGCACTCTGGAAGGGCGGAGCCGGAACACTGATGGAAGTTCTGGAACTGGAGTTCCCGAAGGTCGCAGGTATTTTCTCCTCTATCGGAGGAGCAGTTCAGAAGGTAATCGGATTCTTTGCAGAGTTCGGTTCATCAATAGCCGGAATTGGTTCTATCATTGCAGGAGCGATTCTTGCGGTTACCAATTTCGTAGATATGTTTGTAAATGGTTTCAGTGCCATAAAAGAGGTTCTGATGGTAGTCGGTATTGCACTGGCGTCTGTCGGGGCTGTTATCCTTGGGGCACCTGCACTGGTTGCGGCGGCGGTAGCTGGAATTGTAGCTGCGGTAGCAACGGCGGTTGTTCTCATCAAGGAACATTGGGACCAGATTGTAGAATTTTTCAAGAGCATCCCGGAGAAGCTGAGTGAACTTGGTTCGGCTATTTCGGAATGGTTTTCTGGTGTCCTGGATAGCATAGGCGAGTTTATCGACTCTGCGGTTGAGTGGTTTTCAGAACTGCCTGGGAAAATCATAGATGCCATTAACTCACTGGCAGAAAGTTTTGTCGAGTGGGGAGCTTCGATGCTGGAAACGGCATCTGAGGTAGTATCGCAGATTATTGATTCGATTGTGCAGTTCTTTACGGACCTGCCATACAAAATCGGTTATGCGATAGGCTTTGTAATTGGTACGCTGATTGAATGGGGAGCAAATGTGATTAACTGGATCACAACGAATGTTCCTCAGATGATAGATAGCATCATTAAGTTTTTCTCTGAATTGCCGGGGAAAATCTGGAACTGGCTGGTAAACACCTACAACAAACTGGTTGAATGGGGAAGTCAGATGCTCCAGAAAGCCGGAGAGATAGCAAGCAACTGTATAGACAACATTGTGAAGTTCTTCTCCGAATTGCCGGGCAAGATTTGGAACTGGCTGACTGATGCTTTTAATAAGCTGGTAACGTGGGGTTCCAACACCCTACAGAAAGCGAAGGAGATAGCTTCTAACACGATAGATGCAATCGTCAATTTCTTCTCCCAGTTGCCAGGAAAAATCTGGACCTGGTTAAGTAATACGCTACAGAAGGTAATCCAGTGGGGTTCCGATATGGTAGCGAAGGGAAGACAGGCAGCATCTGATTTGTGCAGTGCCGTCATAAATGGCGTAGCGAACTTGCCGTCCCAGATGGCGAATGTAGGCTACAACATCGTGATGGGTGTATGGAACGGAATCTGTAATGCGGCCGGTTGGTTCAGACGCCAGGTGCAGAGTTTCTTCTCCGGCATCGTAGACGGTGTTAAGGGAGCATTAGGTATTCACTCCCCGTCCAAAGTCTTTGCAGATGAGATTGGTAAGTGGATTCCACCTGGTATCGGCGTAGGTATTGAAGCCGAGATGCCAGACCTGTATAAGCAGATGGATGATGAGATGGCCAGTCTTGGAAAGCGGATGCAGACGGCGGTTAATGTGGAAACCGGAAAGATTGCTGTTGATAAGAAGGTCAGCACAACATACAAAGTCGAGAAAGAAAAGCAGGGTGTCTTCGAGAGCGGAGACACAACGGTAGAGATTACCGGAGAGACACACGTTCATGTAGATTTGGACGGTAGGGAAGTTGGAGATGCAACAACACCGATTGTCGATGAAAACATGGCGAGAATTGATACACACAAGAAGAGAGGAGGTTAATCATGTCGGGAGTAGGCATTACGTTTGATGAGACGCATTCGTTCCGGGACTGGGGCTTAAGACTCAAGAAGATTGTTATCGGCATACCGAAAGCAAAGACAGAGTACGTGAGCGTCCCCGGCATGAACGGGGACCTGGATCTCTCAGAAGCTCAGAACGGCGGCGTAAAATATGAGATGCGGATCTTGAAATTCACATTCGGGGCAAGAAACTGTAGTTATGAAAGATGGAGCGGTCTGTTAAGTCAGATCGCTTCTGATTTGCAGGGAATCTCGAAGAGAATCATCCTCGACACCGACAAGGGATATTATTATACCGGCAGGTGCGAGATAGAGACAGAGAAGAATAACGATGTAACGGCGGAGATTGTTATAAGCTGCAAATGCGAGCCGTATAAAATCAGCGTGGATTCTTCGGATGAGCCTTGGAAGTGGGATACGTTCAGCTTCATCAATGGCGTTATCCGGAACACCTCAGACATCACGATCAGCTCTGGCTCCGGTTGGCAGAAAGTCAGCCTGGACGGTTGGGTTCATAATGAAACGCTCAGAATTGTTTCCAATGCGGAAATGAAGGTAAGGTATCGTAATTCGACCTATACGATATATACTGGCGAGAATATCATGTATGACATTGTCCTGTACAAGGGAGTGAATGATCTTTACTTCCAGGGAAGGGGCAAAGTCACGCTGATTCACAGAGGAGGGATGCTGTAGATGTATACGATTAAAGCCTATGTGGACGGCAAAGAGTACACGATTCACGATGCCAGGGTAAAAGCACTGACCGTTGGTGGAAATCCGTATTTTGAAATCGGAGATAACATCAACGGTTCAGCAACCTTCAAGGTGTTTCCGACACACCCGTACTATGACAAGGTTAAGAAGCTGACAACAGATATTGTGATTTACCGGGATGATGAGCCGGAGTTTTATGGGCGAGTTCTCTACGATGATGAAGATTTTTCTGGAACAAAGAAAGTCTTCGTCGAAGGAGAACTTGCCTTTTTGTGTGACAGCATCCAGAGACCAAAGGTTTATCACAACATCTCGGTCAAGGCGTATGTGCAGGATTTGATAGATATTCATAATGCACAGGTAGAGGAGAGAAAGCAGTTCGTTGTCGGCAGGGTAACGGTAAAGGATTCTAATGATTCACTGTACCGGTATTCCAATTACGAAAATACCAGAACGGCATTTAAGGATAAGCTGACGAGCAGACTTGGAGGACATCTGGTTATCCGGCATGAAGACGGGCTGAGAATCTTGGATTACCTGTCGGATGAAGATTATTACACAAGAAATACACAAGGCATCCGGTTCGGCAAGAATCTGCTGGACTTTTCAAAGAATATGGATGCCTCTGATTTGGTTACCTGCGTGATCCCGTTGGGAGCGAAGCTGGATGAAGAAGACCAGGACCCGGCGCTTGAGGCTATCTCTGAACAGAGGATAACGATTGCGAGCGTAAATGGTGGCGTTGATTATGTCACGGATGATAACGCCGTGAAGGAGTACGGGAAGATATACAAGACCGTAACCTGGGACGATGTGACTCTTCCGGAAAATCTCAAGAAAAAGGGAGAGGAATATCTGAAATCTGCTCAGTTCGAGAAGATGGTCTTGGAAGTGAAAGCAATAGATCTGAACCTCACGGATGATTCCTTCCAGCAATTTGAGGTTGGAAACAAGATTCAGTGTGTATCGACACCGAACGGTCTGGATAAGGAATTCCCGTTGACGAAGAAGAAGGTATACATTACCAGCTTCAAGAATAATACGGTTACGCTGGGCGATGAAACAAGCGTCAAGTCGTACACATCGTCAAACCGCCAGAATACGGCTGAAATCGAAGAGACGATAAAATCCTTGCCGAGCAAGTCAGAAATCTTGCAGGAGGCTCTCAGAAGCGCACAAGACCTCATAAACAAACAGGTAGCCAGTGGATATGCAGTGCATGTTCCGAATGAGTTCATTGTTGCCGATGATAAGGATTATAAAAACAAAGCCAAGAACCTGTGGAGATGGGGACTTGGCGGTTTTGCTCATTACAGCCAGGGATATGACGGACCTATAGACGGTGTGGCTCTGACGATGGATGGAAAGATTAACGGTAAGATGCTGCTGGCAAATTCTGTGAAGACAGAATCCCTGGATGCCGGGTATCGGACATCCGTGGAGACGAAGATATCCGAAAGTGAAACAGCAGCCAATGAGCACGCAGACAATACAGTAAGAGTGGCAAGGGAAGAAATAGAAAATTCTATTTCCAACATGGAGAACCGCATTGAACTGTCTGTGCGAAGTGTTAAGGAAAGAGTTACCAGAAAGAATTATATAACCGGTGGAGAACAGGAAACATTGGATCTGGCCAGATTCTCAATATCCGGAGCAACCAGCATTTGCAAGGTGGAGAAGTCGGAGTTTCTGAACATGAACGCCTTTAAGCTGACCTTTTCCGGAACCGGAGCAGTAACGCTGACACAGAGTCTGGGAACCCTGGAGGCTGGCAATTATAAGATTGCTGTCGAAGCGGCGTATCCGGAAGGTTCAAAGTACCGACCGTCTTATATCCAGTACGGATTTTCCGAAAATAAGTCCACGGCTTATCTCAGTGGATATACCGCAGATGAATACCATGCATACAGCAAAGAGGTCAAGATCACGAAAGCTGCAAAGTCTGTAGCTGTGACGGTATACGGATATTCCGGAAGCGTATTGTATGTAACGGATATCCGGTGTTTGAGGGATATGCAGGAACTGTTGGACGATATCGATGCAAGACTGGATGTCGAAGTCGGGAAAGTATCTGCAACTGTGTCCGAAGTATACGAAAACTCATTGCACAATTATTGTAGCAATGGGAATTTTTCGGATAGCACTGATAAGTTTACCGGATGGAATAGAAGTAGTGCTGCACAAATAACGCAGACTACCTTTTCTGGAAAAAGCTGTGCGAAGATAGAGAATAATACTTCGACCTATAGCCTCTCATGGTACCAGAGACCGTGGGCGAAAAAAGGGAAAGTGACTGTAAGGTTCAAAGCTGCTTGTGATACGGAAGATTCCGGAAAAGCACGGATACGAGTCACGATTGACGGAAAAGCATTTCTTACGACTGCCGGAGAACTTGGAAGTGGATGGAAACAGTTTGAATTTACAGCCGAAGCTACACCATCGTATTTTCACACATACTTTTATAACTATGTGGCGGATACGACTGTATATATCACGGATGTTGAAATCCTTGGTTATATATCCGCATACTCAGAAAGCCAGTTGAGTGTATTGAAAGACTCCATCGAGGCAGAGGTCAAGAGAGCAACAAAAGGTGAGGAAGATCTGAAGGCATCTATCAAAGTCAATGCCGATAATATTACCAGCAAGGTAAGCAAGGGAGATTTTGGTTCATATGTTACTCAGTATTATGACAGAGTAATTACGGCATTCAACAACAGCAGTAAGTATGTGCAGATCAGTGCAGGAGAGATAGCCATTTATGATTATGGCGTGTCTTCGTCAAAGAAACGAGCGGTATTCGATGAAAGCGGAAACCATTTCTATCGGGATGGTTATTATGTCGGATGTATTGGTACAAACCAGTGGGCTCAGAACAATTCTCATAAGGGGCTGGTGTTCGACCTGGAGCCACAGGGAAAGTACATGGCGTTCGCTCAGAAAGCCAGCGCATCAGCCAGCTCATACACGACAATGTTATGTTTCAGCCGTGCGAACTCTATTTACGATGAGTATGGCGTGAATATGGGTTGCAATCTGATTGGAAACTGGTACACGCTGAAGAACTTCAAGATAGGTTCGATTTCTGCTGGAGGATATACCGCATTTAGCGGAGCAATACCGATTGTATGTGAGATCACGAACAACGGTAACAGTTGGACGTATTCACATCTCAGAGTTTACAACGGAATCATAGTAGGTTACTGGAACTAAGAAGGAGGCAAGAAGATGGAAATTATTTTTCCGAGAGGAGACGCACCGGAAAAGGTAGCGAAAAACAGTGTAGCTGTAGGAACCATTAAAAGAGAGCAGGAGGTAAAGGAAGATGGAAGAGAAGAAAAAGCCGGGCAGACCGCTTAGTGTTATTTATGCTGATGCGAAACAGGCAATCACAAGGCAGGTTGGAAACACGATGGCGGCTTACGGGTTGCCTATTTTTATGGCAGAGGGGATTCTGAGCGGAGTGCTTGCTGAAATCAGATCAAATGCTGCAAACGAACTTGCGGACGATACAGCCAGATATGAAGAGGAATTGAAGGAATATTATGAAACCGAGGCGAAAGAGAAACATGAGACTTTCGAGAAAGAAAAGGAAGAGCTGATTACGCTTTTTGAAAATCCGGAAGAAGTCCCGGGTGCATCGGAAGAGAATGTTGCCGGAGAGGAGCCTGTTATCGAGGAGGTGGAGTAAATGGCAGATATTTCCCAGGAAATAGATCAGCTTAGAAATGCGGTCTATGGAGAAGAGGTGCGAGGAGCTTTCATTAGCTGTATGCAGAAAATCCATGAGGAGAATGAAAGCTACAATGACATCAAAGAGTCGGTCAACCAGTCTGCGGCTACTATGAAACAGCAGGTAGACTCAATCAATACGAAAACTGAGGAAGTCCAGACTGCATTGCAGAATCTAGCGAATGCTATTGCAAATGGCAAATCTCAGCAGGAAGCAAATGAGAAAGCTACCGCAGCCGGAAAGACCCAGCAGACAGCTACGGAAAAGGCTACATCAGACAGTAAGAATCAGCAGACAGCAACCGAGAAAGCTACAGAGGCCAGCAAGACCCAGCAGGCAGCCTTGCAGAAAGTCGTTGATTCTGCAAAACAGATTGATTCTGCAATCCAGCAATCTGTATCAGCAGCAAACCAGGCAGCGAATGATGCAAACCAGGCGGCCGGTCTGGCATCTACAGCAGCCGGTAATGCGAACGGTGCGGCTTCGGCAGCAAGCCAGGCAGCTCAGAATGCTAATGCGGCTACTGAGAATGCCAATAAAGCGGAGCAGTCCAGGTCACAGGCTGAAACTGCCAGAGTCCAGGCAGAACAGGCGAGAACCCAGGCAGAAACTCAGAGAGCATCTGCGGAGCAGACAAGAACCGCCAGTGAAAACGCCCGGATTCAGAATGAGAAGGACAGGCAGGCAAATACTGCGGATGCCATTGCTAAGGCGAAAGAGGCTACAGAGATACTTATTAACCAGGTCAACACGATTGCGCTCCAGATTAACCCGGATGACAAGGGACTTGACGCAATCATTTTAAGTGCATAGGAGGCAGAAAATGAGCGAGACAATCAACATCCCCAGAGACACGACCATGCAGTTGCTGGTCAAAGTTCACAGAGATCAGATTGCTGGAGAGATGGATCTGAAATATAAAGAGAAAGTTGCGGCAGCTACTTCCAAAGCGGAGGTAGATGCCCTTTTTACTGAATGGTGGAAGATTCAATATAATCCGGAGCTTTTCACGAAAGCGGAGATGCTGGAGAGATGGTTCGGAAATGTTCTGGTTGATTCCAGAGTTCACGGCGTAACGACACCAAGATATGATAAGAGTACGTCCATGATCGGAACCTTAACGGATGATTCCACAGGACTGACATGTACACCGTCCACAGAATCTACAGCCGGTAATGATCCGTTTGCGCACCTTCCGCAGTTTTGGTGTCTGGAGGTTGCGGCAGAGAAAAAAGCAGATGGTTCCCATGAGATTTTCTATGTAGAACACATTGACGATACAGCAAAGGTCAGAGGTGGAGAACATCTGTGTTGGATGATCCAGAAGAACACCTACAAGCGTGAATGGCAGGACAAGGATTACAAATATCTGAAAACCAGATGTACACCGGCTCCAGGATACAAACGTTGGAAAGAAGGTACAGACCGAACCGGAAAAGTGCATGAGTACATGGCACATCCGAAATATTACGCTGGTCTGGACGCAGACGGAGCAATCACTTGCGGAACTGGACTGGCACCGGTCAACCGTACCTCACATTCAACCGGAGTAACCAGATGGAGAGCCAGAGGAACACAGTATTCCGGAGCATCTGGATCACTTCTGAAGTTCCTGGATGCTATGATGCGTCTGAAATATGGACGTAAAGGAAATTCCGGAAAGATTGAAGGATGCTCAAGCTACAGTTTCCAGTACACGGTAGCCGTGGCTGAGACCGGAGTGGAGCGAGTAATTCTGACCACAGCACAGGCGGCAAACCTGTTCGTGGGTTCTGCGGTCATGCTGGGAACCAATGCATCGACCGATAGAAACGCTGCCAGTGCATACTCCATTTTTGATGCGAAGTTAATCACAGCGATTGAGACTGTGAACATTGACGGCACAGACTATTCCGCAGTGTACGTGGACAACGGTGGAAAGACTTTTGACACGGTAGTCGGTACGACAATGCTGTCTACTGCTCCGTACTATTCCGGATGGAATGACAATGTGCTTGGTAGAGATGGTAGCCGATACAGCCCGATATCCGGAAAAGAACCTGGAATGATCCAGGGCGTAGAGTTCATGAATGGTTCCTATCTGATTGTCTCCGATGAATTATGGCAGTGGAGTCAGGATGCGAATGAGAATTATTGTTTTGATTGCTACAAATGTTACGATCAGTCAAAAGTAGGTTCTGCAATCAATGAGAACTACGAAAAAGTAAATGTTCCAACATTGGTATTTCCGAAAGATACGGCTGCCTGGACATGGAAGTATATTACGGATAATGCAATCAATGATGATGTTCTATGGCCGGAGGCAACCAACGCAAGCGGAAGCGGCGTTGGAGTGGGGGCTGGCTTCTATTGCGCCCCTGCGGCGTCTGGTGTTCGTGCGGCTTGGTGCTTTGGTAGCTTGGGCCACGGTGGTAATGCTGGCGTTCCTTGCCGTGACTCGTACTATGGGGTGTCTCTCGCTCGCTGGAGCGGCTCTCTCGGAGCACCTGGTCTTGAGGGTTAAAAACGGGGTGAATGCGAAGCAGAGGGGCAGTAAGCCCCTTTATTGTCTTATTTGCAAATAAAATAATTTTAGGGTTATACGGTGTCTGGGGGCTGGCTTCAATTGCGAACCTGCGGCGTCTGGTGTTCGTGCGGCTTGGTGCTTTGGTAACTTGAACAACGGTGGTAATGCTGGCGTTCCTTGCCGTAACTCGAACAATGGGGTGTCTAACGCTAACTGGAACGGCTCTCTCGGAGCAACTGGTACAATTTTGAAAAGAGTATTTAAAAATCATTGCACCGTATAATCCTCGCTTATGTGCGAAAATAACTTGAAACCAACGAGGCTAGTACCTACGGGGAAAGTCACGGAAGTAACCAGATGAAGATTAAGGAGGTTTGATGAAAACCTATTGCAAACCGGCAGATGTGGATGTTGAATCTTGGAAATTCAATGAACCTGCCGTTATAGAATGTTTCCGGAATAAGCGTGGCAGAAACGATTTCCAACGTCTGCTATGCAAGACCGGAAAGATCACAAAGCGTCAGATTGCAGAAGACCGGCTGAACCAGGATTTTAAGCGAACCCTGGAGGCTGAGAGCGAAGTTGCGAAGATGCTGACACAGCGTATCGTTGACCGTGATCTGCAATTAAAGCCAATTCGCCAATTTCAAAGGGTGGATGGGCTGACGCAGAAACTAAGAGACATCTGCCAGGAATCTCCGGAACAGCAGGTGTTTGAGTATATCGCTGTCTTTGCTTTGAAACCTCTTTTCCGGGCAAAGATTCTGCCGGTCCAGTATGGGAGCATCCCGAAGAAAGGCGGAGTTGCTGGAAAGAGGAAGATTGAAAGACTTTTGAGAAAGAAATTCCACGGCAAGGTTGTAGCAATCAAAGGAGATGTAACAAAAGCCTATCCATCGGTAACGGTGGGTATCGTAATGGAGATGTTGCGAAGAGATATAGGCAAGAATAAAGTGCTGCTATGGTTCCTGGGTGCTCTTATGAGCAATTATCCTGGGAACCATTTGTGTATTGGTGGATATCTTCCAGCATGGCTATTTAACTACGTGATGTCATATGTTCTGAGATACATCTACGAGCAGGCACAAATACGCAGAGGAAAGCGGAATAGGCTTGTCTATGCGGTTGTATGCTATGCAGACGATTTCACGATATACGGCGATATCTCGAAGCTGAGAAAAGCCATGAAGAAAGCCACAGTCTGGGCGCATGATAAGTTCGGACTGAAAATCAAGGATATCTGGCAGTTCTATCAAGTGGCATCGTTCAATGAAGAGAAGGAGAACCACGAAGAGAGAAAGAAAGGCAGTAAGAAAAGAACTCCAGGAGTTGACATGATGGGCTATGTAGTCCGCAGAAGATACACGATCATCCGTGGCAGAGTATTCCGGAGAATCCGGAGGCAGGTGCTACGTGCCTGGATGGATTTTGTAGAAAGAGGATTTGTCCCGTGGTGGAGGGCTTGCAAGATTGCAGCCTATAAAGGATGGGTTGAGCATAGCAATAGCCAAAAGTTCAGGGAGAAATACAATTTTGATGCATTATTCAAAATGTGTTCATACAGTGCAAGTAAGCACGGAAAGGAAGTTGAAAATGAGAAGAGAATCTTACTTATCGCAGCCATCGAAGATTGAGATCTATCCGGTGTTTTCTGGTACAGATGTGATTCTGAGACAGAGCATCGAGCTGGTGGAGAGAGAAGAGATCCAGGATGGAAAGAAAAGCAAATACAAAGTCTGGGAATGCGACGAAGTGCAGTTCCACTACAACGGAGAAGTAACCGAGAAAGAGATCGAAGCCGATTTTGACTACTGGCTCAAGAAAGCGGAGGAAGTACCAGATCCATCCAGTGTAGAAAATCTGAGCCTTGAGGATGCCAGAAAAGCGAAATACCGGGAAATCGCATCTGCATGTGAGGAGACGATTTACGCCGGAGTAGATGTGAGTACATCTTCCGGAGTGGAGCATTTCAGTTTGACAGAAAAGGATCAGTTGAATCTTTTTGGGAAGAAAATGCAGTTACTAGCTGGAGAGGAAAAGCTGGAATACCATGAGGACGGACATCCTTGTAAGTATTTCTCTGCGGCAGACATGCAGAATATCGTAGAACGGGCAATGTTTTTCGTGTCTTACAACACGACCTACTGCAATGCGGTCAATATGTGGATTAAGTCAGCAGAGAAAGCAAGTGATCTGGAGCAGATCCAGTGGGGAGCTGAAATCCCGGAAGAGTTCCAGAACGAGGTTCTGAAAGATTACATGAAGATTCTGGCATCCGGAGGTATCTCGTAATGAAAAGCATAATCAAATATCCAATGCTCTTTCTTTTCGGAGGGAGCATTTATTATTTGCTGGAGATAATTTTTCGGGGTTATTCATTCCCGGCAATGGTAGTCTGCGGAGGCCTGTGCTTCATTATTTGCGGTGCGATCAATGAGAAAAACCGGTGTATGCCACTGGTTCTGCAACAGTTAGTTGCGGCGGCAGGAATCACAGCGATAGAATTTCTGTCCGGATTGGTTCTGAACGTGTTGCTCGGTCTGCATATGTGGGATTATAGCAACATGCCGGGAAACTTTCTCGGTCAGATATGCCCTCAGTTTACAGTGCTGTGGTTCTTTTTGTCTGCGCTTGGAATCTTCCTGGATGATTATATCCGGTGGGTATTTTTCAGAGAAGAGAAACCACATTACCACCTATTCCGGAAGAAGGAAGAGAGAAGAAAAAGAAAATGACAAAGTTACAGATTATCTCAAAGCTCTGGTCGGCAATTTATGATCTGATTTTCCTGGTCAAAGGAACGCCGACAAAGAGCCTGGAAGAAATAGAGGCAGATCTTGGCATCGTTGAGTATGCGTGCCGGAAGTACGTTGACTGCGACGATGATGAGATAATATTCAAGAGCGAAGGAGGTACAGCCTATGCAGATCCGAGCACAGCCACGGAAGCAGATTAGTTCCGAAAATCCGAAATAACAGGGAGGAGATACCAATGGAATTATTGATAGCTGCCGGTGTCCCGTCCGCAATCGTGGCATTTTGTTTCTGGTTGCTGGAGAAGCGAATCCAGGAACGTGCGGAAGTCGAGAAGAACGAACGGGCATGCAGGCAGAGAGAACAGGATGAGAAAGAAGAGAACCGTGAAAAGCTCCAGTACATGATGCTGAAAGCTCTGGACGGTTCTCTTTGTTTGTCAGAAGCTACAGCAAAGGCGGTGCAGAGGATTCCGGATGCGAAGTGCAACGGAGATATGCACGCTGCATTAAATTATGAGCTGGAGCAGAAACATGATCTGGAGAATTTTCTGACAAGGCAGGGAGTGAACCATATCACAGGGGAATGAAATAGAAGGCTATA
>NZ_JALIFQ010000015.1:0-150939 GCF_022867815.1 Blautia sp. NSJ-175
TAAGACGGGATATTGAGGACGGTATCGACAGCACAGGCAAGAAAATGACGCTTTGCCAACTCTACGCCAAACAGAACGCACAGAGGGCAAATGTGAAGAAAAGCACACAGAAACAACGGGAACAGCTCATGCGGTTATTGAAAGAGGACAAGTTAGGTGCTAGGAGCATTGATACGATAAAACCCTCTGACGCTAAGGAATGGGCGTTACGCATGAAAGACAAAGGCTTTTCCTATAACACCATTAACAACCATAAACGCTCGTTAAAAGCGTCATTCTATATCGCCATACAAGACGATTGTGTAAGGAAAAACCCTTTTGATTTCAAGTTAAGTGAAGTCCTAGAAAATGATACCAAAGAGAAAGTCGCATTGACAGAGGAACAGGAACAAGCCCTACTCTCATTCATCAAGACGGACAATGTGTATCACAAGTATTATGATGATGTGCTGATACTGTTAAAGACAGGACTTCGTATCTCGGAACTGTGCGGACTAACAATCATGGACATTGATTTTATCCATGAAGTTGTGGTTATCAACCATCAGTTATTAAAGAGCAAGGAACAGGGCTATTATATTGAAACGCCTAAGACAAAAAGCGGAACAAGGCAAGTGCCATTAAGTAGAGAAACGATACAGGCATTTCAACGGGTTATAAAGAAACGCCCAAAGGCAGAACCATTTGTGATAGACGGACGAGGCAACTTTCTATTTGTCAATCATAAAGGCAAGCCCAAAGTTGCGATTGATTACAATATGCTTTTTGTCCGTATAGTAAAGAAATACAACAAGCACCATAAGGATAACCCTTTGCCACATATCACACCACATACGCTACGCCATACATTCTGCACAAGATTGGCAAGCAAGAACATGAACCCGAAAGATTTACAGTATATCATGGGACATTCAAACATCAGTATCACAATGAACTGGTATGCTCATGCGTCCATAGATACCGCAAAATCAGAGGTTCAGCGTCTAATTGCATAAGAAGTATTTACCACGATTTTAACCACGCTTGATAGCGAAAATATAAGAAGATAGACCTAGATATGTGAGGTTTACCACAAAAGCAAAATGCCCGTAGAGCCGATAAAATAAGGCTTTGCGGACATTTAAGAAGATATAAAAAGATAGTCAAAAAGACATATATAATTTTAACAAAAATTTTATACATATTTTACAGAATTATACAAATCCCCTTACGCAAATTAAATGTTTTATTCACCGAATCACTATTGTAATACAATTCACAAAATTTGTCAAAACTTGAAAGAACTTCTAGGTGTAAAAAAAGTAATAAATCACATACTACCATTGTAACAAAAAAACAAAACATTTAAGGAGGAAGAAAAACATGTCTAACACAAATTCTTCTAACAGCGCAGCAGTACCCGAAGCAAAGAGTGCATTAAACCGTTTCAAATATGAGGTAGCCAACGAGTTAGGTGTACCGCTTACAGACGGTTACAACGGAAACCTGACTTCCAAACAGAACGGTTCCGTTGGTGGTTATATGGTTAAGAAAATGATCGAAGCACAGGAAAGACAGATGTCAAGCGGATCTACTCAGCTTTAATCTTCGTCCTGCCTGAGAAACATACTTTCTCAGAAAAAAGTTGAATGATCACTCATTCAAAAAAGAGGGCGCTTCTTCCGCATGAAGGAGCTCCCTCTTTTCCTTTTACATAAAACCCGTTGAAAATAAGTTCTTATAAATCCACTTTATTTCCGCCTTCTTTGTATTCATTGTTGATCACATAGTAAGCGGCGTTCTCTTCCGGTTTGATGTAAATCTGCATTTCTTTGATGTCGCTCTCTTTTTTTCCGGTCTCGTCCATCCATGCTTTTTTTACACTGTTTTCAATATCTTCAACCTTGTATTCGTTGCCCAGGCACTGAACATAAACAAATTTCTTTGCTTCCGCAGCTTTTGCGGCAGGTTTTACGGCTGCTTTTTTCTCAGCTACGGCTTTCTTTGCAGCGGCACGTTTTACAGGCTGTTTTTTCTCTGGTGTTTTTGCAGCTTTTACTGGTTCTGCAGCTTTTGCTGCCTCTGTCTTCTTCTCTTCGGTCGTTGTCTTCACAGCCTCTGTCGCAGCTGCTTTTGTCGTTGATTTCTTAATAGGCATAATAAATCTCCTCCTTTTACATACCCTTTGAAATTTCGATTTTCCCGTTAATCATATACCTTTTCCGGGAAAATTTCAAGTTTTTTACTCTACACTTTTCATGGACTCCACCATATCCACCTTTTTCAGACGGAAATGCATGAAGAAATTTACCACTGCTGAAAAGAATAAAGTGATCAGGATACTGTACACAAAACTGATGATTTCTATGTCTCTGCCGAACATCATAATATCTGTCTCGGCAGTCAGAATCACGAACCGATGCAGGATTTTTCCGAAGAAAATTCCCAGAAAACAACCAATCAAAGTCAGGCACACATTCTCCCTGAGCACGTATCTGGATACCTCCATATCATAAAAACCCAGAACCTTCAGGGTTGCCAGCTCCCTGATACGCTCACTGATATTAATATTATTCAGATTGTACAGAACAACAAATGCCAGAAGACCCGCGGCGATGACCAGCACATAGATGACCGTATCCAGGCTTTTCAGCATATTGGCGATCCTGTCCGCTGTCTTTGTAATAAATGAGACCTCAGATACCTGATCATAGGCCATATATTTCTCCTGCATGCTGTCTTCAAATGCGCTGTCCGTGGAAGTATTGATTGTGAGATAGTCCACAAATTCCGGCGTTTCCCCGAATACTTTGCCGTACAGCTCAGGAGAGATGTAGATGTAATGGAGGAAATAGTTCTCCGTGATATGGGAAACCTTCACCTCAAAATGATCTGTCTCCTCCTCCTTCAGAACCACAGTGTCGCCCTCCTTCACATCCAGCAGCTTTGCCAGCTTCTCTGATATGATGATCCCGTCATCGGAAAGCTCGTAATGCTCCTTCGTCGTACGGCTGCACAGGTCGGCATATTTTTTAAATTCCTTTGCATTCTCAGGCACCATCACATAGGCGCTTTTGGTCACATCCTCTTTCTCATTTTCGATATCCATGGAGGTCTTGTAAACTGCCATAAAGGATTTGATATCCTTATCCTTTTCCATGGCGTCCATCACTTCCTCTTTTTCCTCCGGTGTGGTTTTATCCTCTAATACAATCTCTGCGTGGTAGGACAACAGGTCATTGTACTGGATCGTACCGATGGAGCGGACCGAATCCTTCACGCCGAATCCCACCAGCAAAAGTCCCATACAGCCGCCGATGCCCAGAACCGTCATGAAAAACCGCTTTTTATACCGGAACAGGTTCCGGACCGTGGACTTGTTGGTAAAGCTCAGGTGGTTCCAAATGATTCCCACACGTTCCAGCAGCACTCTTTTCCCCGACTTCGGAGCCGCGGGACGCATCAGGGTTGCCGGTGTGGACATCAGTTCCTTATAACAGGCGATTCCGGCTGCCGCGGTAGTACAGGCAATGGCCAGCAGAGTGGAGGATATGGAATATCCCGCGTGCAGCGGTGCCACCGCCTCAGGAAGATTGTTGTAGAGGATACCATAGGCATTGATGATGACAGGGGGCAGTATCTTCTGCCCTGCCACCAGTCCCGCCAGACTGCCTATGAGGGATGCCAGAAGCGCGTAACACAGATACTTTGCCGCGATGGAGAGTTTGCTGTATCCAAGTGCTTTCAGCGTTCCGATCTGGGTTCTCTCCTCCTCCACCATTCTTGTCATGGTGGTAAGGCATATCAGGGCTGCGACCAGGAAAAAGATCGCCGGAAATACGTCTCCTATGGCCTTTATCCTGTCTGCATCCTGCTCGTATTCCACATAAGTCTGTATGAAATCACGGTTGAGAATATACCATTTTGGCACCTCCAGATCATCCAGATCCTTCTGCCCGTCTGCTACCTTCTGCCTGGCATCTGCAATCTTCTCATCCGCATCCGCCTTCTTTTCCTCATATTCCCTGCGTCCGTCCGCAAGCTTCTTCCGGTTCTTTTCAATCTCAGACTCCCCGTCCGCGATCTCCTTCTCCCCGTCCGCAAGCTGGGCCTTTCCATCCTCAAGCTCTTTTCTTGACTGCGCGATCTGAGCCTTTGCGTCCGCAAGCTCCTGCTCTTTGGATTCCAGAAGCTCCCTGGCCTCATCAAGCTGATTTTCTCCATCCGCAAGCTGAGCTGCCCCGTCCTCTATCTGGGCCTTTCCCGCTGCAAGTTCTGCTTCCTTTTCCGTAAACAGTACCTCTGCCTGGGCAATCTGGTCCTCTCCGTCTGCAAGCTCTGCCTCCTTTTCTGCCAGGGTTTCCGCCTGGGCATCAAGTTGGTCGAGCTGCTTTTTCAGCCCCTCCAGTGCAGCCGGCAGGGTCTGCTGCTGCTCTTTTAACTGAGGTAAGGCATTGTCCATCTGGGCTTTCTGCTCCTCTAACTGCTGCAGGGTATTCTGAAGATCCGCAAGCTGTCCTGAGGCCGCAGAGATACCTGCCTCAATCTGGGCTTCCTGCTCTCTGGCCTCATTTAACTGCGCCTCCAACTGCTGCCGGATATCCTCTGCCTCAGGGGGAACAGCGGCAAGCTGCTCTTCCAACTGGGCGATTCCTGCCTGAACAACCGCCTGCTTCTGTTCCAGATCCGCGATCCCTGCTTCCGCCTGATGAATGCCGTCCGTAACCTTTGCTATGCCGTCCCGGACAGCCGGGAGTCCGGCCTCTATCTCCTGAATCTTCTGCTCTACCTGAGCAATGCCTGCCTCCGTCTGGGCAATGCCGTCTGTAAGCTGCTGTCTGCCCTGGGCGATCTGGGCTTTGCCTTCCTCCAACTGGCTGCGTCCGTCAGAAAGAGCTGCCTTCTGTGTGTCAAGCTCCTGCCATCCCTCTGCGATCTGATTCTCGCCGTCCGCTGTCTGGGCTTCTGCCTCCTCCAGCTCCCGGCTCTTCTCCTCCAGTGTGGAGGCATTTTCATAGTAGGTATTCCAGCCGTCTGCAAGCTGGTTCTCCCCGTCTGCGGCCTGTGCTTCCCCATCCGCAAGCTGAGCCTCCCCGTCAGTCAGTTTATCCCTGGCTGTCTGCAGCTCTTTTTTGGCATCGTCAAGCTTTTGCTGGGCGTCCGCAAGTTCTTTTTCCCCGTCATCCAATTCCTTTTTGGCATCCTCCAGCTTCTGCTGGTTCTCCTCTATCTCTGCGGATGCATCATCCAGCTTTTCCTGTCCTTCCCGATAGACAGACTCGTAGCGGATATCACAGCGTCCGTCCGCTATGGCATCCAGATGGTCCTCCACCTCTTTTACGGTATCCTCGTACTTATCTGAACCTGATAAAAGCTCTTTTGCTCCCGCCACCCGTATCACAGCCTCTGTATAGACCTCCAGGGAAAAGCTTTCTGCCGGAATGACCAGAAAACTGCTCAGCTCGCCGTTTCCTATTTTGCTGGTGCCCCTGTCCAGGCTGAGATAATAGGCAGTCGTTCCGCTTCCCACAATCTTGTATTCTGTGACAGCAAGCGTATCTGCTATGTCATCATCTGTACCGGATTTCACAGAGATCGTATCTCCGATTTTATATCCGGAAAGACTCAAGAACCGTTCATCCGCAAGGCATTCATCCTTTTTTTCGGGCATACGGCCCTGCTTTACTGTTATCTTATTGATATCCTCATAGGCTGACATCATGCGCACAACAAGCTGTGCTTCTTCCGTACTGCACAGCACATCCGCGCTGTAGCCGCCCCGCACGGACTCCACACCCTTTATATCCCGAATCGCATCTATGTCCTTCTCCGTCAGGCCCAGGTCACTCAGCACGCGGATATCCATGAAATTGCTCTTGTCATACAGAAGGTCTGCCGACATATTCATATCCGGAGCCGCTGCCCTTACACCGGCAAAAAAGGCCACGCCCAGTGCCGCAATAAGCATTATGGACAGAAACCGGTTCCTTGTCTTTTTTATCTCCATAAAAAAATCTTTTGCTAACGCATTCTTCTTCATGCTGTCACACCTTTTTCTCTATAGTCCCGGCAGCTCCAGCCGTTCCTTCGCATAATCCAGAAGACGTTCTCTGAGCCTTCTGTGTTGTTCCAGTGACAGATCCGGGTCCAGCTTGAGGATCGCGCCTCCCGCCTCACTGGCCTCCTTCAGCACCTGTGCATCCTGGTAAATGTCAGCCAGCGCAAATTCCATATCCCCGCTCTGCCGGATTCCGAACAGATCCCCGGGTCCCCGAAGCCGCAGATCCTCCCCTGCGATCTCAAAGCCGTCATTGGATTTTACCAGGATCTCCAGACGCTCCTTTGTCTCCCGGGCATCCTGCCCCTGCATAAAGATACAGTACGACTGATGTTCTCCTCGTCCTACGCGTCCCCTGAGCTGGTGAAGCTGGGCCAGGCCAAACCGCTCCGCATTCTCCACCATCATGACAGTGGCATTTGGAACATTTACGCCGACCTCAACCACTGTGGTGGAGACCAGTATCTGTATCTCATTGGATGCAAAAGCACTCATGATCTTATTTTTTTCGGCAGGCTTCATTCTTCCGTGAAGAGGTTCCACCCTGATCTGCGGAGGCATGATATCTCGCAGGCGCTGTGTATAATCCAGTACATTTTCCGCTTCCAGACCCTCGCTCTCCTCCACCATGGGGCAGATGACATAGACCTGTCTTCCTGCCTGAATCTCCCGCTCCATAAAAGCATATGCTTTCGGACGGTAAGAAATATCCACCACACAGTTTTTTATGGGCAGCCTTCTGGCCGGAAGCTCGTCAATCACGGAGATATCCAAATCCCCGTACAAAATGATCGCCAGGGTCCTTGGTATGGGTGTGGCACTCATGACAAGAACGTGTGGCTTCTCCCCCTTTTTAGAGAGATCATCCCTCTGGCTGACCCCGAAGCGGTGCTGTTCATCGGTGACCACCAGGGCCAGATTCTCATACTGCACCTTCTCCTGGATCAGGGCATGGGTACCCACAACCATTCTGGTTTGTCCTGAGGATATCTTCTCATAGATCAGCCGCTTTTCCTTCACAGTACAGGAACCTGTCAGCAGCACCGGTTCATAAGCAAGCCCCTGCTCCTCCAGCAGCTTCTTCAGCGCCTCAAAATGCTGGGCTGCCAGAACCTCTGTGGGGACCATAAGGGCAGACTGGTAACCGTTTACGGCTGCCAGTATCATGGATAAGAACGCGATAATGGTCTTGCCGCTTCCCACATCCCCCTGCACCAGCCTTGACATAAGGGAATGGCCTGTCATATCCCGCTCTATCTCTCCCCAGACACGCCTCTGGGCATTGGTCAGGGGATAGGGAAGGTTTTCTATGACATTCTCTGTCTCCCAGACCGGCTTTATGTTAAAATGGCTGACTGCGTCCTGGGTCTTCTCTTTCATCATGCGCACAGCCAGTATAAAAAACAAAAATTCATCAAAAACAAGTCTTCTCCTGCCAAGAAGCATATTCTTTTTATCTCTGGGAAAATGAATTTCCGATATTGCAAAATTATACTCTGCCAGATGATAGTGGCTGCGGAAATCCTCAGGCAGATATTCCTGCACAATCTCCTTCTCCTCCAATGCCTGATGCATGGTCTTGACTACCAGCTTGTTGGTCAGTCCCTTTGTCAGGCCGTATATGGGGTTCAGGGTGTGCAGCATTTCCCCGTACTTTTCGGGGGTAAACACTTCCGGGTGCTCCATGGTAAGGCGGCCCTTCTTCTCTGTGACCATTCCACGAAATATGTAGCAGCTTCCCGAGGCTATGGTGTTTCTTAAAAAGGGCATGTTATACCATGTCAGGGAAAGGCTTTGTCCCTCCTCTTTCAGAGCTGCCGTCACCACAGTGAGCCTGCCTGTACTGCGCACCCCCACTTTTCCGGCTATCCTTCCGGCCACAGCAGCTTTTTTGCCCGGCTTTAGCTCTGCCAGGCTTACCGGCTGCGCGTATTCCTCGTAATCCCTGGGATAGTACCTAAGCAGGTCGCCTACGCTTCGTATCCCAAGTTTTGCAAATAATTTTTCTGTCTTCTCTCCAATCCCCTTGATGGAACGGATCGCATCTGCTTCTCTCATCTTTGTAACTCCATCTCCGGCTCACACGCTGTCTTTCTTTTTGTGTAAAGAAGAGGTGTTTCAGCAGGCAAAGCCGCGTCCACACCTCTTATTTTTCAATCCCGCAGGTTATTCCACGGATACCACATAATAATAGATCGGCTGACCGCCGTCGTTTACTTCCACATCAAAATCCGGGTAGCGCTCCTCCAGCTTCTCACCCAGGCGCTGTGCATCCTCTGCACTCACATCAGACCCATAGTATACACTGATGATCTCCGTGTCCTCATCCACCATAGCGTCAATGGTCTCCATGGTAATGCCTTCCACGCCCTCGCCCACAGCTAAAATGCCATGGTCACCGATTCCCATAATGTTGCCCTGGCGAATCTCCTTATCATCGATCTTCGTATCCCTCACCGCATAAGTGACCTGACCGGTCTTCACATTGCCGATGCACTGCAGCATCTCCTCTGTATTCTGCTCCACCGTCTTCTCCGGCACATAATTGATCATCGCCGTGATACCCTGAGGTATGGTCTTGGTCGGAATGACAATGATATTCTTATCTTCTGTCAGATCCCTTGCCTGGTTGGCTGCCAGAATGATGTTTTTATTGTTGGGGAACACGAAAATATTCTTTGCATGTACCTGCTCAACGGCTTTCAGCACGTCCTCTGTACTTGGATTCATGGTCTGGCCGCCTTCGATCAGATAGTCAGCGCCCAGATCCCGGAAGATATCTCCCATGCCGTCGCCTACCGATACAGAGATGAATCCCACCTCTTTTTCCGGAACGGCTTCTCTTTGCTGTGCTGCCAGCTTCTCAGCCTCTTTGATCACCTTTTCATGGTGTTCCAGGCGCATATTGTCAATCTTCATGTTGGAGAGCTGGCCGTAAGTCAGGGCTTTTTGGATTGCCATACCAGGATCATTGGTATGTACATGCACCTTCACGATTTCATCATCCGCCACAACTACCAGGGAATCTCCAATGGACATGAGATATTCTTTGAAAGTCTGCTCCTCTTTTTCCGGAAATTCCTTTTCCAGCATGATGATAAATTCTGTGCAGTAGCCGAATTTGATATTGCTCTCCTCCGCGGACACCGGTTTGCTCATGCCTGAGGACTTGGGCTTTTCAAAATTCATGTCGATCTCTTTGCCCAGATAGCCGTCATAGGCACCTTTCAGAACCTCCACCAGTCCCTGTCCGCCGGAGTCCACAACGCCTGCCTCTTTTAAAACAGGAAGCATATCCGGTGTTCTGGAGAGCACATGCTCCGCATGGGCGATCACATCCGCAAAGAAACTGCTGAGATCCCTGCAGTCCTCTGCGATCTCCAGAGCCTTGTCAGCCGCGCCCTTGGCAACTGTCAGGATTGTACCCTCTTTTGGCTTCATAACAGCTTTATAGGCGGTTTCCACACCCTTTTCAAACGCTTTTGCAAAGGCAGGTGCATCCACTGTATCATAATGTTCAATGGTTTTTGTAAAACCTCTCAAAAGCTGAGAAAGGATAACTCCCGAATTTCCTCTTGCCCCGCGCAGGGAACCGGAAGAGATGGCCTTAGCCAGTGTCTTCATGGTTGGATTCTCAAGAGCACTTACTTCAGAAGCGGCAGACAGAATCGTCAGCGTCATATTCGTTCCCGTGTCACCGTCCGGTACAGGGAATACATTCAGTTCATTAATCCATTCTTTCTTAGCTTCCAGATTTTTGGCACCGGCCAGAAACATCCTGCCAAGCATCTTCGCGTCAACGGTATTGGTATTCAAAACAAGTTTCCTCCTTAATTAATCGATTACTCTTACGCCCTCTACAAGGATATTGATCTTCTCTATAGTCAAACCGGTAAATTCCTCCACGCGGTATTTCACATTGCTGATGAGATTGTCGGACACGGCAGAGATGCTGACGCCGTACGCGACGATCACGTGAAATTCCAGAGTGATTTTATTATCGGTGATGATGACATTGATTCCATGCTTCAGGCTGTCTTTCTTCAGGAGCTTAACCAGCCCGTCCTTCATGCTGACTGCCGCCATGCCTACGATTCCAAAACATTCGACTGCCACGCTTCCCGCATAAGTAGCGATGACATCCGTATCAATCATTATTTTACCTAATCCTGTATCAACAAGTCCATCCATGCACGGACACCTCCATAGCTTTTTTCTTTGCCGCCGCCCGGGGTATTCCCCGGTCTGCCGCTTTTTCATAGAACCATTCTAACATATCTTTCCCAAAAACGAAATATTAATTTAAAATTTTTATATTTTCACTTGCAAATCCTGTTATCTTCTGTTAAAATAACTATTGTTGTGAGTTTGTATACACGGACTTATTCTATGTTAAGGAGGTGCTACCATGGCAAAGTGTGCAATTTGTGAAAAAGGTGCTCATTTCGGGAACAACGTGAGCCATTCCCATAGAAGATCAAACAAGATGTGGAAATCCAACATCAAATCTGTTAAAGTAAAAACAGCAAACGGTGCTGCAAAGAAAATGTATGTTTGTACTTCCTGCTTAAGAAGCGGCAAAGTGGAGAGAGCGTAAAGAATGAGGAAAGGCCTTGTCCGATGAGACAAGGTCTTTTTTTGTCCTCTTCTATATTCATTCAGCAGCAGAACAGGTTGTATCCCACCAGCATGCACAGTGCCGCAAGTAATACCATAAGGAAGCTCTTTGGAAATATCAAGGCAAGAAACAGCCCTACTCCAATCCAAAACAGTAAAAATCCAATGAGTCTCTGCACAGTCTCTCTGTTTCTCCTTTTGCCTGTTTACTTTAATATATGCACAAAGCCGCCATGAATGACATCCCGGCGGCTTTTTTATGTCCTGTATCCTCTTTACTCTTCTGTTTTATCTTCTGTATCTGCTTCCTCAGCCTCTTTCTTCTCGGATTCTGCTTTCTTTGCAGGCTCTTTTGCTGCTGCCGCTTCCTCTTTTTTGCCGTCCGTAAATTTATTTACAAAATCGGGAACCATATCCAGAATTTTGGTAAGGCCGTCCTGGTTCTTCACATTGACCAGTTTTGTACTGCCGCCTGAGATCACCAGCACTGCGCTTGGGGAGACCTTGCCGCCCATACCGCCGCCGCCGTTGTTCTTCTTGTCATCGGCAAATGCACCTGCAGCCACGCCGAAGGATACGTCAATCAGCGGAAGGATAATGGTGTCTCCCACAGTGATCGCCTCCCCTACCACTGTTTTCGTTGTGATAAAGCTGTCCATTCCCTTGAAGAGGGAATCCACCGTTGTCTTGAAACTATTATCTGAAGCCATAGTTATTTCCTCCTTAATGTTTACTTGTTTTTAAATTTTTTTCTCAAATCCCTGACATTGGCATCCCTGAACAGTTTCCAGACCGTACGGAGAAACATAAACCCGTACATTCTTCCCCAGATCTGTGCGCGTCCTTCCAGTATGACTCTGTCAAAATACGGATGCAGGGAAAGTCCTCTGCCGTAAAGAGGATAGAAAATACTGGCTCCTGCCAGCACCTGCCCTGTAAGCGCCGGATCATCAAATCCAAAATAAATGTCGCCTTTTATTTTTCTGGGCCGCACATGCCTCATTATGATACCCAGTTCTCCAAATACCAATGTCTTGGCACCCAGAAAGGATTCCGAGGCCAGCAGTTCCCTGATTTGCTCTATTTTACCATAAATCTCTTTGGCTGTCCGCCTGAAATTTACAAAAGCCGCTTTTATTTTCCCGGGAAGCCCAAGAAGTTTTTTTATGATCTCCGAAATTTTTTCAAAAACACTGCGGAGTTTCGCAGCCGGACTCTTTTTCTCAGCCGGTTTCTTCTTCTCAGCCGGTTTCTTCTTCTCTGCGAAGTCTTTTGTCTCCGCGGAGTTTTTTGTCTCAGCGTCCTTCTCTGTCCCGACAGCATTTACGCTGCTTTCCTTCTCAGTCTCCAACAGGGCCTGCTGTGCGCTGCGGGGCTCTTTTGCCGGAATAGCTGCCTGTTCTTCTGTTTCCGTGCCTTCCCCCGGTGGTGTTTTTTTCTCCTCCGCTGCTGTCAGCTCAGGTTTTTTCTTCTGTCGTTTCTGCCTCCAGGCAGCGATTTTTTTCAATACCACATCCACGGGTATTCCCAAAAAACGGATGGAAAGCTGTAACCCTTCCGTCCCGGAACCGTATCTGGCTGTGACAAAGATCAGATGGAACAGCCAGGAAATCCTCACTTTTCCCTCGTACTTTCCCTCCTCCCGGAAAGCGCTTCCGTAGTAGCGCACCGGTACAAAGACCAGCGACAGCAGAAGGAGAAGAAGCAGACACAATATCACCAGCAGCAGAATTCCGATTATTTTTAGTATACCCAAAATTATATGTATCAGCATCATCTTCTCACCTGTCAGTCTCTTTTTTTCACCCGGGCTGCTTTTTCAAGGAGCCAGCCGCGGATATCCATGGCGCCTGTCTCCTCATAGACTTCTTCTGCAATCTGTTCCACCAGCTCCACAGCCTCGTAATATCCCGAACAGAGTCCCACGATCATGGGACAATTTCTCCTGATCGGCTTCTGCAGCAAATAATTTGCAGATATAATTTCCAGGGAATTTGCCGGGTTGACTGCAAGGGTCACCAGATAAATATCAATGACCCCTGCACCCTGATTGATCTTCCGTATCAGCTTTTTTTGTTTCTTTTTTGCATTATCGCCAACATACAGATTCTTATACCAGTTTAGCATAAATTTCCATCCTTAATCAGAGTCCTGCAACGTTCCGGCCAGCGGAATGGCTACGGATTCCTATTCTTTCAGCCTTCTTTCAATTGCATTCACAACAGATTCCAGCACTTTGATGCGGGCATAATATTTGTCATTGCCCTCCACGATGATCCATGGTGCATAGGAGGTTGAGGTACGGATGACCATCTCGTTGACTGCCTCCTCGTACTGATCCCATTTTTCCCGGTTTCTCCAGTCTTCGTCTGTGATCTTCCACTGTTTTTCCGGATTTTCCATGCGCTCTTTGAATCTCCGCTCCTGCTCATCCTTGTCAATATGCATCCAGAATTTCAGCACGATCGCTCCGGAATGGGCCAGATGGGCTTCCATATCATTGATCTCCTTGTAGGCCCGCTGCCATTCTTCTTTGGTGCAGAATCCCTCGATCCGCTCCACCATCACCCTTCCGTACCAGGTCCGGTCAAATATGGCAACATGGCCTGCCTTTGGCATGTCCTTCCAAAAGCGCCACAGATAATGGTGGTTCTTCTCCACAGCAGAGGGAGCCGCCGTAGGATTCACCACATATCCTCTGGGATCCATGGCCTCTGTAAGACGCTTGATGGCGCCGCCCTTGCCTCCCGCATCCCATCCCTCAAATCCCAACACAACGGGGATTCTGCGGCTGTACAGCTCACTGTGGAGGATTGCCATGCGGTCCTGCAGATTTTTTAATTTCTTCTTATATTCTTCCTTTGTGTAGGACAGTGTCAGATCAGCTTTGCTGAGGGTGGAGGATTCCAGGACTTTCCTGGACAGTGGTTCGTATTCCTTCACGGCTTCACCCGCACCGGCCTCCGCCTTACGCGCCTCTTCTTTCGCCAGCTTTTCCGTCTTAACTTCCTCTATCTTCTCTGTCAGACTCTCGATAACAGAGGAAAGAATCTTCACCGTGGCAAAGCGGCGGTCCGTGGCCTCGATAATGGTCCAGGGGGCACACTCTGTCTCTGTCTTCTCCAGCATTTCCTCCAGCATGGCTTTATAGGTGCCATACTCCTCGTTGCGCTTCAAATCAGCCTTGCTGACTCTCCACGCTGTCTCTTTATTATCCAGAAGTCCGTCAAAACGCTTTTTCTGTTCTTTTCTGCTGATGTGCATAAAGAACTTGATCAGCACAGCGCCGTCATCTGTCAGCGTCTTCTCAAATGTATTGATCTCCTGATAGGCATACATAAGCTCTTCCGGTGAAATCTTCTCCTCAAACCTGTCCACGGAAACTCTCCTGTACCAGCTTGTATCAAAAATGGCGATCCTGCCTTTTTCCGGCGTCTTAGTCCAGAAACGCCACAAAAACGGGTACATGCGCTCCTCTTTTGACTCCTGTTTGATAGCAAAAACTTTAAACCCCCTGGGATCCAGCGGATGTATCAGTTTATTGATCTGCACGCCCTTTCCCGCTGCCCCAAACCCTTCAAAGAGAATCATGACCGGGATTCCCAAATCCCTGCATTCCCTCTGCAGACGCGAAAGTGTCCCTTCCAGAGCCTCCATCTTTTCTTTGTACTCTTCTTTCCCCATCTCTTTTGTCAAATCAATCTGTTCTAACATCTGGCTACCTCCTCCATTTTTATGAAAGCGCGGCTGTTAATAGTTACTGTCTGAATCTACACCTGTAAAAGTACAAAAAGGGGCTGGAAAAACCAGTCCCTTCTCATCAGCTGAATAACTAAAAATACTTTTTGTTTCCCCACAGATTTGATTTTTTCAAATCCAGGTATTCATTATAAGCCTTTTCCAGAATCTGCTTTTCGTTGGAAAACCGTAATAGATGGTAAGCTTCATGGAACTTGTAAAAACCGGAATCTACAAAATATTCGTCTCTCTGGGGCCGGCTGTAATAGCTGCTGGCGGCCATGAGATACCAGTAGACATCCTTTTCCACAGTATCTTCCGGCACACAAAAACTATACTGGCTTTTTCCTACATATTTGATGATATTAGCTGCTACACCTGCCTCCTCCTTCACTTCGCGCAGTGCCGTATCCTTATAGTCTTCGCCTTCCTCTACTGTACCCTTTGGCAAAACCCAGCCCTCATATTTGTGCTTATAGGATTTGTACAGGGTCAGTATCTTTCCCCGATATATTACCACCCCGCCACAGCTCGTTGCTTCAATCATAGTGCAAGTCCTCCTGTACGACCCTTTTCCGGGCCAGCGTTGTGTTTCGTTGTTATCAGTATACCTCTTTTTGGATACCTGTGCAAGGGATAAATGGAAACTGCAATGGGGGGGAATTAAGGCGGACGGAAGAGGGAGGGAGCGGGGATGAATGTCTGTGAGCGAAGCGTTGCGCTGCCACGGAGCTAACCTGCTCCCTCCCTCTTCCTGGTTTTTAGCTTTCCCGTATGCGTTTCATAGTGGGTAAAATAAGGGTGCAGGGCGGAAAGTTATATAAATCTAATAATAAAATTCATTGAAGACCTCATGGGCAATGGGGACTGCTACGGAGCTGCCGGTTCCGGCGCCTTCTGCTATGACTGCGATGGCGATCTGGGCATCTCCCATGGTGGAGTATCCTACAAACCAGGAATGGGTCTTTATGTCCCCGTCTGCGCCGTAATACTCCGCGGATCCTGTCTTGCCGGCGGCGCTGTAGTTCTCGCCGCTTAAGGAGGACGCGGTTCCTCTGTTTACCACCTCTTCCATGAGGTTCTGCATCACACGGGCCTCACTGCTCTCCATAAGCTGTTTGTATTCCGCCGGCTTGGTGGACTTCACCACATCCCCGTTCACATTCTCTACATGGTCCACATAATATGGTTTCATCAGCACGCCGTCATTGGCAATGGCACTGACGATCATGGCCATATGCATGGGAGAGACCAGGGTGTTTCCCTGACCGATGGAGGTCTGCATAAGGAGCGGGTTGCCCGGATGCTCACCCAAGTCGAATCTGCTCTTGTTGTATTCAATGGGAACGGGGAGCTTGCTGTTAAATAAAAGGCTCTCCGCCGTCTGTGTCAGCTTTGATTTTCCCAGATCCACACCGATGCTGGCAAAGGCACTGTTGCAGGATTCCGCGAAAGCCGTGGTGAAATCCTCCTCCCCATGCACTTCCCCGTCATAGCAGGTGATAGTATGGTCATCCATGGTAATGCTGCCGTCACAGTTATAATAATAGCCGTCTATGCTGCCGTGGGCTTTCAGGTAGGCCAGGGCTGTGACGATCTTGAATGTGGACCCCGGCGGATAAGCGCCCTGTGTTGCCCGGTTCAGCAGGCTGCTGTTTGAGTTGTCGCTGACCAGATAATCCCAGTCTTGGGCCACAGTATTGGGATTGAAATCCGGCTTGCTCACAGATGCCAGAACCGCTCCTGTTCGAGGGTCCATGACCACAACAGCGCCTCTGTTGTCTCCCAGAGCATTATAGGCTGTCTGCTGCAGGGAGGCATTCAGGGTGCTGACCACATTGTCTCCCAGGTTCTTTTCACTTTTCAGTTCATTAGCCGCCTGTGAGAGATAGCCGTCATGGGAAGTCATGAGCTGGAAATTCGCCAGGGATTCCAAGCCGTTTTTGCCGTTGGCATCATATCCAACCACATGGGCAAACACATTGCTGTAGGGATATACCCTGGTTTCCGAACCGTCGTCATTTACCTGTGTATAGGCCAGAGTCTGTCCGTCAGAGGACAGGATGCTGCCGCGGACCACCCGGTCCTCGAACTGGTCCTGCCTGGTGTTATAGGGACTGCTGATCACGCCCTCCCGCTTCACCACCTGGAAATAAACCATATAGCCAATCAAAGAAATAAAGATGCATACGAAAAAATAACTGACTATGGCATATTCCCGGTTCCGGGCCTTCTTAGCCTTTAATTCTTTTTTCTCTAACGCCTTCTCTTCCTTTAAGAGACGCTTCTCTTCTTTTTTCTTTCTGCTTTTCAAGTTCTTCATCCTCGTCTTCTCTCAAAATATATAACCCCTGGATAATCGCCAGCATGATGATCGTGCTTAACACAGAGCTTCCGCCGTAGCTGACAAGGGGAAGGGTGATTCCCGTCATGGGGATAAATTTTGTCACACCGCCGATGGTAAGAAACACCTGAAACGCATATTCCGTTCCCAGTCCCAGCGCGATCAGTTTATAAAACGGTTTCTTGATCTGCAGGGAGATATTCACCACCAGCAAAAACATACTCATACAGATCAGGATCAGGCACATGGCAAAGAGAACCCCCATCTCCTCACAGATCGCAGCAAACATATAGTCCTGCTTAACAAAGGGAATCATATTGGGGGAACCCTGGCAAAGCCCCATGCCAAACAGACTTCCTGTACCGATGGCAAACAGCCCCTGCACAATTTGATATCCCGCCCCTTCATAGACAGAGAAGGGATTTTTCCAGGCAACTACCCTCTGGCGCACATGTCCGAAGAGGAAGTAGGCGCCCACAGCCGCCACGCAGCCGGAGCCAAGCCCCGCCAGCAGATACAGAGGCTTTTTGGTAGCCACATACAGCATGACCACGTATGTGATGAAAAAAACCAGAGCACTTCCAAGGTCCTTGGATATGACCAGTACCAGCACATAAGCGGCAGCCACTGCCGTTGTGATCACATGATCCTGAAACGTAGCTCTTTTCCTGTACAGCCTGCAGGCAACAAAAAATACAAAGATGATCTTCACAAACTCCGAGGGCTGGAACGCGAATCCACCCAGAGAAATATTGATCTTCGCCCCGTTGACATTCTTGCCCAGGACCAGAACTACCAAAAGCAGCAGCATGCCCGCCCCGGCATAGAACCAGGTCCACTTATTTAAAAAGGTCAGTTTTCTTATCATGACCGGTATCACCATGGCAATAACCGTAGCGATCACCACGATCTGAAACTGCCGCACCGCAGATTCCGTATCCAGCCTTGCCAGCATGATAAAGCCCACAGAGAGCAGCATGCACATATGGTTCAGCAAAAGCAATGACGCCTTCTTGTAAAAGATTCGGTAAAGTACCTGAACCACAATAAAATACAAAAGCTGTGCTCCAAAGAAATATATGACCTCCATCTTCTCCGTCTTCAGGAAAATAACAAGGAAAGCCACAAAATCCATAAAGAAGATCACAATAAGCTGTTTTCTTAAAATATACCGCTTATCATCCTCAGCCTTGTATTTAAACACACTGAAACTCTCCAGCGTATAGAGAGCCGCCAGTATAAGCAGCAGATATTTTGAAAGTTCTACAATTAAATTAATCAAATCTTCACCTACTCCACGCCCCGTTTAAAATGCCCTTTTGTAAATTCAGGCACCTGATCCGGCACGTTTTTATTTTTCTTGTAAACATCCAGAAACAAATCGAGCAGTCTTCCAGTTTCAGCTTTCCCTTCTATCGTAAAGTTCATACGGAATGCCGAAACAGATAAGGCTTTTATCTGCTCTGCCTCCTTTAAAAGACCTGTGGGAACGCTGTTGTAAATCACATTATAACAGAAATCACACACGCACTGGGCGGTAAAATAATTCCCGTACCTGTCTTTCAGCCGCACAGTTCCGCTCTTTTTATCACAGGCGTTATATGTCTTCTTCAGACACTGGGCAGATATCATCATAGGGTAATACCCGTAGACAATCCACTCGCTGCCCGCATTATCTCTGCGGCGTATCTCCCCGCCGTTCTGCTCCAAAGGAACCGTGGTGCGCAGCACACCCCGGTCTTCCAGAAAAGCTTTTGACGCGTCATTAAACGCATATAAAGAGTGATCACACACCGCTTTCTCTGCAAGTCCCAGACTCTTTACATACCCCAGCTCTTCCAGATTCCGCACCAGGAACCCATCCAGACACCCCGCCAGATTCATAAGTTCTGCCTCTTTGCTCTCCAGATTTTTCTCTCTCTGGATATAGGGAAATGCCAGATAACACTCCTTGCCGAATTCCTTTATATACTCCACGGCATACCTGGTCTTTTCCTCAAAACTATCGCCCCAGAACATGGATATGCTGCAGTAAATACCATCCACTTCCGGCCGTCTCAAGGCCTCCTCCATTTGTTCCCATGTCTCCACAGATACGTAAAACTTTTTGGAACCCCTGCTTTTTTCCGGTTTTGGGGATGTTTTCTTCTCCCCGCCATCCATCCTCCGTACATCCAGCACGCGTCTGAAGGGCTGCAGGCACTCTTTTTCCAGCGCTTCCAGGCCTTTTCTGCGCAATTCATTCAGACTCTGCATGGGCAGAAATCCCTGCTCATCTGTCTGCACATCCAAGTGTTCAAATACAAACGGGGTGTTCCCTGTCTTCTCCATCTGCTTTTTCACCCGTTCTGCGTCAAGGGGCTGCTTCCTGGCTTCCTGTACGGTTTCCCCTTCCACCTGTACGTGGCGGTTTCCGTACTCCAAATCCAGTATAGCAGGGCTGCCGCAAAAGAGGATTACATTTCCGTAAATTTTTTCTTGCAATTTCTTGTCAACATATTGAACTTTCAATTGCGAAAATAAGTCTTCATCCCGTTTTCCCGGTCCCTTTTCCCGGCTGTCCCGGGCCTTTAGATTCTGCACAGCCATCATATTTCTGCCATTGTGCTGTTTATAATAGCCCTCGTTGAACCCATCTCTCTGGTATAACTTTAAAAGCTCCTGCCTGTCGCTGTCCAGGACACGAAAGCTTTTGGGGTTCTCTTTATACAGATCCAGATATTTTCGGTAAATCCTTGTGACGCCTGCCGCATATTCCGGCTTTTTCATGCGCCCCTCTATTTTCAGGGAATAGACTCCCGCGTCCAAGATCTCCGGCAGAATGTCAATGGTGCACATATCTTTTGGACTCAGAGGATATTCCTCCTTCTTACTTCCCAGCCTTTTCTCTCCGTCGTACACTTCATAGGGAAGCCTGCAGGGCTGTGCACATCTTCCCCTGTTGCCGCTTCTTCCTCCCAGCATACTGGAGAACAGGCACATACCGGAATAGGAGTAACAGAGTGCGCCGTGAATAAAGCTCTCGATCTCCATCCCTGTCTCCTCATAGATCTCACGAATCTCCTGAAGGGACAGCTCACGGGCAGTCACGATCCTGGATGCCCCTGCCTCCTTCATAAGAGCTGCCCCCTTCGGCCCGGTCACCGCCATCTGGGTACTCACATGGATGGGCAGCCCGGGAAATTCCCTTCTGATAAAAGAGAGAACGCCATAGTCCTGTACAATAACAGCGTCCACGCCCTGTTCATAATAAGGAGCCAGATAGGTGTACAACTGTTCTTCCAGCTCTCTGTTTTTAAGCAGAGTATTCACGGTCATATATATTTTCTTTCCGTGCAGGTGGGTAAAATCAATGGCTTCAAGCAGTTCGTCTGTGTCCGGGTTGTTGGCGTACGCCCTGGCCCCGAACATCTGACCTCCAATATAGACCGCATCCGCCCCCGCTTGGACAGCGGCACGAAGCCCCTCATAAGAACCGGCAGGTGCCAGCAGTTCTGCTCTCATAATCTGTCTCCTCCAAAATTCCTGTTGATAGAAAAAGGGCGTGTTACTTCTGTCCGAAGCGCGCCCTATCATTCTGTGTTCCGGAAGTTTTAAGCATGCTCACTATTGTTTTAAAAATTCTTCCAGTTCTTTTTCCAGTTCCTCTATTCTGTTCTGCAGCTTATCCATCTGCTCATTCTTCAGCGCCACGTCTTTTCTGGCATTCTCAAGCTGTACCTGGCTGGTGATCAGGTCATGCTTCAGATCATACATTTCTCTGTCCTTTGCCTCCAGGTCCTCCTCGAAAATCTCCGCCTGACGTTTGGCCTTAAAGTAATCATCTGCCACATTCAGGCTCAAAAGCGTGTGTTTTGTCTCCACGGACTGACGGCTGTAACCTGGGAGCTGTCCCAGTTCCGTCATTTTATTATTCATATAAGATGCAACCTTCTGCAGGTATTCTTCACTTTCATATCCGCTCAGGGTAATAATCTTGCCTCCGATTAAAACCTGTGTAGTATTCTTTACTGCCATTCAAGGGCTCCTCCCGATTTTCATTCATGACAACAGAAAGTCCGCAAAGCGCCCTTTCCATCATCTGCATTTTATTTCCACTGTCTATTATAATCGAAATATGCAGAAAAACAACCTTTTTCTCATTCCCCTGTCTGATTCAGCCCCAAATGGTGGTATGCCAGCTCGCTTGCCACCCTTCCTCTGGGGGTACGGAGCAGAAATCCATTCTTGATCAGATAGGGTTCGTAGACGTCCTCAATGGTGCCGGAATCCTCACCGATGGCTGCGGCAAGGGTATCCAGACCCACAGGTCCGCCGGAAAAACGCTGAATCACAGTGGTGAGCAGAAGCCGGTCTGTCTGGTCAAGCCCATATCTGTCCACCTCCAGAAGGTCCATGGCAAAATCAGCAACCTCTTTTGTGATCTTCCCGTCATACCGCACCTGGGCAAAGTCTCTGACTCTCTTTAAAAGCCGGTTTGCAAGCCTCGGGGTCCCACGGGAACGTTTTGCCATCTCCCAGGCCCCCTCCTCGTCAATCTCCACTCCAAGCACATTTGCAGAATGCAGTATAATGGTCTTCAACTCCTCTTCCGTGTAAAACTCCAGGTGATGTACCACCCCGAACCGGTCACGAAGAGGCGCAGTCAGAAGACCTGCCCTGGTGGTGGCCCCCACCAGTGTAAATTTCGGAAGGTCCAGACGGATGGAACGGGCAGCCGTGCCCTTTCCTATCATAATGTCAATGGCATAGTCCTCCATGGCCGGATAGAGCACTTCTTCCACCTGTCGGTTCAGCCTGTGGATCTCATCTACAAAAAGCACATCATGCTCCTGCAGGTTGTTGAGGATTGCCGCCATCTCCCCGGGCTTTTCAATGGCCGGACCGCTGGTCACTTTCATATGTACACCCAGCTCATTAGCTATGATACCTGCCAGTGTGGTCTTGCCCAGTCCCGGAGGGCCGTAGAACAGCACATGGTCCAGCGCATCATTTCTCTGTTTAGCAGCTTCTATGTATACCTTCAGGTTATTCTTTGCCTTCTCCTGGCCGATATAGTCATCCAGGTACTGCGGGCGCAGATTTCCCTCTATTTTCAAGTCTTCTTCTATTACGTCTGTGGTAATCACTCTTTTTTTATCCATGCTCTCATCCCGCTAAAAATTCATTTTTTTCAATGCCAGTTTCAGTATCTCCTCCACGTTCATGTGGGAAGTCACATCCACCTGCTTCACAGCCCGCAAAGCCTCGCTGCCGGAATACCCAAGCGCGGTGAGGGCCTGCACAGCTTCCTTTTTGGCATCCACAAGGTCCCCGGTCTCCGTCTGGGAGGCTTCCTGCACATGCATGGTCTTCGTATCAAACGCCTCTTGTAAGTCCAGCTTGTCCTTCAGCTCCAGGATCATCTTCTGCGCTGTCTTCTTCCCCACACCGGGCGCTCTAGAAATCGTCTTCACATCATCCGAAAGCACTGCAAAACGCAGCTCATCTGCGGACAGCCCGGAGAGAATCCCAAGAGCCGCCTTCGGCCCGATCCCGCTGACACCAAGAAGCATCCGGAACATTTTCAGATCATCCCGCGTGAGAAAGCCATACAACTGCATGGCATCCTCCCGCACATGGAGATGTGTATGTATTTTCACTTCCTGTCCCGGACGCAGGGTGCCGTCCAGGGCAGAGGCGGGCATGGAGACATTATATCCTATATTTCCGCACTCCAGAATCAGTTTTTCCTCTTCTATTTCAACCACTTCGCCTTTTAAGTATGCAATCATGTCAAGTCCTTTCCAGGTATTCGTTTCATAATCTCACCGGACAGAATACCAATCAGCAGTCCGGTCAGAAGCCCTGCTATGAGAAGTACAGGAAGATAGTAAAAAAGATTCACATTCTCCACCACGCAGACTGCGATCAGAATCTGTCCGATATTGTGTGTCACACCGCCGGCAATACTCACACCTGCCACGGAAAAACCGCCGTTCTTTTTCAAGAGCACCATGACCAGCAGGCTCAGCCCCGCCCCTGCCAGACTGAACAATATGGAAAACAGATTTCCAAACATAAATCCAATCACCAGTATTCTGATAAAAGAGACAACTGCCGCCTCTCTCCATCCGAAAAGGTACAGCAGAATCACAGTGACCAGATTTGCCAGCCCCAGCTTAATCCCGGGAATGCCCGCAAAAACCGGCAGCAGGGTCTCCACATACCCGAATATAATGGCAGCCGCTGCAAACAGCCCCATATACGCTGTCTTCTTCATATCCTTATCTCCCTGCATCCTCAACAGTCTTACACCGCTGCCCTTGAATCTTATCCTCTCTCTATGACGCCACCACATCCGGCCCCTCCGAGGACTCCCTGCTTACAATCTCCAGCACTACCCGGTTAGGCAGACAGACAATCGTACCGCCGGTCTTTGAAATCCTCTTCTGCTTCATACAGAGATGATCCGGACAGTCCGCCTCCGTCATCGTCACATACCCATCCTTTATCTCACACACATTCGTATCCCCTATACGGATGACCTGGTCTTCCTCCAGCGAATACACCCCATACTCTTCCCCGTCCACGGTAATACGAAGCTGTGCCTTTTCATATGTAAACTGCCCCCGTACATAGGGAATAAACCAGCATAAAAAAGCGATCAGCAATACAATGCCAATCAGTCCTATATCTCTTTTTTTCATTTTCATTTTAACATTCTAACATAAGAAGAACCAAAATGCAAATATACGTTCGCAAGAGGGGGATTTTGGTGGCAATAGGGACTGGATAAGGCGGGGAGGGCGGGGTGTCAGTCTTTTCCGTCCCCTTTAAGCTCCACCCCATCCGTAGCCTCCACCTTCCCATCTTTCCTCACAAACACGGCCTCAACCCCCGCCGTATTCTCAATCAATTTCCTCCCTTTCTCATACCCAAGTATCAGACAACTGGTACTAAGCGCATCCCCCTCAAGCGAACTCTTTGACAAAATCGTCACCTGCGCCAGATCCGTCTCCACCGGATATCCTGTTTCCGGGTCCAGCACATGGTAATACAACTCTCCGTCAGCTTCAAAGTATCTCTCATAAATCCCTGACGACACCACGGAACTCCCCGCCGCATCCACATAAGCCACAATCTCATTCCTCTCGGCAAACGGCTTCTGTATCCCAATCTCCCAGGGACTCCCATCCTCTTTTCCCCCGATGGTCAGCACATTCCCCCCCAGATTGATATACCCGCTCTCGATTCCCTCTGATACCAGATACTCTTTCAGCCTGTCCGCAATATACCCCTTGGCCAGCGCGCCCAAATCCAGCATGGTATTCGGATCATCAAATTTCACTTTATCCCCTGCTTCCAGATGCACCCGGGAATACCCCACTTTTTCAAGTGTCTTTTTTATCTCCTCCTCATCGGGAACCTTTGGATCTTCATTTTTAAAATCCCACAGATCCGACAGCGGTGCCACTGAGATATCAAATCTTCCGCCTGTCACCTCATAATACTCCTTCGCACAGGAGAGCAGCGCATATAAATCCTCGGACACCACTGCCTCGCTCTCTGTTCTGTGATTCAGACGGTAAAGCTCACTGTTTTCTTTTGTCCGGCTGAATATATCCTCATATTCAGCACATTTGGCAAATGCCTCATCCAGCACATGCTCTCCCTGCTCCTGCTCCTCACAAAGGATAGAAACAGAAATCATGGTGTCAAAAAAGAATCCCTTTTTTGACACCATGTCCTTTTTTTTCTGACCGCAGCCGCCCACCAAAAGGCAGACTGCAGTCAGACATATGAAAATAAATATTTGTTTCTTATTCATCAGCAGATAATCTTTCTCGGGCAGGTTTCCTGACACTTGCCGCAGTTGGTGCATTTTTCAGAATCAATGTGCGCCAGATTGTCCTCAATGGTGATGGCCTGTGCCGGACATTCTCGCTCACATTTTTTGCAGGCGATACAGCCCACCTTGCAGGCATTCATGACTGCTTTTCCTTTTTCTTTGGAGCTGCAGGCGACCGCGTGCTTCTGCTCATAAGGGATCAGCTCGATCAGATGTCTTGGACAGGCTGCCACACATTTTCCGCAGGCTTTACATTTTTCCTTGTCCACAAGAGCAATGCCGTTCACTATATGTATCGCGTCAAAAGGACAAACCTTGACACAGCTTCCGGAACCCAGACAGCCAAAGCTGCAGGATTTTGCTCCGCCGTTCTGCATCTGGGAGATCATCTTACAATCCGAAACTCCTGTATATTCGTATAATTCCGTTGTTTTTTCACAGTCACCGGCACATTTTACGAATGCAGTCATGCGCACTGTCTCTCCCACTTCTTCTCCCATGACTGCACCAATCTTGGCTGCCACAGGCGCACCGCCTACGGGACAGGCATTCACAGGCGCCTCGCCTTTTGCGATTGCTGCCGCAAGGCCGTCGCAGCCCGGATATCCGCAGCCGCCGCAGTTGTTGCCCGGAAGCTCTTCCCTGACTAATATTTCTTTTTCATCTACTTCTACGGCAAATTTCTTTCCTGCTACTCCCAGGAACACTCCGATAAAGAGGCCTACGCCGCCTACCAAAACCGCCGCAATTACAATTCCTGTAACCATATCTCGCGCCTCCTTAGATTATGCCGGAGAAGCCAAAGAAAGCAATGGCCATCAGACCGGCTGTCAACAGTACCATGGGAAATCCCTGGAAATATTTCGGAATATCATTGTATTCCATCTTCTCACGCAGACCCGCCATAAGTACAATGGAGATGGTGAAGCCAACGGCTGTGGCAAAACCATTTACGGTACTCTGAAGCACATTGTACTCCTTCTGCACATTGATGACCGCTACGCCGAGAACCGCGCAGTTGGTGGTGATCAAAGGCAGATACACACCCAGACTCTGATAAAGGGCCTGCATGGACTTTTTCAGGAACATCTCCACGAACTGTACCAGGGCTGCAATGACCAGAATAAAGACAATTGTCTGCAGGAACTGCATATTCACATGTGGATTTGCCAGCAGATACTTATAAATCAGACTGGTGACCAGGGAGGACAGCGTGATAACAAAGACAACTGCTCCGCCCATACCCGCTGCGGTCTCAATTTTCTTGGAAACGCCGAAGAACGGACACAATCCCAGGAATTGGCTCAGCACAACGTTGTTTACTACTGCAGCGCCGACCGCAATAATCAATAATTCTTTCATGCTCCTATCCTCCTATTTCTTCTCCGTGTTGTCGTAAAATTTGCCGCTGCAGGATTTGTTGCCGCAGGTTGCACAGCCGCCTTCCATACAGTGTACAGGATGCTGTTCTTCTTTTGGCTTCTTATCCTGTATTCTGGCGCGCAGGGCTGCCAGAAATGCCAGTACGAAAAAGGCTCCCGGTGCCAGGATGAAAATCGTTGCCGGCTCATAAGCGCCCGGCATAACCTGGAATCCGAACACGGTTCCCGCACCGATCAGTTCACGGAAAGCTGCCAGGATGGTAATGGAAAGGGTAAAGCCAAGACCCATGCCGATACCGTCGAAGATGGAAGCCACAGGAGTATTCTTGGAAGCAAAAGATTCCGCTCTTCCCAGAATGATACAGTTTACTACGATAAGGGGAATATAGATTCCCAGGGAATCATAGAGGGAAGGGATGAATCCTTCCAGCAAAAGCTGTACCACAGTAACAAAGGATGCCACGATCACAATGTAAGCGGGCATACGCACCTTATCCGGAATGATATTCCGAAGAAGGGAAATGAACAGATTGGACATCATGAGCACCACGGTAGTGGTAAGGCCCATGCCGATACCATTGATGGCTGCCGTTGTAACTGCCAGAGTCGGACACATACCCAGTACCAGGACAAAGGTAGGATTTTCTTTGATGATACCGTTATATAAACGCTCCGCAGGTGAATTTTCTCTCATCCTATTTAGCCTCCTCTACTACATACTGGAATGCACACAGACCGGCATTGACGCCGCCTGTCATAGCCTTGGATGTGATGGTTGCGCCGCTTAAGGCATCAATCTGGCTGTCTGACTGCGATCCGGTTTTGGTCACTTCAAATTTATCGACTTTTTTATCTTTAAACTGATTCTTGAAATCATCTTTCTGAGCATTCATGCCAAGGCCGGCAGTCTCGCCGATCTCCAGGATTTCAATCCCGTTCATGGTGCCGTCATTCTGGATTCCCATGGAAAAGGTAATATCTCCGCCGTATCCTTCGGATGTGGTCATATTGATGGCATATCCCAGCACTTCGCCCTGTGCGTCCAGAGCTTTCATCACTTCGTTGACTGTCTGGGCTGTGTAGCCGTTCTCTGACAGATAAGCTGCCAGATCCGCATCTTCCGCCGGAACACACAGCTCAAAGGAGTCTGCGTCCGCGAAAACAGCCATATAAGCCTCCTGTTTTTCCTTCTCCTTCTGCTCAGCGATCGGATCTATTGTGATCTGATAGACCAGACCCAAAAGCAGGCCGGAAATCAGGGTTATGACGGTAAGAATCAGCGTATCTTTTAAAATCGTGTTCTTTTTCATGCTTTCTTACCTCCTTTTCCGAATGCAACCGGCATGGTGACACGCTCAATGAGAGGCACCAGAAGGTTGCAGAAAATGATGGCGTAGGAAACACCTTCCGCTGAACCGCCGAAAATACGGAAAAGTCCGGTAAATACGCCGAGACAGACACCGTACACCAACTGTCCCTTTTTCGTGATCGGTGTGGTCACGTAATCCGTTGCCATGAACCAGGCACCCAGCATCAGACCGCCGCCGAAGAGATGGGCTGCAAGATAGTTTATATCAAAGCCGTGTCCGCCGAACAGCAGCACAAATACGGCAAAGGTACCGATATAGGTGAGCGGAATCCTGCAGTCAATCACTTTTGTTCCCAGCAGAATGGCCGCGCCGACCAAAATAGCCAGGGCAGAAGTCTCACCAATGGTTCCCTGTACATTGCCCAGAAACAGGCTCATGATATCAACACTCTCCCCTGCCTTTAAAGCTGCCAGAGGGGTAGCACCTGACACGGTATCCACCACATTTCCCCAGGCACTTTCAGGTACGGCAAAGTTTGTCATCCTGCCTGTAAAAGAGATCAAAAGGAAGCATCTTGCCGCCAAAGCCGGGTTCATAAAGTTCTGTCCCAGTCCGCCGAAGAGCTGTTTTACCACTAAGACAGCAAACACACCGCCGATGACCGGAATCCACCAGGGTGCGGACGGCGGCAGGTTCAGGGCCAGAAGAAGGCCGGTCACAGCCGCGCTGTAGTCTTTGATCGTCAGTTTTTTGTGCATAAAGTGTTCATACACGGCCTCTGTAGCCACGCAGGTCGCCATGGATATGAGAATCAGCAGAAGCGCGTGAGGCCCGAAATTATAGATACCAAATAAAGCTGCCGGCAGCAGCGCGAGCAGTACCGTGCCCATAATGCCGCTGGTGCTCACCTTCGACCGCACATGAGGCGAAGATGAAATATGTAATAAGTCACTCATGTTATTCTCCTCCTACTTTGGCTTTTTCCTGTTGGCAAGAACCATTTTTCTCATGGACCGGACAGACTGGGTCAGAGGCCTCTTTGCCGGACAGACAAAACTGCAGCATCCGCACTCCACACACTCCATACCATTGAATTTCACAAAAAGTTCTTCCTGTCCCTCCTCCGCATATGTTGCCAGACGGGACGGAACAAGCCTTGCGGGACATCCGCTGACGCAGCGTCCGCAGTTGATACAGGCCGACTCCTCATTGGCTGCCACCACGTCTTTTGTCAGACACAGAATGGCAGATGAAGTCTTCACAATGGGCACATGGTAATCAAACATGGCAAAGCCCATCATGGGGCCGCCGGAGATCACTTTCTCCACAGAGCCTTTAAAGCCCCCGGCTGCCTCGATCAGTTCCGCGAAACTGGTTCCGGTCTTTACCCGGAAGTTCTGGGGATTTGCAATACCGTCCCCTGTCACAGTGACGATCTTCTCTATTACGGGGCGTCCCTCCATGACAGCCCTGCAGATGGCGCAGACCGTATCCACATTGTCCACCACGCAGCCCACGTCCGCAGGAAGCATGGATGAATTCAGCTCCCGCTCCGTAACGGCATTGATCAGACAGCGCTCAGCGCCCTGAGGGTATTTTGTCTTGAGGGTCTTTACCTCTATGCGCGGCTCATCCTTTACGATCTCTGTCATCTTTGCGACACAATCCGGTTTGTTGTCCTCAATGCAGATACATCCCTTTGCATTGTCAAAAAGCTTCAGCATGCATTTCAGCCCTCCCACTACCAGTTCAGGCTGTTCCATCATCCTGCGGTAATCTGAGGTCAGATACGGCTCACATTCCGCTCCGTTTACCAGAACATACTCAATTTTGTCCGGTTCCTTCGGAGACAGCTTCACATGGGTAGGGAAACCAGCTCCGCCCATACCTACAACACCGCCGTCCTGAATCCTTTTGATGATCTCCTCTTTGGAAAGTGCATCCAGAGAGTCCACTTTCTGCATTTCAATACTCTCGTATTTCCCGTCATTCTCCACAGTAACAGCATCCACCATGTTCCCCATATTGTTCCGCACTTTGCCAACTGCAGTTACGGTACCGGAAACGGATGCGTGAATGGGTGAGGAAACAAAACCTCCCGTCTCAGCAATTTTCTGCCCGGCCAGTACATGGTCACCTTTTGCCACAATGGCCTTTGCAGGTGCGCCTATGTGCTGTGATAGCGGATAGACCAGCTCTTGTTTCGGCAGGTAATCCGTGATAGGCTTGTCTTTTGACAGTTCTTTTCCATCATAAGGGTGTACGCCGCCCTTAAAGGTTAAAAACGCCATGTGTAGTCCCTCCTTTAATTGAATAATTAAGAAGCCAGTTAATGTTTTTTGGCTTTTCTTTCTTTATAGCGCCGGAACTCTGCACGCAGTCCAGGATAAGCATGGATCATACGTTTTCCGACAATGTTGGATTTTTTCCTTGCAGATAAGTATTTTTCTGAGAATTCATCCATACGTCTCTCAAGCTCCGCTTTCTTTTCCAGATAGTTTTCAGATAGAGAAAAGCGCTCCTCCAACAGTTTTGAGAACTCCGCTTTCTTTGTACCGATTTTTTCCGCAGCCTCGGCCAGGTTGAAAGCTCTGATTTCTTCCAGTCTGTCGCTGATTTCTTCTTTTGTCTCATATAGTTTTGTAGTCTGCAGGTATGCGGTCAGCTCTTCCATCATATCCTCCAGTTTTGCTAATTTCTTGCTGATGCCGAATGCTGCCACTGCGGAGGTAACAAAATCCGCACTGTACAGAACCGCCACAACGCTCACGGCAATCTTTCCGATGGAAACAGGGTAAAGATTGGTCAGCCATTCCACAAAAGGATGGAACACCTCAAAGAGCAGAACGGTGAAGACACCCCAGGCAAGGGAAGAACCGAGACAGATATACCCGTGCAGGTTGCACTTTTTTTTGCTGTAATCCCACCATCTGGTATGGAAGATCGTCTCCATGAGCCATCCGGTTATATATTCCAGCACAGTGGCAACCACCACGCCTCCTATGTAGAGCACCAGAAGATTCTGATCAAAGTCTTTCAGAATCAGATAGACGCTGACAGCGCCGAACCCGTAAATGGTACAGAACGGACCGTTGATAAAGCCTCTGTTCACAGGTTTTTTTGATTTTACAGAAACGTAACAGGATTCCCACACCCATCCTAAAAAACTATAGATAAAAAACCAGTTTATGATATAATACAGAGAGATTCCTGCAACTTTAAAATCCATAGACGCCTCCTTCTTATGTCCCTTCAGGGGCATATTTGCTATACATAAGTCAGAGATGCCCCATTGGGTATTTATTACGTCTTTATATAATATAACATTATTTTCAAAAAACTGCTACAATGATTTGGCTATTTTTCGTATTATTTTTGATACAATCAGAAAGGTTATTGTTAAAATGCTAACAAACAAGATATTTAATTATCAATTTCTGCCAGAAAGTGCTAAACTCTTTCTTCCCGCAGATATTGAAGAAGATGACATTTTATTTTTTGATATTGAGACCACCGGTCTGAGCCATAGAAACAGCCGGGTGTATCTGATCGGTGCTGCTCTTTGTACAGACGGGAAATGGGAAATGATACAGTTTCTCGCCCAAAAGGAGAATGAGAAGGAGGAATACGCCGTGCTGGAAGCCTTTCAGTCTCTGTGCGCCCGGAAACGCTGTTTCCTGCACTTTAACGGCAGCACCTTTGATATTCCCTACCTGCAGCACAAATATCAAAGCTACCGGCTTACATCGCCCTTCAAAGACGCTGTGTCTGTGGATCTGTACCGGACACTCCGCCCCCTGCGCACGATCCTGCAGACCGAAAATTTCCGCCAGAAATCCTTAGAGCCGCTGGCAGGGTACAGACGGCAGGACGCTATGGACGGAAAGGAACTGATCAAGGTCTACCGCACCTATGCCAAAACAGGCGGGGAGACACTTTTAAACCTCCTGTTCCTTCACAATCATGATGACGTGGAGGGCATGGGCTGCCTTTTAGCCTTCGGCGCCCTTCTGGCCCTTCTCAGGGGGAATTTCCGGATGCGGGATATAACGGCAGTGACAGACAGGGCCATGGACGGAAGCCTCCTTCAGGAAGTCCTCTTTACTGTGCAGCTTCCGCTCTCCTTTCCCACCCGGCTCTCTTTTTCACTGCCCTGCGCTTATGTTACTCTGGAAAAGGACTGCTGCAAAATGAAAATGCCTCTTTTGGAAGGCACTTTAAAATATTATTATCCTGACTATAAGAATTATTACTATCTTCCACTGGAAGATGAAGCAGTCCACAAAAGTGTGGGCGTATACGTGGACCCGGCCTGCCGGGAAAAAGCCAAAGCCTCCAACTGCTGCAAAAGGGTGAGCGGTTATTTTCTCCGGGCTTTCGGCGCTCCCCAAATCCCTCTTTTAAAATCCTCCTATGAATCCGGCGACTGCTATATCCAGTGGACAGACAGCTTTCTTAGAAATCCGGAAATGCAGATTTCTTTTCTGTCTGAATATCTGAAAAGCCAGATACGTGTCTGATAAAAAAGGAAATAAGGCCGGCAGCGAATGTGCTTCGCTGCCGGCCTTTTATGTTACAGGGCAGAGAATGCGCACAGCACTCCCGCCTTTTTTATTTCTGTTTCTTATTCCTCTGTGTCGTAAGCAGCTTCTTCTCTGTCTTCAGAAGCCGGCTCCAGAGCTTTCATACTCAGGCTGATCTTTTTCTCTTCTCCGTTGAAGTCTACAACTTTTGCTGTAACAATCTGTCCTACGGATAATACATCAGACGGTTTGTCCACGTGTGCTCTGGAAATCTGGGATACATGCAGTAAAGCATCTACACCGGGCTCCAGCTCAATGAATGCACCGAAATCTGTCATACGTGCGATTCTGCCTTCCACGATGTTGCCTGCAGCGTATTTTTCTGCTGCATCCAGCCATGGGTTCTGATCCTCGAATTTCAGGCTCAGGGCAATCTTATCACCGTTGATATCTTTGATCAGCACTTTGATCGGCTCACCGGCTTTGAATACCTTTTTCGGGTTCTCTACTCTGCCCCAGGACATCTCAGAGATGTGAAGCAGGCCGTCAGCTCCGCCTAAATCAATGAAAGCACCGAAATCTGTTACGTTTTTGATTGTTCCCTCAACCACATCACCCGGATGGATTCTCTCGAACAGCTCTTTCTGCATCTCAGCTTTTTTAGCCATCAGAAGCTGTTTGCGGTCACCGATGATACGGCGTCTTCTCGGGTTGAACTCTGTGATCACAAAGTCAATTTCCTGATCCTGATATTTTGTCAGGTCTTTTTCATAAGAATCGGATACCAGACTTGCCGGAATGAACACTCTTGCCTCATCTAAGACAACACTTAAACCGCCGTCCAGAACCTGTGTTACTTTTGCTGTCAGGACTTCTTTATTTTCAAAAGCTTCCTCCAGTCTCTTATTGCCTTTCTCAGCTGCCAGTCTCTTGTATGTCAAGAGAACCTGTCCTTCGCCGTCGTTGACTTTCAGAACCTTTGCCTCCATGGTGTCTCCTACGGAAACTACTGTAGTCAGGTCAAGATTAGAATCGTTGGAATATTCGTTTCTTGTGATGATACCATCTGCTTTATAGCCAATGTTCAGGATAATCTCATCTTCTTTAACACCGATGACAGTACCTTCGACTACCTCCCCATTTCTGATTGTCTTAAATGATTCGTCTAACATCTGTTCAAAACTTAATTCTGACATGTTTTGAAACCTCCTCAATTATTTTATTTGGGGTTGAAGCCCCTGCTGTAATACCTACACATTGAATGGATCGAAAACTATCAGAATCCAAGTCAGCAAGTGTCTGTATATAGTATGTGTTTTTACATACGCCTTTACATATCTCGAACAGCTTTTGGGTGTTCGAACTATGTTTGCCTCCTATGACAATCATGGCGTCTACTGTCTTTGCAATCTCTGCCGCTTCTGCCTGTCGCTCATTGGTTGCATTGCAAATCGTATTTAAAACAAGTCTATCATACCTCTTTTTGGCTAAAATTTCAACTAGTTCTTGAAAATTCTTGTAATTAAATGTCGTCTGCGATACAATACATACCTTTTCATGGCCTTCCAGAAGGAATTTTTCGGCCTCTTCCCTTGTTTCAATGACCGTGGATGGACCTTCACACCAGCCCCGGGTCGCTTCCACCTCAGGGTGGTCTTTATTTCCGATGATGACAATATGACGTCCTGCACGGCTTTCCCGCTCCACGATCCTGTGAATCTTCAGCACAAAGGGACAGGTCACATCCACATAGTCCAGTCCTTTTTCCCTGAGTACCTCGTAAATCCTTCTCGGCACTCCATGGGATCGGATGATAACAGTTCCTTCGGAGAGGGCCTTAAGCTCCTCTTCACTGTTCAGAACCGAGACGCCTCTCTTTTCCAGATCTCCCACCACTTCTTCATTGTGAATGATAGACCCATAGGTATACACACCGGATTTTTTCTCCCCGGCAACCTCATATGCTTTTTCCACTGCCCGCTTCACACCAAAACAGAAGCCGGCGCTTTTCGCTGTTTTTACTTCCATTCCCAGCTCCTTCAGCTCTTTTTCTTTTCACAGACAGCGGTCATGGCATCCAAAACTTCCTCAATTGTCATGTCGGAAGAATCCAGAAGGACCGCGTCCTCTGCCTTCTTAAGCGGCGAGATCTCCCGGTTCATATCCTGATGATCCCGCTTCTCGATATCTTCTTCAATCTGAGCCAGATCCGCTTCCATACCCTTTTCCAGATATTCTTTATAACGCCTTACCGCCCTTGTGTGGACACTGGCCGTCAGATATATTTTCACATCTGCCCCGGGCAGTACACAGGTGCCGATGTCTCTGCCGTCCATCACCACATCTGTCTTAGACGCCAGCTGTCTCTGCAGCTCTACCAGCTTCTCCCGGACTCTGCCGTTCTGCGCGCTTTTGGAGGCCATATTCCCAACCTCCTCGCTGCGTATAAGGCTGCTTACGTCCTCGCCGTTCAAAAGCACCTTCTGAACATTGTCCTCATATATAATAGAGATATCCACACGTTCACAGGCCTCTTCTATCCTGCCGCTGTCCTCTGCGGATATGCCCTCTCTCAGCAAGTAAAGCGCCATAGCGCGGTACATGGCCCCTGTATCCACATAGATGTAGGAAAGCCTTTTTGCAAGCGCTCTGGCTATGGTGCTTTTACCGGCACCTGCCGGACCGTCAATCGCAATGTTAAATGCCATCTTATTTTAAATCTCCTTTGTTTATATACTCTCATTTATGGAGGAAGCCGCCGCGAATGCCGTGGACCAGGCAATCTGCAGATTGAATCCGCCTGTCACCGCATCCAGGTCCAGAACCTCTCCGATAAAATAAAGACCCTTAACTTTTTTTGACTCCATGCTTCCCGGGGAAATCTCCCCGGTCTTCACACCGCCCTGGGTGATGATTGCTTCCTTAAAATCCCGCAGCCCTGTTATGGTCAGCGGCAGCGCCTTGATCAGAGAGACAAAATGCCGCCTCTCCTCCCTGGTGATCTCATTGACTTTCTTTTCCGGAGGTATCCCGGAAAGCTCCAGCATAACAGGCTCCATTTTAGCCGGAAACAGACTTCCTATGGAGTTTTTAAACTGCCGGTTCCTGTTCTCCTCAAAATCCCGCAGGATCCTGGCATCGAGCTGTTCCTCGGACAGTGCCGCCTTTACGTCAATATATCCCTGCAGCTCTTTCTTTTTCAGCCTTTTCGCGATCTTTGAGCTGGCTGTCAGCACCAAAGGTCCGGAGATGCCGAAATGTGTAAAAAGAAGTTCCCCGAACTCATCATAGAGCACCTTTTTCCCGTCCTTCACCGTAAAACGGACATTTTTAAGCGCCAGCCCCTGCATCCGGCCTGCATAAGCCTCCCTGACCTCCAGAGGTACCAGAGCGGGAAACAGTTCCGTAACCGTATGCCCTGCCTCTTTTGCAAAGCGGTAGCCGTCCCCGGTGGAGCCGGTGGCCTGATAAGAATATCCTCCGCATGCCACGATCACCTTATCTCCCAAAATCTCTGCTCCGTCCGAAAGCCTGATTCCCACAGCGCAGCCGTCCTTGAGGAGAAGTCCTGCCGCCTCAGCATGCAGATGTACTTTCACACCCGCCTCGCGCATCCTGGCCTCCAGTGCCCGGATAATATCCGAGGAGTGGTCCGATAGGGGAAATACCCTGTTTCCCCTTTCCGTCTTCAGCTTAACACCCAGGGAAGAAAAAAATGCGGTCACATCCTGGCTGGTATACCCATAGTAGGCGCTGTACAAAAATTTCGGATTGGATACCACGGATTCAAAGAACGTCTCCGGGTCACAGTCATTTGTGACATTACAGCGTCCTTTTCCGGTAATAAAAAGCTTTTTGCCTAATTTTTCATTTTTTTCAAACACATGCACCTGATGACCTTTCTCAGCCAGAAACACAGATGCGAACATGCCGGCAGCTCCGCCGCCGATAATGATTATTTTTGCCATTGCGGGCTCCTTTATTCGCGTAATCTAATCCTCCATGCCGCCCGGATTTTTCAGTTCTATGTCCTGTCCGTCAGCCATATTGATCTCGTCATTATTATAAACCTGATATTCGTCCCAAATCTTCTCCAGATCCTCCAAAGTTGCCACCACTTCCTTCTGCTTTCTCATACAGAGCGCAACCACCAGTGCATTGATCACACTCAGCGGCGCCACCAGCGAGTCCACAATAGAAGCCATATCACTTCTAGCGATCAGGTTACAGGAGGAATACAGATTCATCGGAGAATGGATACTGTCTGTCAGGGTGATCACCTTGGCACTCCTGTTATTGGCGAATTCCAGGGCTTTCAAAGTCCGCATGGAATACCTCGGAAAACTGATTCCGATGATAACATCATCCCCGCTGATATGGATCATCTGTTCAAACAGCTCACTGGAGCTGTTCGTATGCATCAGATGTACGTGATCAAACAAAAGATTAAAATAAAATCCCAGAAAGCTTGCCAGTGGAGCACAGCTTCGTATCCCTACAATATAAATACTTTTCGCTTTGAGGATTGTCTCCACAGCCAGTTCAAAGGCACTGTGGTCTATATGCTCCATTGTCAGCTTGATCTTATCAATATCCGAATGCAGCACCGTATCCAGAATCTCCGACTGGGGAACCCTGCCGTAAGTCACTTCCATCCGCTGTATGGAGTTCAGCTTATTCCTCACCAGCTCCTCTAAAGCCTTCTGGAACTCCGGATACCCTTTATACCCCAGATGGATAGCAAACCGCACCACCGTAGACTCACTGACTCCGACGGTCTCTCCCAGCCTGGCGGCAGTCAGAAAAGCAGCCTTGTCGTAATTGTCATTGATGTATGTGGCCAGTTTTTTCTGCCCCTTGCTGAAGCTCTGGTACTGTTTATTCATCTTACTGAGTAAATTTTCCGCATTACCCATGTCTGTCCCCTCTTCAAAACATACCCGTAGGGTATTTCGTAATTTATGAGCGGTTTTTGCCCATACATGGGTTATAATATCACAAATCCGAAGATTTTTCACTAAAAAAAGAAAAAAAGGCCAAAGGCACCGTCAGTTACGGCACCTTCGCCTTTCTATGCTGAACATTAAACAGGATAAGCCCCGTTCTCTGTATCCGCAGCTTTCGGATCTACCTTCGTCTCCTGTGCTTCTCTGTACTTGAAGAACTCGGTAGCAACCTGCGGGAATAATGCATAAGACAATACGTCCTCTTCCTGCTCGGACCACTGTGCCATTTCACTTCTTAAAGTATCCAGCTCATCCGGGATCAAATCAGCCGGACGGCATGTGATCGGCTCTGTGTCACCGATACATTTCTTCTGTACTTCAGGATTGAACGGTTTTACTGTAGCACCGTATTTTCCGCTGAGAACGTCTTTTGTCTCTTTTGTAACCATTTTGTAGCGCTCGCCCATGATCACGTTGAATACAGCCTGTGTACCAACGATCTGTGAGGACGGTGTAACCAGAGGCGGCTCGCCCAGGTCCTTACGCACTCTCGGCACTTCTTCCAGAACATCGTAGAATTTGTCTTCTGCGTGCTGTTCTTTTAACTGGCTGGTCAGGTTGGAGAGCATACCGCCCGGTACCTGATACAGCAGAGTCTTAATATTAACACCCAGGTTCTTGGGATTCAGCAGGCCGCTGTCCAGAGCTTCGTCACGGATCGGACGGAAGTAGTCAGCAATCTCCGCCAGAAGGTTCTGGTCAAATCCTGTATCGTAAGGTGTTCCTTTAAAGGTCTCAACCATAACCTCTGTAGCCGGCTGGGAAGTTCCCAGAGCGAAAGGAGACATAGCGGTGTCAATTACGTCAACGCCTGCCTCTACTGCTTTTAAGTAGGTCATGGAAGCTACACCTGAGGTGTAGTGTGTGTGAAGCTGGATCGGAATATCTACAGCAGCTTTCAGAGCAGTTACCAGCTCAGTTGCCTTGTACGGAACAAGCAGACCTGCCATATCCTTGATACAGATGGAATTCGCACCCATATCCTCTACTCTTTTTGCCATATCTACCCAGTAGTCCAGGGTGTAAGCATCGCCCAGGGTATAGGACAGGGCAACCTGTGCATGTCCTTTTTCTTTGTTGGATGCTTTTACGGCTGTCTGCAGGTTTCTTAAATCGTTGAGACAGTCAAAAATACGGATGATATCAATACCGTTTGCAACAGATTTCTGTACGAAATACTCTACCACGTCATCTGCATAAGGACGGTATCCCAGAATATTCTGGCCGCGGAACAGCATCTGCAGTTTCGTGTTCTTGAAACCATCACGGAACTTACGCAGTCTCTCCCACGGATCTTCTTTTAAGAAACGAAGGGACGCGTCAAAGGTGGCACCGCCCCAGCATTCTACGGAGTGGTAACCCACTTTATCCAATTTATCTACGATGGGCAGCATCTGCTCTGTGGACATTCTGGTCGCAATCAGGGACTGATGTGCATCACGTAAGATTGTTTCAGTAATCTTAATCGGTTTTTTTACTACCTCTGCCATCTTAATTTCCTCCTAAATTTTTAAAACATGTTTTCATACTGTTAAACACCGAAAATTGCCATGAAGGTACCGGCCGCTACCGCAGTACCGATAACACCTGCGACGTTCGGGCCCATTGCATGCATCAGCAGGAAGTTGGTGGGGTCTGCCTCAGCACCGACCTTCTGGGATACACGGGCTGCCATAGGAACAGCAGATACACCGGCAGAACCGATCAACGGGTTGATCTTGCCGCCGGACAGTTTGCACATTAACTTACCGAGGAGCACACCGCCTGCCGTACCGACTGCGAATGCGACCAGACCTAATACGACGATTTTCAGAGTGTCCAGTTTCAGGAATGCCTCAGCGCTTGTGGAAGCACCTACGGAAGTTCCCAGTAAGATAACTACAATATACATAAGGGCATTGGAAGCTGTCTCGCTCAGCTGTTTTACAACACCTGATTCGCGGAACAGATTACCAAGCATTAACATACCAACCAGCGGAGCTGTTGTAGGAAGAATCAGACAAACAACAACGGTGATGATGATCGGGAACAGGATCTTTTCCAGTTTGGAAACCGGACGGAGCTGTTCCATTTTGATCTTGCGCTCCTTCTCTGTTGTGAGAAGTTTCATGATCGGCGGCTGGATGATCGGAACCAGGGACATATAGGAATATGCCGCCACCGCAATGGGTCCCATGAGCATTGTCTGCCCCAGTTTACCTGCCAGGAAGATGGAGGTCGGGCCGTCAGCACCGCCGATAATGGAGATAGCCGCTGCTGCCTTTCCGTTGAATCCCATGAAGATAGCCAGGAAGTACGCCATGTAGATACCCAGCTGTGCTGCCGCACCCATAAGAAAGCTCTTGGGGTTTGCGATCAGCGGGCCAAAGTCTGTCATGGCACCAACACCCATGAAGATCAGGGACGGAAGAATACTCCATTCATCCATCAGATAAAAATAGTGAAGAAGTCCACCTGCGTGCTCGATTCCTGCTGCATCCGTGTATGGCTGTGCCATAATATCAGGATAGATATTAACCAACAGCATACCGAAAGCAATCGGCACCAGAAGAAGCGGTTCAAATCCTTTTTTAATTGCCAGGAAAAGGAAAACAAAGGCAACTAAAATCATAAGGTAATTTCCCCATGTCAGATTGAAAAACGCTGTCTGGTGGAGCAGGTTAGACAGTGTATCTGTAACGTTAGACATTATATTACCTCCCATTGTTCGTATTCGTGACAATAGAAAGTTCTCGATGTGTGCTTTCTATTGTATCAGCAAGATTTATCTCTTAGCTGTCGGGAATTTACAAATGCTTGCAAATTCTAGTTCATGGATGCCAGTGTATCGCCGTTTTCTACGGAATCACCAACTGCCACGTCAATACTTGCAATGGTACCGTCCTGCGGAGCAACAACCGGAATTTCCATTTTCATGGCTTCCAGGATGACAATGTTATCGCCGGCTTTTACTGCCTGTCCCACACTTGCTTCCACTTTGAATACTTTACCGGGAACAGATGCGGTAACTGCCACTGCGCCTGCTGCAGATGCTGCAGGTTTTGCTGCCGGAGCAGCTTTCGGTGCCGCTTTTGGAGCAGCTTTCGGTGCTGCCGCAGGAGCTGCTGCGTTTCCTGCGCCCTCTTCCACTGTTACATCGTATGCAACGCCATTAACTGTAATTGTATAAGATTTCATAACCATTTCCTCCTGTGATTAGGCTCTCTGCCAATTTCTTTTTGTTGATTTTCTGATGGAACGAACTACAAAACTGTCTGTAGATGTATTTTCAGATGCTGCGATCGCCGCTGCAATGACTGCAATCAGCTCACCGTCATCCACAACCTCTTCTTCCGCTGCTTCAGGAATAACAGGAGCAGCCGGGGCAGCCGGAACTTGAATCTCTTCCGGAACAGCTTTCTTCTTGCCAAAGGACTCTACAAAGCCCGGAATGTATTTCATTAAGGAAATAACAAAGCACAGGAAGATAAGCATTACAAAAACAGTACCAACACCCAGAAGTGTATTCTGTCCTGCCTGTGCCATTTTTTCGCCCATTGAGTACTGCGGGTCAATAGTCACGCTGAGAGGATTGCCGTTTTTGTCCAAAGTAAAGATGCAGTCTGCACTGCGTTTCTCAAAAGTACAGGTCAGCGTAAGAATATAGCTGCCGTCTTTGTCCTCCACCTCGCCCTTGGTTGTCTCAACATATGTTCCCAGATCTTCTCCGGCTCCGTCCCATGCGCTGGCTGCGGAAGCACTGAAGGCATCGTCACCTTCCATCAGGCTTGCGATGGATTCCTCATCCAGATTGGCAATGTTGCCGACAACACTTCCGAAGCTCTCCACCAGAGAGTCAACGGTGGCATCGTCCAGCTTTTTCAAACCGCCTGTGGAGTCTTTGCTGCTGCCGCAGGCTGTCATAGCCAGGACGCATACTCCGATCAGGATTAAACCAATTAATTTTTTCCATGTCTGCTTCATATGATTCACCTCGCCTAAACCGTGCCGTGTTTCTTGCTGGGACGATCTTCTCTCTTTGTGAATAACATTTCAAAAGCACCAATCACATATTTTCTTGTATCTTCTGCCTCGATGATGGAATCCACATAACCTCTCTTGGCAGCAGCCATTGCGCTTGACTGTAAGTCAGCATATTCAGCGGCCTTTTCATTGATCGTAGCAGCATCGCTGTCTGCATACATGATCTTAGCTGCAAGACGCGCGTCCATCATACCGATCTGAGCGCCCGGCCATGCAAATACCATGTCCGCTCCTGTGGATTTGCTGTTCATTGCCAGATATGCACTTCCGAACGCTTCACCGATCACGATGTTCACCTTCGGTACGGTTGCATTTGTAAATGCGTAAGTAAGCTGTGCCGCTGCCTTGGCAATGTTGGCTTCTGAGCATTTTGTAGCTTTGTAGCCTTTTACATTTGTCAGAGACAGTACCGGAATTTCAAAAGCGTCACAGAATTTAACGAAATCTGCTGCTTTCTTGCATCCTCTCACAGAGAGAACCTTGTCAAAGGACTCTGTCTTCTCCCCTTCATCGTTGTAAACTTCGCTTCTGTTGGCAACGCAGCCCACAGTAGCGCCGTTCAGACGGATGAAGCCTGTCACCATGTCTTTTGCGTATGCAGCTTTTACCTCAAAGAACTCATTGTTGTCCGCGATCTGGGAAAGAGCAATGGCAGTATCACCAACACAGTTTTCCAGTTCCGGGCATACACGGTTCAGATCATCAGTGCAGTCTTCATAGGAAGAATTGTCTTCGTAGTTGGAAGGCAGCATAGATATCAGCAGTCTCATCTGTGCAAGGATTTCCTCCTCACTTCCCAGAACATCTACCAGGCCAGCCTCTTCGCTCTGGTATTTTGCGCTGGATGTATCACATTTGGAAATTTCATTTCCCTCTAAAGCGTTGGGGGAGTTTACAAACAGTTTACCGCTCTTCTCCTCCATGAAGGTGAAATCGGTAAGAGCCGGAACGATTGCAAGACCGCCGCCGCAGGTCCCGAAGATACCTGTGATCTGCGGAATCACACCTGACGCCATAACCTGTTTGGTGTAAATTTCGCCAAAAGCGTTCAGTGCGTCTGTAGCTTCCTGCAGTCTCAGACCTGCACAGTCCACAAGTCCGATCACCGGAGCGCCTGTCTTCATTGCCAGGTCGTAAAGTCTGACAATCTTTTTGGCATGCATTTCACCGATGGTTCCGTTCAGAACGGAAGCATCCTGGCTGTACACATACACCAGGCTGCCGTCAATGACACCGTAACCGGTGATGACACCGTCTGCCGGTGTTTCCTTTTCAGATAAGTTGAAATCTGTGTTTCTGGCTGTGACACAGCCGCCGATTTCAACAAAACTGTTCTCATCAAGTAAAGAAGCAATTCTTTTACTTGCCAAGCTTTGTGCTGTATTACTCATTTATCAGCCCTCCATTTTTTATTATTTACCTGGATTCTGCACGAAAAATCTGCGTGATAATCCGGCTTTCATGCAGAAATCGCCTCCTGGTTTTACTTTGTTGAGTTAAAAGACAAAACCAATTTCTGCCGATTATAATTGTACCCTTTTTCCGGGAATTTTTCAACAAGAATTTGTGAAATATTTAATTATTGTGTATGTTTTTTGTCAGACTTGCATAATACGCGCAGGTAATATTCCGCCATATGGATTTTTCTGCATAAAAAGGGAGGATGGAACTGCCCATCCTCCGCTGTTTTCAACCCTTTGCCCGGTCCACTGCCGCCTTCATTTCTTTTACATACTGAGCCACATAAGGCACACAATCTTTTCCGTATTTTGCCACAATTTTAACAATTGCAGAACCCACGATGGCTCCGTCTGAAACCTTTGCCATGTGATACGCCTGCTCGGGGGTAGATATTCCGAACCCCACTGCGCACGGTACATCCGTAGCCTGACGGACTAGCTCCACCATGGCACCGATGTCTGTCCTGATCTCACTTCTCACCCCGGTCACTCCCAAGGAGGAGACACAGTAGATATAGCCTTTTGCTGCCTTTGCGATCATGGTGATGCGGTTCTTTGACGTGGGCGCTATGAGGGGGATGATATCAATCCCGTAGGCGTCGCAGGCAGGTGCCAGCTCCTGTCTTTCCTCATAGGGCATATCCGGAACAATGATGCCGTCTATCCCGCACTCCACACATCTTTTCATGAAGCGCTCCTTGCCGTATGTAAAAATAGGATTCACGTAAGTCAGAAATACGATAGGCACAGTGACTTTCTTTCTCGCCCTTTGTATCATGTCAAACAATTTATCTGTTGTGCATCCCGCTTTCAGAGCTCTCTCGTTGGCCTCCTGGATCACAGGGCCTTCCGCTGTGGGATCGGAAAACGGTATGCCGATCTCGATCAGGTCAGCCCCTGCCGACTCCATGGCGTACAGAAGCTGCTCTGTCACGTCAAGCGTGGGGTCCCCGCCTGTGATAAAGGGAATAAATGCTTTTTTGTTTTCAAATGCCTGCTGTATTTTATTCATAGATCTCCACTCCTCTGTATCGTGCTATGGCAGCCACATCCTTATCGCCTCTGCCGGAAATATTTACAACAATGATTTTATCTTTGTCCATAGTTGGTGCCAGTTTTCTTGCGTATGCCACTGCATGGGCGCTTTCTATGGCCGGGATAATGCCCTCGGTCCTTGAGAGGTATTCAAATGCCTCCACTGCCTCCACGTCTGTGATCGGCACATATTCTGCTCTGCCTGTCTCATTCAAATTGGCGTGTTCCGGTCCGATGCCGGGGTAATCAAGCCCCGCGGAGATGGAATATACCGGCGCGATCTGTCCGTACGCATCCTGGCAGAACAGGGATTTCATGCCGTGGAAGACACCTTCTGAACCTCTGGCGATGGTGGCAGCATGCTTTTCTGTATCCACGCCAAGGCCTGCCGCTTCACATCCGATAAGCTGTACCTGCTCCTCCCGGATAAATTCATAAAAGGCTCCCATGGCATTGCTGCCGCCGCCCACACAGGCGATCACAGCATCCGGAAGTCTGCCTTCCTTTTCCTGCAGCTGCTCCTTGATCTCTTTTCCGATGATTTTCTGGAAATCGCGGACGATCATGGGGAAGGGGTGAGGCCCCATAACAGACCCCAGCACATACAGGGTGTCATCCATCCTTCTGGTCCATTCCCTCATGGTCTCATTTACCGCATCCTTCAAAGTCGCGGTGCCGCTGTCAACAGGGTGTACCTTCGCCCCCAGAAGTTCCATGCGGTATACATTCAAAGCCTGGCGGTCCGTGTCCTCGCGTCCCATGAAGACTTCACATTCAAGCCCCATAAGTGCTGCTGCCGTAGCTGTGGCAACCCCGTGCTGTCCTGCTCCCGTCTCAGCGATGACTCTTGTTTTGCCCATCTTTTTGGCAAGGAGCACCTGTCCCAAGACATTGTTGATCTTGTGGGAACCTGTGTGATTTAAATCCTCCCTCTTCAGATAGATCTTAGCGCCTCCCAGATCTTTTGTCATCTTCTCTGCATAATACAGCAGGGAAGGACGTCCGGCATAATTTTTCAGCAGATCGTCCAGTTCCCTGTTAAACTCCGGGTCTTTGCTGTATTTTTCATATGCCTCCTCCAGTTCATGTACTGCGTTCATAAGTGTCTCCGGAATGTACTGCCCTCCGTAATTACCAAATCTTCCTTTACTCATCTCTTCATCCTCTTCCTTATATGATCGATCCTTTGTAACTGTTCAGTCAGGTCTGCGCATTTACTGCGCTGACCGTGCAAAAGAGTAGTGGCGGCAGGTATCTGTCTGCTGCTCCCGTACTGCCCGGATAAATGCCTCAACCTTTTCCCTGTCCTTATATCCTCCTGTCTCAACCGCACTGCTTACATCTGCGGCAAACGCGCCGCTTTCTCTCAGTGCACCTGATACATTTTCAGCATTCAGGCCGCCGGCCAGAAAAAAAGGTCTTTTGAGGCTTGGAATCAGGGACAGGTCAAACCCTTTTCCGCTTCCGCCATACTGCCCCTTTGTATATGTATCGAGAAGCAGATATTCACAGGGCAGTTCTTCGGCCTTTAGAATCTGTTCTCGGCTCTGTACACGGACAGCTTTTATGACCGGTTTCCGGGTATATTTTTTTATAGTCCGAATATAGGCTTCATCCTCATCTCCATGAAGCTGAATGATATCTATGATCCCCTTTTCGGCGATCCGGGCCGCTTCCTGTGCCGGGGCGTTTACAAAGACGCCGACTGCCAGAATCCCGTCCGCCAGTCCTGCTCTCAAACACTCCGCCTGCTCTATCGAAACCCGGCGCCGGCTGTCCGCAAAGACGAATCCGATATAATCCGGCCGGCACAGATTTGCCGTTTCAATATCCTCCGGCCTTACAAGACCGCAGATCTTCACTTTACTGCCCATCGGATGTTCCCTCCCCTTTCAGGTAAGAGAGCATTTTTTTCTTGTCTCTGCTCTTCATCAGTGTCTCGCCGATCAGCACCGCATCCACTTCATTTTCTTTTAAACGAACAATGTCCTCAGGTCCCTTGATACCGCTCTCTGCCACAAACAGAACTTCTTTCGGCGCCAGAGCGCGAAGCTTTGTGCTGTTTCCCACATCTACACTAAAATCTTTTAGGTTGCGGTTATTTACGCCAATGACTCTGGCTCCCGCCCACACAGCATGGGAGATTTCCTTCTCGTCGTGGGCCTCCACCAAAGCGGAAAGCCCCAGGGTGTCGCACACCTGGATATAACGCTTTAAAAGCTCCGGTTCTATGAGGGCGCAGATTAAGAGCACAGCGCCGGCTCCCAGGACCTTTGCCTCATAAATCTGGTATTCCTCCACCACAAAATCTTTCCTGAGAACCGGGATCTTTACAGTTTCCGCGATTTCCTTCAGATAGCTGTCACGGCCCAGAAAATATTTCGGCTCTGTCAGACAGGAAATGGCGTCTGCCCCAGCTACCTCATATTCCCTGGCAATATCCAGATAAGGAAAATCCTCTGCAATGATTCCCTTTGAGGGAGACGCTTTTTTCACCTCGCAAATGAAACTGAGACCTTCTTTTGCCAGTGCTTTTTCAAAAGGAAATCCTGTCTCTGTCTCCATGCTGTATGCGGTTTTTTTCAGCGTTCCGAGGGGAACCTTCTTTTTCTGATTTGTCACGCGGATCTTTGTATCTCTTGCTATCTGCTCCAGAATCATTTTGCAGTCCCCTCCTTTACTGTTCTCTTGTGGCCTTAACAAACTCATCGAATTTCGCCTGCGCTTTTCCGCTCTCTATCAACTCTCTTGCCATATTAATACCCTCCTGCAGAGTAATGCCGTCAATTCCCAGATAGAGACTCATACCCGCGTTTAAAAGAACCACGTCGCGCTTTGGACCGGTCTCACGGCCTGATAAAATGTCTCTTGTGATCTGGGCATTGTCTGCAGGGGAACCACCCACCAGTTGGGCCAGCTCACAGCGCTCCATGCCAAACTGTTCCGGTGAAATGGTGTAGCAGGAAGTCTCGCCGAAACGTATTTCGCAGACTGTAGTTTCCCCGGTCAGGGTGATCTCATCCAGGCCATCTTCGCCGCACACGGCCACACCTCTTGTCACGCCCAGATTGCCCAGCACCTTAGCCAGCGGCTCCACCAGGTTTTTGTCATATACACCCAGAAGCTGCATGGTGGCAGCTGCCGGATTGGACAGAGGGCCCAAAATATTGAAGACTGTACGGACCCCCATCTCCTTTCTGACCGGAGCTGCATATTTCATGGAGGAGTGGTAAACAGGCGCAAACATGAAGCACATGCCGGTCTTATTGAGGATCGTCTCATTCTGCTTTGCATCCAGAGCCACATTGGCGCCCAGATGTTCCAGAACATCCGCAGCACCGCTTTTACTGGATACGCTGCGGTTTCCGTGTTTTGCCACGGGTACACCGCCTGCTGCAACCACAAATGCGGCAGTTGTGGAAATATTGAATGTTCCCGCCTCATCTCCGCCGGTTCCCACAATATCTATGACCTCTCTCTCCGGCTTTATCTTAATTCCTTTTTCCCTCATGACCTCAGCAAATGCCGTGATCTCGTCAATACTCTCGCCCTGCATGCGCAGCGCAGCCAGAAAAGCTCCCATCTGGGCCTGTGTGGCAATGCCGTCCATCATTTCGTGCATAACTGCCTTTGCCACTTCATAGCTTAAATCCTTACCGTCCATCAGTGTGTGAATTGCCTCTTTGATCATGATCTTATCTCCTCTTCCGGCTTTTATATTTAAAAAATTCTCCAATATGCTTTTTCCTTTTGGTGTGAGTATGGATTCCGGATGGAACTGGAGTCCGTACACCGGATATTCCCTATGGCCCACTGCCATGATTTCCCCGTTCTCCACATCTGTGGATAATACCTGCAGACAGTCAGGGATGGTACCGTCTTCTGCTATGAGGGAATGGTACCTGGCTGCATCAATCTCCTCCTCCATGCCTGCGAAGACAGGGCTTTCCGTCTGAATGCGCACCCTGCTTTTTTTGCCGTGCATCAGATGTCTGGCATGGCCGATCCTGGCACCATACACCTCACAGATTGCCTGATGTCCCAGGCAGACCCCCAGGATGGGAACTCTGCCCTGCAGTCTCTGAATGACGGCTTCACATACGCCTGCATCTTTTGGGTATCCGGGTCCCGGTGAGAGGATGATGTGGGAAGGCTGTAATGCGGCGATTTCCTCCACTGTCATCTCATCATTCCGGATCACGCGGATGTCAGGGTTAATAGTTCCTATCATCTGTACCAGGTTGTAAGTAAAACTGTCGTAATTGTCAATCAATGCTATCATAACTCATCCACCTCCCCGGCATTTTGGATGGCCTGCATAACCGCTGCCGCTTTATTTGCCGATTCTTCATATTCAAGCTCCGATACACTGTCTGCCACAATTCCGCCGCCGGCCTGCACATAGACCTTTCCGTCCTTTTTGACTGCCATGCGGATGGCAATGCAGGTGTCCAGATTGCCGGCAAAATCCAAATAACCGATGGCACCGCCATATACACCTCTCTCTGTGCTTTCCAGCTCCTCAATGATCTCACAAGCTCTGATTTTCGGAGCTCCGGAAAGAGTTCCTGCCGGAAGCACAGCCTCAATGGCATCCAGTGCATCCTTATCCTCCCGGATGGAACCTTCCACCTGGGAACAGATGTGCATAATTTTCGAGTAGCGGTGAATCATCATGTATTTCGTCACTTCCACAGAGCCAAACCGGCTGATACGTCCCAGGTCGTTTCTTCCCAGATCCACCAGCATATTGTGCTCTGACAGCTCCTTTTCGTCCTGCAGAAGGTCCCTCTCAAGAGCTTCATCCTCCTCTGCATCCATGCCCCTTGGTCTGGAGCCTGCCACCGGGAAGGTTATCAGTCTGCCGTCCTGAAGACGGACCAGTGTTTCCGGTGAGGTACTCATCAGCTCCTCCTCATCAAAGTGGAGATATACCATGTATGGGGACGGGTTCGTGGTGCGCAGGACCCGGTAGGCATTCAGGAGACTTCCCTTCATAGGGCTGCTGAACTGTCTGGAAATGACAGCCTGGAAGATATCTCCGTCTCTTATGTATTCTTTCGTTTTCTCCACAATGCTGCAGTATTCTTCTCTGCTTACATTGCAGGTGAAATCTATCTGCTCCGGTTCACCGGCTATGGCAGGCACCGGTGCACTTTTGATCAGTCCGGCAATTCTGGCGATCTCCGCTGTGGCTTCCCCGTAATTCTCCATCACTTTATCAGTCCGCATATTGACAATGATACAGATTTTCTGTTTCAGATGGTCATAGGCGATCACCTTGTCAAAAAGCATCACATCATAATCCGGAAATGTGCCTTTTTTAATATTGAGTACCGGTTCCGCATAGCCCACCATGGAATATGCGAAATATCCCACAAAACCGCCGGTAAACGGAGGCATACCGGAAAGCCTCGGAGACTTGTAATCTTTCATGATTTCTCTCAGTACATGCAGAGGCTTTTCTGTCTCCACAGTTTCTGTCTTCCCCTGCTTTTCTATATATACTTTGCGGTCCCTGCAGGTTACCCGCATGACCGGGTCATATCCCAAAAAGGAATATCTTCCCCAAGTCTCCCCGCCCTCGATACTCTCCAGAAGATAGTATCTTTTCGAGAACCCTGTAAGTTTGCGGAGCAGCGTAATAGGTGTTGTAACATCCGCATAGATTTCTCTGCATACAGGTACAATGGAATATTTTTCTGCCAGTTTCAGGATTGTGTTGCAGTCTGGTGTAATCGTCATGTTTTTCCTCCCTTTCCAAAGAGCGAGATCAGGTTTTTCTGTAAATAAAAAAGCTCCTGCCCCATCAGATTTCTCCAATGGGACAAGAGCTGTAAATTCAAAACTCCTGCGGTACCACCCATATTGCTCATATACTTAACGTAATATGAACCGCTCTTTCATGTACTATCATACACTGCTCCTTGATAACGGATAAGCTCCCCGTCAGCGTCTACTTCCTTCTCCCAAATCCTATTCGGATCACAAAGGTTTCAAGCTGCCCTCACAAGTCCATTCAGTAAAAACTCTTACTGCCGCATTCCCACCAGCAACGGCTCTCTGGAAGTAAATATTCTTACCTACTCCTCTTGTTCATCGGTTTAAAGTGTTAATCAATTCAACTTTTTTTCAATTATAATGCCATGTGTTTTATTTGTCAATAGTTGATTTTAATTTTCTGCAGAGAGCAGAGACAACGGGCAGCATTTCATAGAATAATGAAACACTGCCCGTTTAGAAGTGCACGTGTAAATTATGCGAAATGTTTACTCCCGTCCGCTGCATGGCGGTCCAGGATTTCATGTACTCTTTCAACCTCTCCCAATATGGCATCATCCATATTTTTCAATTCTTTGTAAATGAAAGAAATCCGGCGGTCCGTACGAGCCTGCGCTGCTTTTATTCTGGTGACTTCCTCCTTTAAATGATTGACGTCCTTTTTCAGAAGAATCACGTCCTCTTTTAATCCGCTGACATCTACTTTCAGGATTCCGACATCCTCCTTTAAACCGTTGACATCTTCTTTCAAGACACTGACATCTTCTTTTAACCCATTTACATCTTCTTTCAGGACACTAACATCTTCTTTTAATCCATTTACGTCTTCCTTCAGGACGCTGACATCTTCTTTTAACTCACTGACGTCTTCCTTCAGGACGTTGACATCTTCTTTTAACTCACTGACGTCTTCCTTCAGGACGCTGACATCTTCTTTTAACTCACTGACGTCTTCTTTTAAGACACTGACATCTTCTTTTAACTCACTGACGTCTTCTTTTAAGACACTGACATCTTTCTTCAGGGCATTTACATCTCCCTTTAGTTCATTGACATCCTCTTTCAAAATACTGACATTTTCATTTAATGTAACAATGTCCTCTTTCATAGATTCCGTATTATTTTTTACGACAGTCAATTCCTCATATATTAACTCTAACAATTGGTTTTCTCTCATATTGTTTTACTGACCTTTCTTGTATTCAAAGTATATCATACTTTGCTGATAAAATCCATTTATACTGTTAAAAAATAGTGCCTATTTTTGCATATAATATTTTGTTAATTCTGCTAAAAATATTGCTTTCGCAATTTACAGCATTGCCCTTTTGCAGACTATTATGCAAAAGTCATCAGCCCGCTTTTCCGGTATTATATTGGCGCTCTCTCAGCTTTATCAATTCCTGTTTTTCAGACTGGTGCTGCTTTACTGCGCGCTGCATCTGGTTCTCTTTGCGGCGTACGGTTCGTTCTGCCTGCTCCAATTTTTCTTCCAGTTCACGGTTTCTCTTCTTTACGCTTCTGCAGTGTACTTCCAGCTCATTGATCTGTTTTTTTAAAGTATCTTTTTCTTCTGCCTCCCGGTCTACGCACCTCTGCCATCTGGCCGGATTATTTTCAAGGATCTTATCCAGGCATTTTTTTACATAACCGGACAGCAAAACAATGTAAAGGGAGTAAATGTACTTCTCCAAACCGGATTTTTCTTCAAATTCACCGATCTCCAGAAGAATCTCACGCGTCCTCTCATCCAGCACTTCCCCGCCAAGCACATTTCTGTCAATGCCTCCCAAATGGAAAAGATTCTGGAGGTAACAATCGAACTCTTCATATCCTTCCACCTGAAATCCCAGCACTGCCTGAAACGGATTCCGTACAGTCTCCGCCAGCATTCTGCTGAAACTGCTGTCCGCATATCCCTGCCTTCCCCAGACCTCATATTCCAGAATCTCCTCTTTTTTGCTGTCCCAGATCGTATTTCTGTCAATCATACACTCCAGTATCAGGTAATAATTCACATTTTTCCTTATCTCCACATGACAGGCTTCTGCCAGCAGATAAATAACACATATCTGGCTCATTCCCATGGCCGGCTGTTCTGTATAAGGTTCTGCCCATTCCTGTATACACTGAAACTCCAGGGTCTCTTCTTTAAAAAGTTCCTTTCTGGCACTGTGCCAGCCTTTGCGGATAAGCCCCATAAACAGCCTGTAAGCATCCTCCGCTTTCTCTCTGCTTCCCTCCCGCATCACTTCCAGCATGCCAAAGAGCACCTGTGCATAATAATATTCCTCATAGCCCAGGCAGGACAAGAAATACTCTCCATGATACCCATTGTCCAAAAAAATCTTCTGATATTCAAGAATCTGCTCCGGTGTAAGTGTCTTCAGTTCCTCCTGGCAGACAGGATTCTGCGCTGCTGCAAAAACCAGAAAATAGGTCACATCAAGGCAGATTTCCTCCCCATCCTCATTCATCAGCTTTTCCAGAACACGTGTCAGTTCCCGCTCACATTTAAGCACACTTTTACCTGTGTCCTCGCCTTCCGCTTCTGTCAGGTAACGGTTCTCCTCCTGTATGCGGTCCGGCAGATTTTCCTCCTGATACATTGCCTTTTTAATCTCATTGCGCACTTTCAGCCCTTCAAATATCATTCCTTTTTTGTTCATTCTCATAACCTCTCTGTTCCGGCAGGCGCTTCGCAATCAGAAAAACAATGTTGGTATTCCTTTGCTCTGAATCTTTATAATTGGAAATAATATGGGAATTCCATAGAATTTGGAAATGTGTGTCATATTGTCTTAATTTTAGAATTGTTTTCTGCGCGTTTTCGATTGTTCAGCGCTGACCTTTTCGTAAATCCAGATTACCATATTCTGAGTTAAAATGCAATGGCATTAACAAAGAAAAAATAATTTGATGATTTTGCACAAAACGTAACGGCTGACACAGTTCACAGCAGATATCCGTCCTATTATAAGATAATTCTTATGGACGAATACCTGCTGCGGCTCTGTTGACCGAATCCTTATGGCTTTATTTTATTGTCACTTTCCGGAAATTTTTCTTTCCGCGTTTCAGAACGATTCCGTCCCCGTCCAGTTTTTCTCCCGGAACCAGATATTTTACATCTGTGATCTTCTCACCGTCAATGGCAACGCCGCCCTGTTCGATGGCTCTTCTTCCCTCGGAACGGCTGCCCACCAATCCGCTCTTGTGCAGAAGTGAAATAAGGTCAATATTTCCGTCCTGCAGATCTGACTGTTCAATGACGGCTGACGGCATATCTGCTGCATTTCCGCTGGTAAATAAAGCTCTTGCTGCCTCCTGGGATTTTCCGGCCTCTTCCTCGCCATGTACCAGGCTGGTCAGCTCATAAGCCAGAATCTCTTTTGCTGTATTGAGCTGGCTGCCCTCCCATTTGTCCATCTCATCAATCTGCTCTAAAGGCAGGAATGTAAGCATGCGCAGACATTTCAGCACATCTGCGTCGCTGACATTTCTCCAATACTGATAAAAGTCAAAAGGTGATGTCTTATTGGGATCCAGCCAGACAGCTCCTGACTGGGTTTTGCCCATCTTCTTGCCCTCTGAGTTCAGAAGCAGGGTAATGGTCATAGCATAGGCGTCTTTTCCAAGCTTACGGCGGATCAGCTCTGTACCGCCCAGCATGTTGCTCCACTGGTCATCCCCGCCGAACTGCATATTACAGCCGTAGTTCTTGTACAGCATATAAAAGTCATAGCTCTGCATGATCATGTAGTTAAATTCAAAGAAACTCAGTCCCTTTTCCATGCGCTGTTTGTAGCACTCTGCGCGAAGCATATTGTTTACGGAAAAATGAGCGCCCACTTCTCTCAACATCTCCACATAATTGAGGTCCAGAAGCCAGTCTGCATTATTTACCATAAGGGCTTTTCCCTCTGAAAAATCAATAAAACGGCTCATCTGTTTTCTGAAACAGTCACAGTTATACTGGATCGTCTCCTCTGTCATCATCTGGCGCATGTCGCTTCTTCCTGAAGGATCTCCGATCATGCCGGTGCCGCCGCCGAGTAAGGCGATCGGCTTGTTGCCTGCCATCTGCAGACGCTTCATCAGGCACAGCGCCATAAAATGTCCCACATGCAGACTGTCGGCTGTAGGATCAAAACCGATGTAAAATGTTGCTTTTCCATTGTTCACCAGCTCACGGATCTCTTCTTCATCTGTCACCTGTGCGATCAGGCCTCTGGCAGTCAGTTCTTCATAGATTTTCATAGTGTTTTCTCCTTTACTTATCTGTAAATTCTAACCGGACGAAAGCGGTATCCGCACACCTGCGCGCAGTAAAAAGCTCCCGTCCTCTTTACAAAGGACGGGAGCTGTATCTGCTTCCGTGTTACCACCTTTTTTCACAGACGATTCACATCGTCTGCCTCAGTAAGTACGGCCTTTTGACAAGGCGATACTCATCTGCACGATAACGTGTGCCACTCCGTCACAGCCTACTTAAGCCTTACACTGCTGTCCGCAGCATAACCACTGTTCGGTGTGAAGCTCAGGGAGGTATTCATCGTCCGCTTCCTTCCGCGCCTCTCATCAGCCGGCAGCTTTCTGTGGAAGCCCACGGGGATTACTTGTTCCCATCACAGCATTTCTGTATATGTCACCAAGTATACCCGTTAAAACTTCAGTTTGTCAAGCCCTTTTTTATAAAAATCACAGGTCATCATCACGCTGTGCGCCAGGTATATTCCCCGTTCTCTCTGATTCCGTAAAAATCACCGAAATTCAGATCAAAGATATCCTTTTCAATCCCTGAAATGGAAATCTCATTTTTAATGAGATACTGCCAGATACCTGCATGGGAAATATCTCCCTGAAGAAGCACACCCACTACTTTTCCGCCACGGATTATCACGCGTTTATAATTGCTTGCATCTTCTCTGGCGATCACCACATCGGTAGTTTCCGGAACGATCAGACCTACACAGAGAGATACCAGCCCAAAGAAATTAATGGTATTCTTGATTGCAAACCGATCCTCATATTCCACATTTCCCCCCATCATATTGAGGGCAGCCGTCTCTCCCTGTTTCTGGGCATTTGGCCAGATACCGGAAAGCCCTGTCACATCCCCGGCAGCATAGACATCGGCAGCACCGGTCTGCAGATAATCATTGACCTTCATGCCTCTGTCAACCACGATTCCTTCACCATCAAGACCTGCGGTGGCACTTCTCACACCCGCCGCCACGATCACCATATCACACGGCAGTGACTCTCCATTGTCAAGAATCACCTCCGTGATCCTGCCGTTTTTATCCATTTTCGTCTCAGCGGCTTTTCTTCCCAGATAAAAGGAAGCACCTGCCGCCTCAAAACGTTTCTGATATTCGAGAGCACCCGTTTTATCAAGCTGGATAGGCAGAATCTGATCTGCCATCTCCACAATGGATACCTTCTTTCCTGTTTCCATCAGACCGTAAGCCGCATCCAGCCCCACCAGGCCGGAACCGATGATGACAATCTGCTCTGCGCTTTCTGCCATTTTATCAATTGCTTCCGCATCGCGCAGATGACGCAGCCCGAATACATTGGCAGCTTCCCGCAAATTTCCCACAGGAGGGATAAAGCTCCCAGCGCCTGTGGCGATCAGCAGCTTATCATAGGGAACTTCCCCGCCGTCTTCCAATATAACTTTCTTTTTTGCAGTATCGAGACCTGTAACGGTTTTTCCTTTTATCCAGTGAATCCTGTTGGTCTCAAAAAAATCTTCCGGTACAAAGCTCAGCTTTTCGGCTGTCCGCTCATGGCTCAAATATTTGTGCAGCATACAGCGGGAATGTACCTGTCGGTCCGTGGAGATCATGGTGATCTCCGCCTCTTTCTCTGCTTTCCGGATGGTCTTTGCCGCAGTAATGCCCGCAGCACCCACGCCTAAAATCACATATCCCATGCTACACCTCCTCTACCCAGATAGCCTCTTTTGGACAGGCTTTTACACAACTGGGTTCCTCGCCTTTGTCAATGCAGAAATCACATTTGATCACTTTTAAATGCGTCTTTTCATCCGGTTTTAAAACTCCGTACGGACAGTTCATGACACACATGAAACAGGAACCGCATTTTTCCTCATTGTACAGCACATGCCCGGTCTTCTCATCCTTTGTAAGTGCCCCGCTCATACAGGACATCACACACTCCGGCTGATCACAGTGGCGGCAGAAAATAGGAGTATAGCCGCCCTGCGGATTTTTATATATAAAGTTTCTGGTCTCGTTGGAAATGTCTGTCACGTCTAGGTCGTAAATTGTCCCCGGTGTTTCCCGGTGCGCCTGCATGCAGGCCAGGGAGCAGCTTTTACAGCCGTCACATTTGCTGGCATCCACCATAATTCTCTTCATAACCGCATCCCCCCTGTATCAGATATTTAAGCCTGCACGTTTTTCCTCGATAATTTTATCCAGAATCTCAGCGCTCTCTTTTGCATCACCATTGATAATAACCTGCCCGCCTGTGAGGGATTTCATATCCTCTGTCAGCACTTTTGTCACCACTTTGCTTCCTGTCACAAAAGGCGGCAGTCCCAGATGCAGCGGCAGTCCCAGAGCCAGGCCAAAGCATCCATCCGCCAGAGCCTGCTCCTCAAGCCACTGTGCAGCAGACAGTACCAGAGGAAGCTTCGGAATATCAACACCGATTGCCTCTGCCAGCTCTGTAGCAACAATCTCCAGACGTCCGATCGCAAGACATGGTCCAAAGTTCAATACCGGAGGAATATTCAGTTTCTCACATACAGCGCGCAGCTTCGGACCTGCATATTTCGCAGCCTCCGGAGTCATCAGTCCGCAGTTCTCAATACCTCCTGAAGAACAGCCTGCTGTCAGTACCAGAATATCCTTTGCAATCAGCTCTTTTGTCATTTCCACTGTCAGCACATCATGGCCGCCCGCTGTCAGATTAGAACATCCAACCACACCGGCAATACCCTTGATATCACCTGAAACGATCAGGTCGATCAGCGGTTTCCAATTGCCGCCCAGGAATTCCTTTAAGGACACTTCGCTGACACCTGTAAGGGTGTTGTCATTTCCATGTTCGGGCAGAAGATTCATGGGCACACTGCCTCTTCTTGCTTTGTAAGCCGCAACGATCTCATCTATGATCTCTTCACTCTGTTTTTCTCTCTCTTCAAATACATAAGGTTTCAGCTCTGCATTTGCCTTCTTCGCCACATCATCCAGACAGATCTGTTTGATCTTCAGCTCCTCACAGATAGGCTCAATACCGGGAAGTGTACAGTTAAACTCAGAGAGCACCGCATCAATACCGCCTGTAGCCAGCACAGCCTCACTGCTGTAATTGTTTCCCGCATGACCGTCAAACACCTCTGTGTAATGCGCCCCGCGAAGCTGCAGATCCTGTCCCACACAGGTACATCCAACCAGCTTAAATCCTTTTGCTCCGGCAGCCTTTGCCTTCTCCACAGCCTCTTTTGAAGTCAGCCTCTCCTGCAGATCCACAAAGATCGTGTGCTGATGTCCTGTGATCATAATATTTATATAATCCGGATCGATCACCCTGAGTCCCACAGGCGCCAGTCTGAGCTCCGGCTCACCCAGCAGCACATCATTCAGAAGATTCGTCAGTGTCAGTCCGTAAATACCTGTGGAAATACCCAGCTTCAGACAATCTGTCAGCATATCCACCGGATCTGAGTTCAGGTTAGTAGAGCATTTTACAACTCCATGGAACACCTCGCCTTTCGCGCCGCCCGGCAGGATTCCAAGCTCCTGCCATCTCTGGAATCTGGGAGCGTAAGCCATCTTCTCAACCAGCTCCATCTTCTCATATTCCGGTTTATACAGATCATCCAGCACCTTCTGGGCAACGATCTGCGCAGTTTCCCATTTATCTTTGCCTTCCACACCGAAAATCTCAGCCAGCCTCTTCAGGGATTTTTCTCCTTTGATCTCCCCTTTTGCCATAGCTGTCTTCTTCACATTCAGCGCCGTATTTTCCACAATATGTATATAACACCCTGACCCGCTTGCCACAGCCCTCAGGAAGTTACGAGCCACGATCACATCTGCCGTAGCACCACAGATTCCTCTCGGCGCCTTAGGTGTGATCCGGCAGGGCCCATTTGCACAAAGCCTGCAGCAGACACCCTGCAGACCAAACCCGCACTTCGTGCTCTGCCCTTCCACCCTGTGATGTGAAGTCTCCATCGGCAGCTCCCGGATATACCCCTCCAGCTTCTTATCCGCACTAGCACATGTGTTACAACCAAAACACTGATTCATCTTAAATATCCTCCTAAAAATAAATAATTAAATAACTATCCTTTTACCTAAATATTTCCTTGACTGTTAATATTATAACAATCTAGATAAAATTAGTCAAGTATAACCGTAAAAATTTTTTTCTTATCTCTTTCATCCGCATTACTAAACCTGCCGCCCAATTTTTTCAACATGTCCCATCCCAGAAAAACAGCCGGACCTGGCCGCAGGTTTCCCTGTACGGACGTTTAAGAGCGTTTAGAGAATCTTTCAAGATCCACACGTTAGCAAGCACTTAGTGAAGAGCTCTAAGGCGATGAACTTAGTGCGGCTTACGTGTTAGCTTGAAAGTTCTCTGCTCTCGTCCGTACAGGGAAACCTGCGGCCAGGTCCGGCGTCCGGCATCAGCCACATCCGGCATCAGCCACATCCGCCACCCTATTTTAAAGTCCCTCCTCCCCCCAACACTCCGTATTCCCAATCCCCAATTCCTCAGCCCTGAAAACCGGCTCAACCCCTCTCTTCTTCTGCTCCTCATAATCCCGAAGCACCTTCACAGCCGTCCCCCCAAGCAGCAGTATCACCACAATATTCAGCACAGCCATTCCCCCCATGGTAATATCCGCCACATTCCAGATCACCGAAAAGTCCGCCTGCGCCCCCAAAAACACTGCCAAAAGACAACTCACCCGGAACACAAACAAAAGCTTCTTATCATCCTTGATAAACTTAATATTCGACTCCGCATAATAATAATTTCCCACCAGACTGGAAAACGCAAACGTAAAAATGGAAAACGTGATAAAATGAATCCCCCACGTCCCCACATTTGCGGAAATAGCCTGCTGCACATAGGGAATCCCATCCAAAACTCCTGACTTTCCTTCCACACCGGAAAGCAGCAGCATCATGGCAGTGGCGGAACAGATCAGCAGCGTATCAATAAACACGGAGAGCACCTGCACCAGCCCCTGTTTTGCCGGATGGCTCACCGCCGCGCTGGCAGAAGCATTGGGCGCGCTTCCCATACCGGCCTCATTGGAAAAAAGTCCCCTCTTGATTCCGATCACCACAGCACTGCCCGCAAACCCTCCGAAAATCGCCTGTCCGTCAAAGGCTTCCCTGAAGATCAGTGCAAAGACTTCAGGAATCCTTCCCGCATTCATCACCATGGTGGCAAGCCCCATGAGCAGGTAGCCGCCCGCCATCACAGGCACGATCACAGAAGTGATAAATCCGATCCTGTGGACCCCGCCGAAAATAACAAAAGCCGTAGCTGCCGCCAATACAGCACCTATAACAGCCGGATAAACACTGTCCGCATACCCGGGAATATAATATTCCAGAGAAGAGGACATATTAAAAGACTGCAGCCCGTTAAACCCGTAGGCAAAACAGATGATCAGCAGTACCGAAAATATAATTCCGAGATATCTCTTCCCAAGCGCCTTCTCCATGTAATAAGAAGGTCCGCCTCTGAAGTCTTTTCCATCTTTCACCTTGTACACCTGTGCCAGGGTACTCTCAATAAAGGCGGATGCACTGCCGATCACAGCCATCACCCACATCCAGAACACAGCGCCGGGGCCTCCGGCAGCAATGGCAGTGGCAATTCCGGCAATGTTGCCGGTTCCCACTCTGGAGGCAGTGGATATCATCAGTGCCTGAAAAGAGGACACCTGTTTTTTGCCGTCTTTCACCTCCGCTTTTTCAAGCAGCACGCGAAAAGCTTCGCCAAGCAGGCGTCCCTGTACAAAGCGGGTCCGCACGGTAAAATACACGCCGGCACCCACAAGCAGTATCAATAACGGGTAGGTGTACATAAAATCGTTCACACGAGTCAAAATATTATTCAGCATATTGTTTTGTCCTTTCCAGTTCTTTGCCCGTCCGTCTTTACGGTAATGCATTGTTACTTAGTATCTTCTTTTTTTGGATATTTATGAAATCACAAAATGTTTTCTCCTGTCTGAAGACAATCCGACAACTCCCGGATTTCCTCCTTCAGTTCACGCTCTCTCTTCTCTGTCTGCAGGATCTTTCCTGCTTCCCGGTACGCCTTACAGCCATTTTCCAAGATGAACTTCATCACTGTCTCATCCCTGGAAATCTCCTCTGTGAACACAGCCATCTCCTGTCCGCCTGAAAAAGCCTCACCGGCAAAGGCAAAAGCCCGCTCCAAAAGCCGCTGCACATCTGCTCTTGCATCATCCAGTTTTTTCTTTTCCTGTTCAAACATCTCTTTTAATACAGAGGAAGCCGTGCATTCCTGCCGGCTGCTCACCTTTTTCCACTCATACAGATAACGCCTTACCCAGTCTGTCACATACCGGGCAAGATACGCTTCATCCTCCCGGTACAGTCCCGCTTCCTTTTTTATCTCCAGTGCGCGCTGCCGCTTTTCCATTTCATGATCCAGCATCCGGGCCGCCTCTTCCGGCTCCTGAACATCCAGACCGTTCTTCAGTCTGCGGGCTTCCTCATAAAGGGCCTTTGTCTCCCGTTCACCGGCAGCATACCGGGCAAGCGCTGTATGCACGGCTCCCAAAAGAAGACTGATCACCGCCATACGTTCATCATAACCGGATCTTTTCAGCCGTTCCTCTTTCTCCTTTACCGCAGCATCATCCATAGTCCCGTCCAAAAGCGAAGAAAACGCATAATCTTCCTGATATTTTCTGCAGAGTCCGTAAAATCCCGTAAAATCCTTTGCTACTTCCGGCTGCTGGATATATTGGAACACGAACTCGTCTGTGACAGGAATCCCAAGCTCCTCATACACATACATCATCCGCGATAGATCCTCCCAGCCCCTGGCCGTGACAAAATAATGCCCCTCCGCATTTGCCTCGGTGCGGTAGAAATTCTCCCTCCGCACATCCAGGTATGCGGGAATGGATGCATGTATCCCATGCTCTCTGGCATAACATTTCCATACGCCGTAATCCTCTGTCACCTCGATCCGCTTGATCCTGTCCAGGGTGACCATGTCAAATTCCCTTACGGATTTGTTGTACTCGGGAGGATTTCCCGCTGCCACTATGACCCAGCCCTCCGGTATCTTATGGCTCCCAAAAGTCTTGCACTGAAGAAACTGGAGCATGGTGGGTGCAAGCGTTTCTGAGACACAGTTGATCTCGTCAATAAACAAGATGCCCTCTCTGCACCCCGTCCGCTCCATGCACCGGTAAACAGACGCCACAATTTCACTCATGGTATATTCTGTCACCGTATATTCTTTTCCGTCAAACTGCCTTTTTTCAATGACCGGCAGTCCGATGGCACTCTGCCTTGTATGGTGGGTAATGGTGTAGGCCACAAGACCGATCTGCAGGCTTTCTGCAGCCTGTTCCATTATAGCTGTCTTGCCGATTCCCGGAGGACCGATCAAAAGCACCGGACGCTGATGCACAGCCGGTATGGCGTAAGTTCCGTCAGCCTTCTTTTTTGTGTAGGCCCGCACGGTATTTTCTATTTCCTGTTTTGCCTGCCCGATATTCATACTCCTGATCCTGCCTTTCTCTCATCCAGATACAGACGGATAGCCCACGAAGGGATTTTCACATTTCCCGGAGGCTCCTTTATTAAAATAAATGCTGTCTCATAGTCCGGCTTCCCGGCGGGATAGATGCCGTCCCCGTCCGTAAAATACAGAAGCCCTTTTAAATTTCTGATCTTTTTCTCTCTGATCAGCCTGTCCACATAAGTAAATACCGGGCGGAAATCCGTGCCGCCCCTTCCCTGGATCCGAATCTGCTTCATATAAGCCCGCCAGTCCTCCTCGCAGCACAGGGTCACATCCTCCTGGATGTAGCAGTCACACTGTATGACGTGGACATTCATTTTCCTGAAAAAATTTTCTCTCTCACTGAGCATGGAATACGTCTCTTCCAAAAAACGCTGTACCATTTCCCGGGAACAGGAGCTGGACGTATCAATGGCTATGACGATTTCCTCAAGCTTGCATGCCTCTGTATATTCCAGAGGCTCCACCAGTGGCATGTTACCATACATAGACAGTCCAAGGCAATAGGAAATATAATCAAAACTTTCCATATCGAGCTGGACTTCCTCTCTCTGCACAGCAAAACGCCGCAAAAATTTCCGGTAATCATACCTTCTTTTTTGCTGCAGCTCATACCATTCCTGCCTATTCCCTTTTTCACTTCCTGCCCTCTTACCGGCATTTCCCGCATCCCTGCTGGTATATGCCGCTGCCTTTTCCCATACATCCCGGATACCGGCAAGCTCTCCCTTGGAAAGCATTCTCCAGAGACTGTGCCCGTCCGTAAAAAACAGACTTCTCCAGGCATCTGTACAGCTCTTTCCAAACTCCCCCTCCCGCAGCATGTCATAAATCTGTGCTGCGGTCCTGGATTTTTTCCCCTTCCAGAACAGGCGGTAAACTTCCGTTTTTTCTTTTCCGGCTTCCCCTGTAAGGAAGGGCATGCCAAGGCAATCCACCGTATATTCTGCCACTATGTCACAGGCCAAATTCCACAGCTCCTCATCTCGTTCCTCACGGTCTGCGGGGTGCAGATAGAGGCAATGGAACAGGCTGTGCAGATACACTCTGTTTATGTATTTCCTGCCCTTTTCCGCAAAATCAGTCAGAACAGCTTTGGGAGAATAATGGAGCACCCTGCCGTCTGTACAGGTGCAGGCACATGTTTCATCTGCTGCCATTTTCAGATAACTGCATGCCAGCACAAAAAAAGGACAGGCGCAGGAAATTTCCTGCTTGGCCAATGCCCAGATTTCCTGTGCAATTTCCTCTGCCTGTCTCATAATTCCATATCCTTTCCGCCAAATCCGAACTGCTCCTCCTTTTTTGACAGAAGCCATAAAACACTTTCCGTACTTCCATACTTCTGCGCCAGTGCCAGAAGTTCATCCATCTGCACCAGTGTCACTGTATCCAAACCAAAAAGAACTTTTACTTTCTCTGTCTCCCTGGCTTTCATCAGTTTTTCCATGGCAGGACGGAAACGCTTCTTCAGATATTCCCTGTACCGCTCATATAAAAGGCCGTCCTCAGGGCATAATTCAAAAAAACGCTCCAGAGCAATTGCAAGGCGGATGTTCTCCTGCCTGCTTGACAGGAACTTCTCATCCTGTTCCCTGCTACTGTTCTTCATAATATTTTATCAGAGCCTGGGTGCCCAGGTCACCCAATCCTTTTTCATCCAGCTTCTTGTACATATCCAGTACTTCCATGAGAATAGGGAGTGTTAGCTTTCTGGCATCGGACTCCTCCAGGGCGATCTTCATATCCTTGATGTAATGTTTGATGAAAAATCCCGGATCATAGTCCTCTTTGATCATGCGGGGTGCCATATTATTCATCTGCCAGCTTCCCGCTGCGCCCTGACTGATACTGTCCAGCATAGTCTGTACATCAAGGCCTGCGGCGCGGGCATAGGTGATGGCCTCACACACACCTGCGATCACACCGCCAAGCGCAATCTGGTTGGCAGCTTTTGTGTGCTGTCCGTTGCCGGCTTTTCCCTCGTAGATAATAGTCTTGCCCATGGATTTGAACAGCTCCAGGCAGGCTTCAAACGCTTCTTCATCCCCGCCGGCCATAATGGATAAGGTGCCATGCCTTGCACCCACATCCCCGCCGGATACCGGAGCATCCACAGCGTAAATCCCTGCATCCCTTGCTCTCTCATAAATCTCCACGGAAAGCTTCGGGCTGGTGGTGGTCATATCAATGACATAGGTTCCTGGTCTGGCATTTGCTATGATTCCGGCCTCGCCAAAATAGACCTCCCATACGTCTTCGGGATAGCCAACCATGGTGATGACAGCCTCCCTGTCTCTGACGCACTGTGCTACGGTATCACACCATACGGCTCCCTCCTCGATGATATCCAGCACCTTCTCTTTGGTTCTCGTATAGATAGACAGTTCGTATCCTGCTTTCATCAGGTTGCGGACCATGGATTTACCCATGACTCCCACACCGATAAAACCTATTTTTTTCATTCTTTTACACCTCTTCTCGGTTTTCACTTATAACAGTTTACCATAATTCCGGGAAATTTACACCTGTTTTTTATGCATTGCTTTTTTCTGCATATATTCTATTACATCCCGCACCTGGGACAACTGCCATACATCCCGCACAGGGATTTCCACCTGAAACCTGTCCTCAAAGGCACAGACAAGGTTTGCCACATCCAGAGAATTCAGCGCCAAATCCCTGATAAAATCCGTATCGGGGGTCAGTTCGCTGATTCCGGTCACCTGATAAACAAGTTCTTCAATAACAGACAGGTAAGCTTCACTGCGCATCAAAAACGCCCCCTTTTTATTTTATAGATGGATGTCTTCTTAAACTCCGCTTCTGTCATGCGGATAAGCTGGATTCTTTTATGAAAAGGCAGTTTTTTATTCAGCTCATAAATCTCCTCCTGAATCCGCTCCAGCACTTCATAGCTTGTCATGCCCCGGGTCTTCTGCGGATCCGCGTAAATGACCGCGGAGAGCTTCACATCATCGGCTGTCTGCCCGTTACTGGCTCCATATACCATCACTTCCCTGACAAGAGGGATCTGCAGTATGAGCTCCTCCAACTCCTCGGGCACCACTTTTTTACCGTTGCTGAACACCACCAGATTCTTTTTTCTCCCCGTAATGTAGAGAAACCCTTTCCTGTCCATATATCCCAGATCTCCGGTACAGAACCAGCCATCCGAAAATGCTTTTTTTGTCTCCCCGTCCGCTTTATAATAACCTTTAAAGACTGACGGACCCTTAACCAGAATCTCCCCGTCCCGAATCTTCACTCTGGTCTCTGGAAGCAGCACGCCCACGGAATTTTCCCTGTGTCTGCGGTTTCTGTTTACGGAAATAAGAGGACCGCACTCCGTAACCCCGTATCCCTGCAGCACGCAGATTCCGTAGCAGCCAAACTCCTGGGCCAGCCGCTCGTTCTGCTGAGCACCTCCGCAGATGATAAGGGAGACAGAGTCCCCGAGAACGCGGGTTAACGCATCGTGCACAAAAGGACTGCAGGACAGATGATATTTTTTCCGGCTTTGGTACCTTTTCAATGCCTTTTTTGCCTCCTCCCGCGTGCCGTCCCGCTTCTGTTCCAGACGGATGCTGCGGATCAGGGATTCCATCATCATGGGAACCAGAAGTATCATCTCCGGGCAAAACAGGCGCAGGTCTCGCATCCAGTTCTTCACACTTCCGTTCAATCCCAGATGCTGCCCCTGTGTCAGGACATTTAACGCACCGCACACAAGGGAATACGCATGATATAAAGGCAGGCAGGTATATGCCTTATCCCCTGCCTCCACCAGTGCCTGGGCATGGCAGGCATTGAACATAATATTGCCGTGGCTGAGCATGACCGGTTTCGGACTGCTTAAAGTACCGGAGGTGTAGATGATGACAGCTGTCTCATCTGCCTGTACTTTATCCATTGCAAGGTTCAGCTCTTCCTCCCTGCTCTTAAGCGCCTCGTATCCCCTTAAAAGAAGAGAGGGAAAGCTGTTGTCACTGTGAGCATCCCACAGGCAGAGCACAGGGCAGCCGGGAAAATCCTGAAACAGAAATTCATATTCCCGGGAAACGGCAGCCATGCAGGAGTCACCGTAACGGATGCACTGCAGGATTTTCTCATCCTGCTGCTCCACATCCACAGGAAGCGCCACAGCGCCCACAGAACAGCAGGCCAAAAACATCACAAGCCACTCATAGCCGTTCTCCCCTGCGATTGCCAGATGTTTCCCTGCGATACCCATATCCAGGAGCACCAGCGCAATCGCCTTTGCATCCCTTGCAAGCATCCGGTAGGTATAGCAGTGTTCCTTTCCCTCCCAGTCATAGACAGTGACCGCCGGTCTGTCCCCAAAGCGTGACTCTGCCTTCTGCAGAAATTCCCCGACTGTCTCATATGTATTTACATTGTTTAAAGGATAATCCAGTCTCATGTCCCCTCCAGTTCTCCCAGCTCACCATTTGCTATCAGCTCCAGAAAAACCTCCACCAGTCCTGCGTCAAATTGTGTGCCCTTCCCCGCTTCCAGCTCCTCTTTTGCTTTTGCCAGGGAAAGCCGTTTTCTGTAATGACGGTCCGACATCATGGCATCAAAAGCATCGGCAATGGAGATCATCCGCGCTTCCGGGGGAATCTGTTCCCCTCTCAGCCCGTCCGGATATCCACGGCCGTCTATCCGTTCGTGGTGCGCCCGCACGATCTCTCCCAGATTGTGAAACATGTCTATGCAGGAGAGAATCTTCCCTCCGATTTCCGGATGTCTTCGTATCACGGCAAACTCTTCCTCTGTCAGTTTATCCTCTTTGCACAAAATTGCGTCAGAGACTCCTACTTTTCCGATATCGTGGAGCAGTCCGGCGCACCTGACACATTCTGTCTGGGATTCTTCCATCCCTGTCTTCTTGGCTATTTTCTCTGCGTACATGGAGACCCTGTCAGAATGCCCCCGGGTGTAATCATCCTTGGCATCCACCAGAAGCCGAAGGGCCTCCACGGTCTGCATATAGCTCTCTTTCAGCCGGGAATACGTCAGACTGAGTTTTCTGTTGTTAATATTCAGAAGCATGTGAAGGATCGTGTTGTGAAGCGCTGTGGTGACCTGTTCCCCGTAGACAGCCAGAAGACGCTGCTGCACATCAGAATAGGCGGAATCCCGTCCGATTCCCAAAACTCCCAGAAAGATATCATGGTTTGCCTTGAGCGGAACCAGGAAAAGTCCGTCAAACTCCTGAATTTCCCCGCTGCTGCCCGCCTTCTGCACAGCATTTTCAAACTGCGGATAATCCTCTTTTAAAAACTGTTCCAGTTTTTTTTCATATTTTCCGCTTCCCTGGAAAATATCATCCGGCAGATTTTCCACAGGCATGGATGATATGATCCTTTTGGGCTTGATCCAGGCAAATCCGTGCCTGTTATCCCCCAAAAGCAGCATCTGTCCCAGAATCCTTCCAAGTACCACATCCAGGGAGAGAAGCTGATGTATACTGGGTATGGAGCCTAAGATGGATCCCAGCCCGTCCTGGTAACGGTAGACCGTGCGCATCTGCCGGATGGACTTGACACAGCTTTCCACTAAGAGTTCAAGCTGGTCAAAACGGTCGCTTTTCTCAAAATACCCCTGAATATCCAGCTCCCGGATCGTGTTCAGAGGCGGTGCCACCTCCCTGTGCCCGGTAAGCATGATCACAAAAATTCTGGTATCAAACTGCCGCAGACGTGCCACCACCTGATCCCCGCAGATGGGGTACATGATAAAATCCAGCAAAAGAATATCATAGGATTTGTTCTTCATCTTCTCCAGAGCGCCCAGCGGATCGTTTTCCGTCTCTACAGTATAGCCGGAGGATTCAAAATAGGAATACAGTGCGTCCGTAATATTCTTGTCGTCATCCAGAACCAGCATGGTGAAGCCATTTTTCTGCTGTCCTGCCTTATTTTTTCGCATACCTTCTTCACCTCAAATAATCTTTTCTCTTAACTTTGCAGGGGCAGTTCCACGCAGAAGACAGCTCCGCCCTCCGGCAGATTCTCAGCCCACATTCTTCCGCTGAACTTACCCCGTATCAAACCTGCGGAACTGTAAAGCCCCAGGCCGGTTCCCATTGCCCCTTTCGTCGTCACCATGGAGTGAAACAGCCGTTCCATAACCTCCGGGGCAATTCCCGGTCCGCTGTCCTTCACCTTGATCAGAATATTCCCGTTTTTCTTTTCCGCGCAGAGGGTGATCTTCCCGCCTTCCTCCTTCATGGCATCCATGGCATTGTCCACCAGATTGTTGACCACCTGTACCAGATTGTTGATATCCCCCTTTAAAACAGCATCCCCGGGCAGTTCATTTTCCATGGATAAAACACAGCCGTGCTTGGCAAGACTGTGCTTCATCAGCAGAAACACTCTTCTGAACACTTCATCCACTGTAAATTCCACAATATTGTTGGTGTTCATATTCGTAGCCAGTCCCTTCACTGTGGTGATGATATCAGACATGTAAGCACAGCTCTCCCTGATTTTTCCAAGCCACGCTCTCATATCCCCCGCAATTTCCTGATAATCCTCCACCGTCACATCTTCATCCCCAAGACTGATCGTATATTCATCCACCAGTTTTTCCAGAGACTCCACACTGCCTGAGACAGACATGATCGGTGTCTTTAAGTTATGGGAAATGCCTCCGATCATCTGTCCCAGGGAAGCCAGCCGCTCCCGCTCCATCTCCTGGCTCAGTTTCTGCTGCTGCTGCCGAATCTCCTCTTTTACCTGTGTCACGTCCTTAAAAAGCGCCACCACGCCCATCATTCTCTGTTTTCCGAATACCGGAGTCAGCTCCACGGAATAATAAATCTTTTTGTCGTCTTTTATCACTGCCTGCTCATAGGTGATCACACTCACCGTCTGTCTGCAGATATCAAAAAAACTTAACAGATTGTAGATCACATCCCTTTTCTGTTCATCCAGAACTTCCACCTGACGGTCCAGATATACGTTATTTTTCATACCGTAGCTTTCCCCGAAATTCTCCCGGAAGGCATCATTCATATTGATGATCTGGCTGTCTGAGGAAATGATCACATAACCATCCGAAATATTGTCAATTATATTCTGCAGTGCAATGGGCTTGATGTTTAAAAAATTCAGATAATAAATTGCTATTCCGTGGCAGATGATCGTGAACATGAAAGCAATGGGAGTTGCCGCGATGGACAGATTGACAATCTTCAGGGTTGCTAAAAGATTGACACACACCGGCACGATCAGCCCCCATGCAAATAAAATGGACTGCCACACTGCGCTATTATTTCTCTTCCTGATGCCGTTCCTTAAGGCCAGCACAATGGACAGAATACAGTAAATATAATACTGACTGCCTGACAGGATGAACAACGGTCCGAATTTCACCTCTGAGGCATAGATGGAAAACTGTTTATAAAAAAGATGATGCCATGGATTTGTAAATACGATCAGGGAGGTCACCACCGGCAGGATATAGAGAAAATAAAATATCCTTGGAAGCTTTTCATAATTGTATATAAACGCAATTGTCAAAAGCAGCACAGTGACCACCATCAGCGCGCAGGCACCGCAGGTGATAGCGTCCAGTATGGTGAGCACCTGCATACTGCTGTCAGCACCCCCCAGGATTCCGGCAATCGCCAGAAGCCAGATAAGGAGAAACGCCGATGCCGCCACGTAGAGCCTCTGCAGCAGCGGCAGTCTGCCCTTCCGGATACAGCTGTAAAGAAAGAAAATCAGAATAGTGACCGCTACATCCACCAGATGTGTCATGATTCGTTCCATAAAATCTCCCTGCTTTCCTCTCAGCTTCTAAAACAGCGCACTGCCTGATATAAGTCCGTATGGTCCCAGTCAAACTGCACACGTTTCAGTTCACATACCGTCCTTCTCGCATCCACATAAATGGCAGTTCTCTGTGCCCTGCCTGAAAAATAAGTTTCCGCTGCAGCCTGTATATAGGGTGAACTGGACGCTGACGCCTGTTTTCTCAAATTTTCCTCAAATACCTGGTCAGATACACACTCTACCTGCCCGCATTCTTCCAAAAGGGCACCCAAAGACACCTCATCCGGATTCACAATATGCCAGGCACCGCCCGGCTGTCCCATCAGACTGCAGACGGCCCGGGCACACTGGTCTACAGGTGTGACCTCAAGCAGCATGCGGTAAAATTCTTCCGGCATCTGCCCAAGTTCCAGAATACCTTTTACCAGACGGTAAAACGCGTTGGTCTCCGGATTTATCTGAAACACCCCGTCGCTCTTTCTGCCTATGAGACGTCCAACCCGGAAAATACCGGCCTTCAATCCCCTGTCCATGGCCCGGCAGACCCACGTCTCGGCCAGGATCTTGCTTTTCACGTAGGGATTCTCCTCCCAGTTCTGCCCCATATCCAGGTCTCTCTCCGAAAATACTGCCGGCAGCTTCGGTGCATCCTTTAAAAATTCTCCCGAAACACTGACTGTGGAGATATGAATATACAGCGCGTCCGCTTTCTCAGCCAGGGAAACCATATGCTTTGTCCCCTCTACATTTGTCAGAAGCAGTTCCTCCATGGGTGCATAATGACGGACATCCGCTGCCGCATGGATTACGGTTTCTATGGTATCTGTGAGGTTTTCATATATCTCCCTGTCAAGTCCCAGATCCGGAAGGGTAATATCTCCCTCCAGTATCCTGACCTGTCTTTTTATTTTGTCTGCACCGCTTTTTCCGAAATAGAAGGAAAGCACCTGCGTAAGCTTTGCCTCTCTGCCTTTTCTCAAAAGACAATATATGGTTTTCTGATCATCTGCCGTCAGTTCTCGAAGAAGATGTGCTCCCAGATAACCGGCAGCGCCTGTCAGCAGTAAATTTTTCCCTGTATCTGCTTTCTCGGAAAGACTGCATACATATCTTGGCAGACGTTCCTCCGCTGCGGCCGGCTTTGACTCGAGCCCCTCTGTTTTCTCCTCTTTTTCGGAGACATGATCCGCGCTCTTTCCAATCATCTGTATCTGTTCCCGCAAAGTGGGATGCCGGTAAAAATCGTTGAGTGAAAAATCCCAATGCCGGCTGTAATAGTGGCTCAGGACCACAATAGCAGTCAGAGAAGTTCCTCCCTGTACAAAAAAGCTCTTATCCAGATCCGGCTCCTGGCCCAGAACTTCACGCCAGATTTCCTCCGGTGCGATAACCGTTTCATCGGAATGTTTGTCCTTCGGTGCGATAACTGTTTCATCGGAATGCTCGTCCTCCGCAGCCTGTGCGTTTTTCTCTTTTGTATCCGAAATACATGCCATTCCTTCCAGAGCCTTCCTGTCCGCTTTTCCGCTGGAGGTCCTGGGCATCTGCGCAAGAGTTCTCACCTGACCGGGTACCATATAGTCAGGCAGCCTCTCTGCCAGAAAATCTCTTACGGATCCTTCCGAAAATCCGGCCTGGGGCACAGCAAAAGCACAGAGCGCTGATACGGTTCCCTCTCTTTTCACAGGCACCACTGCCGCTTCTTTTACAAGACCGGACTGCAGCATCTGTGCCTCGATTTCTTCAGGCTCAATCCTGTGTCCGTTGAGCTTTAGCTGAGAATCCACTCTTCCCAGGCACTGCCAGTTCCCGTCAGCCCGAAGGCGTCCCAGATCACCTGTTTTATACATGAACTCACCCGCAAAGAAGGGGTCCGGCAGAAATACCTGTTCCGTAAGATCATCCCTGTTGATATACCCTTTTGCAAGGCATTCCCCGGCTATGTAAATCTCACCTGTCCCGGTAGGCATCACCTGCCGCATCTCCCGGTCCAGAAGATAATAGCGGCAGTTGCCGATGGGCTTTCCTATGTGGATGGCATTGTCATCCGTAATATCCCCCTGGCAGTTGTAAACAGATGTCTCTGTGGGACCATAGATATTAAAGATCCGGGCATTGGTAAGCTTCCTGATCCTCTCCTTCAGTGCCAGTGTCCACGGCTCTCCCATGAGGATCAATACCTCCGTCTGTGCAAGAACTTCCGCAAAGGAAGCCTCCTGCAGACACATCTGTATTCTGGAAGGCGTGAGCTGCAGCACCGCAGCGCCGTCCTGTCTCATCCGCTCCGCCATCTTCCAGGGGAGAAGCATTTCCTCCTCATCCGCCACACTGACACGCCTTCCTCTGGCAAGGGCCAGCAGCGTCTCTATGGTAAACACATCAAATACGCAGTTGGACGCACAGAGCACACAGCTATTCTCCCTTCCGAGAATAGCATCTGCATGTGCCGCCAGGTTTGAAATTGCTTTGTGTACCATCATAACGCCCTTGGGCTGTCCTGTTGTTCCTGAGGTATATATCACATTCAGCACATCCCCGCCGCTGCGTCCCTTTACAGGCAGTTTTGCCCTGTCACCATCAAAGACAGGGGGAAGCACCGGACAGGGGATCTCACCGGGCAATTTCACTTCATTGCTGCACAGAAGCAGCTTTGCCTCCGCATTTTCCAGCATATAGCAGATCCGTTCTTTCGGAAGTGCAGGGTCCAGGGGAAGATAGACAGCTCCTGCTTTTAAAATTCCCAGCATGGCTGCCAGCATATCCCCATCCCGTTTTAAAAGAAAGGCCACTCTGTCTCCATGCTGAATATTCCTGCTGATCAGATACGCTGCCAGACCATCTGACTTTTCTTTTAATTCCCCGAACGTATATGTCTTATTACTGCCCCAGCATACAGCCGTGCGTGACGGATAGAGACGTGCCTGCCGGTCGATCAACCGGTCGATCAGAGTACCGTCATAAGGCATTCTCACAAAATTCGGTTCCTCCAGCAGGCGGATTCTGTCACTGTCCTCCAACAGACTGATGCTGCCGATCTCCTGATGGGGAAGCTCCAGGATCTGTCTTAAGATTTCCAGATAACAGCGGCTGTAAAACGCAATGGTCACACTGTCAAAAAGAGATTTCGCGTACTCAAAACAAAAACGGCTTTCCTCTCCGCTTTGGATCACTTCCAGATGAAGATCCATCTTCACAGATACTTCTTCCATCTGCACCATGGAGAGTTTCGCATCTCCCAGAGGCAGATTTTCGGTCTGCGCTGCGGTCAGGGAAAACAGCACCTGATACAGGGGATTCCTGTCCCTGTTCCGCTCTGCATTTGACATGGCTACGATATCTTCCAGGGGTGTATCCTGATTGTCCAGCATTTCCAGCACACGTTCCCGCACCTGATGCAGATATTCCAGATAGTTTTTCTTTCTCTCCGGCTCCAAAAATACAGGAAGGGTATTCACGAACACACCTGTCACCCGGCTCAGATCCCCGTGGCGCCGGCCTGAAACAGGAGTCCCCACCACGATTTTTTCCTGTCCGCACACGCCGAAGAGCAATATGCCGAATGCGGACAGAAGCAGCATGTAAGGGGTCACCTGCTGCTGGGCACAAAATTTTCTTCCCGCTTCCTCCATCTCATGCGGCATATGGAAATAATATCTGGCCCCCCGCCCGTCAAACACACCGGGGCGTATCCTGTCTGTGGGAAGACGAAGCTCCTCCCGGTCTTCTAAAAGCCTGGCTCTCCAGTAATCCTCCTGGCGTTTCTGCAGTTTTTCCGGTCTTTTATCCACCCACCAGGCATAATCCCTGTAAGTAGTATTCGGCATTTCCGTCTCTTCCCCCAGGCACGCTCTGTGAAGCCGTTCAAAAACAAGCTGGCTGCTCATGCCATCGGAGATCAGGTGATGTATATCCAGAAGCAGATATTTCTTTTCCCCCTCCGTGAAAAATCCGGCCCGCATAAGCGGCGGTCTGTCAAGGGAAAACGGCCGTATAAAACCGGCGGCCGCCTCTTTTATATTCCGCCCCTGCACTTCCTCCAGCTCAAACTCCACCTGCCTGTGCACACGGGCCTGTACGCTGGAACCGGATATCTCAAATCCTGTCCTGAAGGTCTCATCCTCCTCTATGATTCTGTGAAACGCACGAGTCAGTGTTTCCCTGTCCAGATTACCCTCCACGAGAAAAATCCCGGGCATGTGATAGCCTGTCTTTGTCTCATCTGTCTGCTCCAGCACATAAAAGCTTCTCTGGGCAGCCGTCAGCGGATATGTATCACCGTCAGGGGCCTTTGGTATCTCTGTGTGGTAAGAGGACGCATCTGCCTTGCTGCCGCGCAGCAGATTGGCAAAGCGCCGTACAGTCCGGCAGGCATACAGGCTGGTCAGCTCAGGAAGGACAGAAAACTCCCGTTCCACTTCCGTCAGCATGGCAACCGCGTTCAGGGAATCCCCGCCGCTTAGAAAATAATCGGAATGAATGCTCAGCCCGGGCTGCTGCAGGGATTTCCTCCATATTTCCAGCAGTTTTTCTTCCAGTTCGTCGGCAGGTGCCTCCTGTACATCAGGCATATACGGTTTCGGAAGCTTTTTATAATCCACTTTTCCGCTGGCAGTGACCGGCATTTCTTCCAGAAGCACCGCCATTGCAGGCACCTGATATCTTGGCAGATAAAATGCCGCGTAAGAGAGAAGTTCTTCTCCCTCAAGCCCTTCCCCGGAGGTATAATAGGCAATCAGAAGATTGTCAAAAGCTTTCACTGCAGCCATATTTACTTTTGGATGCGACACCAGTTTTTCCTCAATCTCCGCAGGCTCCATTCTGTGCCCCAGGATTTTTAACTGTCCGTCTTTCCTGCCCGTAAATATGATCTCACCGTCCTGCGTCCAGTATCCCATATCACCTGTCCGGTACAGACGTTCACCGGGAATATAGGGGTCCTCCACGAACTTTTTCCTGGTGAGTTCCTCATCTCCATGATACCCCCTGGCCAGGCAGTCCCCGCCGATATAAAGCTCACCGGCAGCACCCACAGGCAGGGGACGCATGGATTCGTCCAGTATATAAATTCTGCAGTTGCCGAGAGGTTTCCCGATGGAAATCATCTCATTGCCGGTAACCGCGCTGTGACTCACTGCCACAGTGGCCTCAGACGGACCGTATTGGTTATATAATTGAACAGAAGAACAGAAACGCAGAGCATGGTAAAGCTCCGGAGGCATACTTTCTCCTCCGCATACAACGCATTCTATATGAGACATGGCCTTTCCAAATGCCGGGTCCTTCAGATATTCCAGAAGCCTGGAGGGCGTTAAAGCCATAAATCCGGCGTCGTAACCGTTAATGAGATCTGCCAGACCTGCAGGCCGGTTACAAACGGCCTCCTCCGCCATCACAATGGTCCTGCCGTTTAACAGCGCGCTGATGCTCTCCAGCAAAAAGGCATCAAAACCCACATTGCAGATGGACAGAACCGCCCCTTTGGGATAAAGAGGTGCCATGGCAGCCGCCAGATTCAGCACACTGTGCTGCTCCACCTCCACAGCCTTCGGTGTTCCCGTACTTCCGGATGTATAGACAAGATAGGCCAGGTCATCAGGTCCTGCAGCAACACAGGCGGCACTCTTTCCCTTTGCAAGCATTTCCTCCGTTAAGACCGGTACGGCGGGATTTAAAATCTCCGCTGTCCCGTCCGAGACAACAAGAACCGCCTCACTTCCCTCCAGCAGTTCGCTGATACGCGCAGCCGGCTGGCGGCAGTCTATAAGCAGCCATGCATTACCGGAAAACGCCACAGCAGCCATAACAACCAGAAGCCTGTCACTGCGCTCCATTAGGACAGCTACATTTCTTCCTCCTTCAGGACAAAAACAGGCAATTTTCCCTGCAAGCTGCTCTGCCTCCCTTATGAATCTTTCATAGGTAAGCCTCTCATTTCTGAATATGACAGCTGCCCTTTTTGGATTCATGACTGCCTGTTCCCGCAGATGGTCGGCTATATTCTGTTTTCTCGGATACCAGGTATCTGTCTGGTTAAAGTCAAAGATGAGGCGCTCTTCCTCCTCCTCACTGATGACAGACAGTTCTTTTATGGGTGTCTTGGGATGCAGCAGGGCACTGTGCAGAATGTCCATCAAATGCTGATGCAGAGTCGTGATCTCACGCTCGGAAAAAAGCTGTGTCTGATAATCATAATCCACCTGAAACCGGTTATCCTCATCTCTGCTGCTCAAATGAATACACAGAGGTTCTGCCTGGTAGCCACTGTAGAGCCAGCGCCCTTCCAGGGTCACCTGGGCGCCCTGCAGATGGTGGATCTGCCCGTTCTGGTAGGACAGTACAATTCCGAAGAGCTGATCCGGTGCGGCTCCCTCTTGATTCCGGGCAGCCAGCTTTTTTATCTCCGAAAACGGCATTCTCTGGTGATAGAGAAGCTGGTACCAGTCTGTCTGCAGCTTTTCATTAAATTCCTGAAAGGAAATGGATGCATCCAGCTCATTGACAAAGGGCAGAGTATTTACAAACATGCCTGCCATCTGTTTTTCCTTGAAATTCAGACGGTTAATGGTGGGGACACCGATGCAGAACCGCTCCTGCCCTTTGATCCTGCGCAGATAGATCGCCAAAGCCATATAAAACACGGCAAAAGGGGATACCTTCTTTTCCCTGCAGAAGCCTGCGATCATACGGTTCATCCGGTTGGAGACTGCAAAAGACCTGCGGATTCCCACAGGGCTGACCTGGGCGTAGGGGTGTTCTTTTGCTGCTGCCGGCTGTATATCCTTCAGCATGGACTTCCAGTATTCCCTGTCACGTTCAAAGCTTTTTGAGGCGAGATACTTATTCTCAAGCTCAATATGCAGCGCATAGTCCGGCATAGGCTCTCTGTCCGGCGCCTCCCCCTTTAACATGCGGAAATAGTTGTGAATGATCCGGTTGGTCACAACCGTCTGGGACCAGGCATCCGCTATGATATGATGCACTTTTGTCAGAATTCCGCCTGTATTTTCCGCCCTCTTAAAAAGTATCATCTGACACAGGGGGGAATCCAGAAGCGTAATATGCTCCCGTGCCACGGAAACATCCCAGATATCCGCGCCCTTTTTGTTTGTCCTGGAAAAATCCAGAAACGGAACATTTCTTTGTATATGCGGATCAATATACTGGCACACCTCTCCCTCCCGAAGTGTGATCCTGGTGCGCAGAACAGGATAGTCCTCATAACAAAGCCTGATACATTCCTGCAGATACTCCACATGAAAATTACCGTCAATGCGCAGTACGGTGCATATGGTATTGATCGGCGTACCCGGATGGGCCATCTCCAGATTCCATATGTTCTGCTGGCTGTTTGACAATGGCAGAAATTCCCTGATGTCTTTTGTCTCTTGTGCTCTCTCTTCCATTCTTTCCCTTTTTCCTCCGTATACATAATAAAACACAGGCCCCGAACTGCCCGGCCCTCCGCACATATGTGCAGACTTCCACGGCATTCCCGTCCCATGACTTTTCGCGTCTTTTTCTCCCCTCAGATTCCCTTTTCCTGTTCTACATATTTCGACATTTGCAATTTGTTTTTTATTATACAGGCATACAATTCCCCGTGTCAATCTTTCTGATAAGAATTACTATTATTGGTAGAATTTACCATCACTTTAGCCATTACCTCTTTTAATCTTTCATTTGTCTGACTGTTTATGTGTAATTCCCTATTTTCACAGAAACCACTCTCGGGTGGATTTTCCCCACAGATGTCCCCTCCGATACATTTCCTTGCCGCTGCCGCCTCCTCGATCAGGCCCAGAAGGCAGTCCAGTTTCATCTCTCCCTGGTCCCAGTTTGTGACTGCATCCCTGCCCCGGAGAATATCCTTGTCCACAGAGAGATATAAGGGACAGGATTCCCCCTCCAAAAATTCTCTGAACTTCTGTAGTCTGCCCTCCTGCAGATCCTCGGCAGATACCCAGGTCACCTGTTTTGACGGTATATCCCTTTGAAAATCTGCCTCTTTTGGCCCTATGATACACACACTTTTCAGCAGGGGATTGGACAGCATAGCTTCTCTCACCCAGCTTCCGCAGGACAGAAGGCCAAAGAATGCGGATTCCTGCATGTCTGTGTGATTGTCAAAAAGAAGAAGGGAAAAAGGAGTGTCAATCATCTCCATCCAAAATTTTGATAAATAGTGATAATTGCCGGAATCCAGAAAATGGATGCCGCAGGGGCCATATGCCCGAATCCTTTCCTTAATCTCCTGTTCTGCCTCCGAGGTACAGTAACAATTGACCCCTTCCGCATGGGTAAAATCCACCATCTCATAATCACCGGCCTTTTGTCTATAAAAATCTTCCTCCGGGTACACACCGGAAAAATTCATGATAACTGTCTTCATCCTAAAATATCTCCTGTTTTTTCTCTTACCATAGCACAGAGAGACAGATCTTGTAAACTGCTGCTGTCTGTCTCCCGGCAAGCCAAAAAGGACCGCCGCTTACAGACGAAGCGGCGGTCCTCAAAGGAGGGGTAACAAAGAAGCTTATCCTTCAATGGAGATATATTTATTTTCTTCCACCTGTTTTTTGTCTTTCTTAGGTACCGTGAGACGAAGGATTCCGTCCTCAAATCTGGCCCGAATCTCATCCTGGGTAACGCCTTCGCCGATATAGAAGCTTCTGGAGCAGCTTCCCGCGTAGCGTTCTCTGCGGATATATTTTCCTTCCTTATCCTCTTTATCCTTGTCAAGTCCTTTGGATGCCTGGATGGTGAGATATCCGTTCTCCAGTCTGGCCGTTACATTCTCTTTCTTGAAGCCCGGCAGGTCAATGTCAATTTCAAAGGAATCTTCCGTCTCTTTTACGTCGGTCTTCATCAAATTCTTCTCATTCTTTCCGTACAGCGGATTCTTCCTTCCGAAGAACTCCTTCTCAAAAGGAAAATCCATCCATTCATCAAATAAATCTTCTCCAAAAATACTGGGCATCATTCTCATAAGTCATTCTCCTTTCCTATATATCAATCAATGAATTGTTACATTTGGCAGGGGATTCTTTCTTTTCCCTTGTTCTAATTGTAATATAGCACGCATTATTAGCACTGTCAATAGGCGAGTGCTAATTTCACACTTTTTTCACATTTTACCTTCGTTGTTTGATATATCAAAAAAAGAATCTTCCGTTTTCTATGCACCGCGGCCTTATGCAGCGCAAGATAGCGAAAGATCCTTTTTCCGTTTATTTTTTATTCCTGCTTTTATTCACAGCACTTGACAAAAGTTTATCCAGATATACAGATTTAAACTGCTTACTTGCCAGTGCCTGTTTCAGCGGAGGCAGATTTAAGATCACTCCAAACACGGCAGCCATGGCTCTGTGGTTGGCAAATGCCTGATTGTCGAATACGAGGTTCTGAAGCGTTCCTTTTTCTATGGCCTGGAGCACAAACCTGTGCGTACTGTTCACAGGCGTTATCACCTGTACCGGACGCCGCTCCAGTTTCAGGGAACCGTTGGGACATCTGGATGCGCACACACCGCAGCCCAGGCAGATATCCGTATCCACCACGGGACGTCTTTTCTTTTTCCCGTCCTCCGGGACCGTCTCCATGGAAATGGCAAAAATGGGACATGCCTTCTCACACTTTCCGCATCCGATACAGGTCTTCTCCTCCACCGACGGGATATAATTGGTGGTTGCCACCGGCTGCATGGGAGAGAATTTTCTGGCAGCCTGCAGAGCCTCACAACAGCATCCGCAGCAGTTACAGATAAACGCCGGGTCCTCTCTGACATTCTCCCCGATCTGCACCAGTCCCGCATCGTAGGAGCGTTCCAGAGCGTCCATGGCTTCTTCCTTGGAGATAAGCCGGGCATGTCCGCCGTGCTCTGCCAGGGAGCGAGCTACATTGCCGAAAGTCAGGCATACATCCCAGGGAGCATCAATCTCACAGGGATGCCCCGCGTGATATGCCTTATGTCTGCAGTAACAGGTTCCCAGGCCAATGTACTCTGCCTCCTCCACAATGTGGCTGGCCCGCTCATGGTCCAGGATATGCAGGGTATTTTCCGTGGTAAGCACCGGCTCCTGCACGTAGACACGGCCCAGCTTTGTCTCCGTGGCATAGAAAAGGTCTTTTACAAAGTCCTCCTCCACATTCATATACTGATAATACAGTTCGCTGAGATACTTCTGGTCAATATCCCCTCTGGTCCTCATCAGGGCAAATTCAATAAACCCGGCCATGGGCGGCGGCATGACAAAACGGCGGACTCCCCTGTAGGTGGAATCCACCAGCAGCGCCTTCTCACACAGATGGTCCAGCACTTTTTCCGCCTTTGCCTCCGTGGTCCCCCAGATACGGGCAGCCTTTTTCAAAGTGAAGGGGCGTACCGGCAGAAGTGCCACCCATTTTGCCTCCTTCTCCGTGTAGAGCACCTGGAGGATCTTATAAAAAGTCTCCGAAGGCGGCGCTCCCTGGGTAAACCAGTTGATTCTTTCTTCCAGATTTTTATATGCGTCTTTTGATGTTATATGTCCCATGCTAAATGTCCTGTCATACAATATGGTAACTTACGGTCCGCACGGAAAATGCGGATACCTGCCTGGCTGTTACACAAAATGTACCTCTCCTGTTTTTTTCACTTCTTTTTTCTCTGATGCCGCAGCATATCCAAGGGCAGCCATGCCGAATACCCTGTGGGAATCCGGTATCTCCCAGCTCCTTAACATCTCCCGCACCTCAGGCTCATCGCAGATATCCCGCATCTGGTTGATCCAGACAGAACCAATCCCGAAGGAATGAGCCGCCAGAAACATATTTTCCAGAGCACAGGCATTGTCCTCCATGGAATGCTGATTTTCCTTTTCATTGGACGGAATGATCAGAACCTGAGGGCTGTACATGTCATACCCGTCTCTTCCCAGTTTCCTTCCTATGACTTCCGCCAGCTTCCCGATCTGCTCCCGGTCTGTCACCACGGTAAATTTCCATGTCTGACGGTTCTGTCCGCTGGGCGCATAGAGTCCGGCCCGGATGATCTGTTCCAGCTCTTCTCGTGGAATTTCCTTATTTTGAAATGCCCGGATACTTCTTCTGGTCAAAATATTTTCCATCACTGCATTCATGTTCTGATTCCTCCTTGTTTTTTCTTTTATTTTATCACAACGTCAAAAATTGTAAAGTGCCCCGCGATCAGCCTGCTGCGCCGAATGCCCATTTGTCCATGGTCTTTTCCAGACACCAGGGAAAATCTATCTTCTTGACAGACTGCCTGATTTTCACCGGACAAGTGAGAAATGTCTGGCCTCCCACCCGGTAAGTGATGGTTCCCACCTGCGTTCCCGCTTTGACCGGTGCTTTCAAAGTCTCTTTTCCCTCATAACTCACTTCAATTTCCTCATCCCGGCGCATCAGCATACCGAAGTCCTTAGCTGTCTCAGCCTCCACCTCAGTAAGGGCTGTATCTCCCAGGGTTTCACTCTGTCCGTTCTGAACCGGTATGGCTGCCGGTATATCGGGAAGTGCCGCGTCAGAAAAGGAACGGTAACTGTAATTTTCCAGCCCGTAATTCATAAGTTTTGTGGTATCCTTCCATTTGTAGGTCTTGTTATTCGGCCATCCGCATGCCAGAAGGGCAACAATGAATGTTCTGCCGTCCCTGGTGAGGGCACCTACATAGCAGTAACCGGCATTTGCCGTAAACCCGGTTTTTCCGGTGAGGGCACCCTCCATCATGTTCAGAAAAGCATTGTGGTTGTTGCAGGAAAAGCTCCGCTTTCCCTCCGCGTCCGAGAAACTGTAGGAGGCCGTCCTTGTCACGTTAAGAAATTCCTCCCTGCAGGGAGATTCTTTGATACAATACTTCATGATACGTGCCAGGTCTGCCGCTGTTGTGGAATGCACCTTCTGTTCCTCCCCCACTGTGACAGCGGCATCCAGGCCGTTGGGTGTGATAAAATAAGTATCCTCACACCCCAGTTCTCCGGCCTTGGCGTTCATCATATCCGCGAATCCCTCCACACTTCCTCCCAGATGTTCCGCGATCATCACAGCCGCATCATTGTGGCTCTCCAGCATCAGAGAATACAAAAGGTCTCCAAAACGGAAGGTTTCTCCCTCTGTCACTCCCAGATGTACTTTCGGCCTGGATGCCGCATAGGCGGATGCTGTCACAATATCCTCCGCGTTGCCCTTCTCCAAAGCCAGAATACAGGTCATGATCTTAGTGGTACTGGCCATGGGCCTTTTCTCAAACCCGTTTTTTTCATAGAGTATCCTTCCTGAGTCCGCATCCATAAGTACCGCTGAGGTGGCGTACAGGCTGCCAACACCCTGTCCATTTTCCTCTGCCCAGACGGTATCTCTATGTACCACGAAGCACCCGGTTATCACTGCGCATACCAAAATCCAGCTTATAATTTTTTTCATGCTTCCATCCCTGCACACAAAATTTCTTATACATTATATGCCTGTCCCGGGAGGATTATAACAAAAAGCTGTACCAAACCGGTCCGCCCCGGTTACAGTACAGCTTCCGTTCTTTGTCATGCAGCGCTGCGGCTGATTTTCTCTGTCTTTCCGAACAGGAAAAATCCGATGATAAACATCACCGCCAGCATTCCCACTCCTGTCCTTGAACTTCCGCTCAACTGTGTGGAAATGCCCATGAGCATGGTTCCCATGAACGCCGCTCCCTTTCCGAATATATCATAAAACCCGAAATACTCGCTGGAGTTTTCCTTGGGAATGATCCTTGCAAAATAAGATCTGGAAAGCGCCTGGATGGCCCCCTGAAATACAGCCACGCAGACTGCTAAGAACCAGAATTCCCATGCCCTGTCAAGCTGAAGGGCAAACAGTGCGATTCCCAAATATCCCAGTATACATACTTTGATCAGCTTCTCACTCTTAAATCTTGCCGAGAACTTTCCAAACAAAAGAGAACAGGGAAACGCTACAATCTGTGTCAGCAGCAGTGCCAGAAGAAGATGCGTGTCATCAATTCCCACGTCCTTTCCGTAGGAGGTAGCCAGGTCGATGATGGTGTAAACGCCGTCAATATAGAAGAAAAACGCGCCCAGAAAATAAAGCACCTTTTTGTCCTTATTGATCTTAAAGAGCACTTTTTTCAGTCTGGAAAAGCTCTCCTTTACCGGGCTGCCCTTTACCTCCACCCAATGCTTCTGATTATAATTTTTCAATAGGGGAATCGTGACTGCAAACCACCAGATCCCTGTGATCCCAAAAGAGATCATGGTTGCCGTAACGCCTGAGATACCCAGCTTCTCTGCAAAAAGTATGAGGAGCAGACAGGCGATAAAGGGAATACAGCTCCCGATATACCCCCACGCATAGCCATGGGAGGAAACCATGTCCATCCTCTCATCCACAGTCACATCTGCCAGCATGGAATCATAGAAGATCAGGCTCATACTATATGTGGTCTTGGCGATCACCAGTACCACCAGAAAAGCCAGCCATTCCTTGGGTATGGCAAGAGAAAGACACCCGACTACGCCGATCACAAAAAAAGTGGCGAACATGGGTTTCTTATACCCTTTTGTGTCCGCCAGGGTTCCGAACACCGGACCCATGAGCGCTACCAGGATGGTACACACAGACAGTGCATAGCTTAGATACGCTGTGGAATCCGCCAGGGAAATCCCCTCCGCTGTGGCTATATTCTTAAAATAAATGGGAATGATCGTGGTACACAGCATGACGAACGCTGAGTTCCCCACATCATACAGTACCCACTGTTTCTCCAGTTTGGTTAATCCCTTCATATGCCCCCCGTTCTTCTCAGCCGAAATTTCTGCCGAAGCGCTGCGACAGCCGCTCTTCCTTTACCATGCAGCCGTACAGATTTGTAAGTGCTTCCACCGCCTCATCCAATGCCTCTTCATACAGATGACGCAGTACATCTGTTGCCATATCACATCTTCTGTCCGGCTTTGCCGGTATGATATGGCCTCCCAGAGTGTCCCGGCATCCAAACAGCTTCATGATTCCCAGCAGTCCCTTTCTCTTCAGGCTGCTGCTGCAGACAAGGGCTCCGGTGTAAAATCTCATACCGTGAAGTGCTTTTGCCGCCTGCTTCACTGTGATCTTCCCAAAGGCCCTGCTTATGGTCCTGCAGCCCTCCATTGTGGGGAAGATATTTACGGCAGGTCTGTAGGTAAACGGGTCCTTTCCCTCACGCAGCATATAGTACCGGTCAAGCTCAGATTCAATCTCTGAATGGGACGCACCGGTTTCCTTTTCAAACCGCCGTACATAGGGATGGCAGGCGCTGTCCAAAATGTAGTGGCATCCAAATCCCAGCAGATAGGATAACATCTGCGCAGTCGGCTCCTCCTGGTATTTTACAACAGCCTGACAGAAAAATTCTGCGGCCTCTCTCTGGTGAACCTGGTGTCCCAGCCCGCTCACCCTGTTTTTCATCAGGGGCTGATAGTAAAACAAAATATCAGGTCCGTGCAGGCCGATCAGATACATACTTTTGGATTCCCTGATTGCCTCTTTTATCTCAGAAGGAAGTCTTTTATATACCTCCTTGCCGAAAATGTCATGTGTGTAAGTTGTTGGCATGTCTCTTTCCCCCGTTTATACATCCAGCTTAAGCTGAATTTCTTCTTCTGCTTCTGCCTTGAAATCTTCTATCTGTACCGGGTCCAGCTCCGGCAGCTCATCCAGCCCCTGAACCCCGAAGTTTCTTAAAAACTCCTCCGTGGTTCCAAAGAGCAGCGGCCTTCCCGGTGCGTCCAGACGGCCGACCTCCTGTACCAGATTATATTCCATGAGTTTGTTCACCGCATGGTCAGACTTGACACCGCGTATCTTCTCTATTTCAAGTTTTGTGACCGGCTGTTTATAGGCAATGATGGAGAGTGTCTCCAGCATAACGTCTGTCAGCACCGCCTTTTTCGGCTGCAGGGCAAGCTTGACCAGATAGTCATAATACTCTTCCTTTGTGCACATCTGATATGCATTTTCCAGCTCTATGATCTTGATTCCCCGGTCCCCGGCATTATATTTCAGCATCATATTCCGAATGATCTTTCTGGTGGTTTCCGTATCATGTCCTATAGCCTTGGCAATGGCGGAAACCTCTACGGATTCCCCCATAGCAAACAAAAGCGCCTCAACAGCGCCTTCCAGATGTTCAATTTCCATACGGGTCCCCTGCCTCCTTGCTCTCAATCTGAATATCGTCAAAAATATGCTCCTGCCTGATAGATATCTTTCCTGTCTTCATCAGCTCCAGGATCGCCAGAAATGTAACCACCACCTGGAATTTGCTGGCCTGTTTTCCCAGAAGGTCACGAAAGCTGAAACGCCGGTGTCTTCTGGCGTACTCCTCCACGTCGGTCATTTTCTCCGGAAGACTGACCTCCTCCTGCTCAATCTTGCCGAAATTGCTTCGGATGGGGTCCTTTTTATCCTCCTGGCGTTTTAATACATCCTGGAAAATTTTGTGAAGACGTCCCAGTGTCAGCCCGTCCAGAAGCTCGCTGGTATCCACAGGCTCCCTGTAGTCCTCCACTTCCCTTGGAAGGGTGGGGAGCTTATAGATACTTTTTGCCGCTTCTGCCATCCGGTCCCTGAGTTCATAGGACATATATTTATACATCTTATACTCCAGAAGCTGACGCACCAGTTCGTCTCTGGGATCTTCTTCCTCACCGTCCTCATTGACTTCTTTTGGGAGAAGCATCCTGCATTTGATAGAAATGAGGGTTGCCGCCATGACCATGAACTCGCTCATGATATTCAGATCTTCCCTCTCCATCTGGTGAATATACTCCATGTACTGATCCGTTATCTCCACAATGGGAATGTCGTAAATATTTACTTTATTCTTCTCGATCAGGTGTAAAAGCAGGTCTAAAGGCCCCTCAAACACCGGAAGCTTTACCGGGATTCCCATTTATTCTCATCCTTTCCATGGTATCGGGCATACCGCTTACGACATTCTACACTATTTTCAGTAAAAAGTCCAGAATATTCCTTGCATCATCTTCCCCGGTCTGGTCCGGACCGGCCAAACTGTCACCTCAGCTCTCTCATCCTCAAAACCTCATCCTGTCCGCATCTTTCTTTCCCGTATCTTGCCTTCTCATATATCTCATGGAATTCTTCCATCCCCTCGGCACCCGACAGCCCTGCTGTCTCCTCAATCTCCTCCGGGGCCAATGACACAGGGATGGTCTTTTTTGCAGTGCTCTCTATCTTCTTTTTATAATATCTGCGGATCATCTCATTTGCGGAGCGGGCAGAGAAAAGGCTGCCGCTTCTCTTTCTCTTTTTCAATCCCTCTTTCCGGTCTCCCTTCACGGGGGAAAGAAACTCCACGCGGTCCCCGTCCGTAAGAACGGTTTCATGGTATTTTTTATATAAATCATAAAGGATACGGCAGACAAGATAAACAACTGCTGCCAGAAACAGTAAAACAAACACTTTTTCCAGTATTTGAAAAAGCGCCTGCCAGAAAGGGGAAGCCTCCTTAAATTCTCCCGGAAAAAACGGCATCTGTTCCGCCATCTCCGGCTCCTCCTGGATCAGCTCCTCCGCCCCGCCAAGACCTGCCAGAAGTCTCCGAAGCAGACGTACCAGCAGGTGCCCAATTCTTTGTAAGACCTTGTCAAAGCCGGACATGGGCAGAAATATCATTCCCGCAGTGACAAGAACACAGAAACCGCCCAGGGCGATCCTGTTCCCCTCCGCGATTCTGTTTTTCGGGAATCTGTGGAGCTTCTCATTCTGTGCATACAGCTTCAGAAGGGAGCGCCGGTTTTCCGAAAGAATGGTGAGCAGCCAATAAGCCCCTGTGAAAAGACAGATGACCGTTCCCAGAGTGCTCTTATGGTATGCCAGTGTATAGATATAGATACCTGCAAAAATCAGAAGCCCCGCGTAGGAAGGCCGCACAAGAAGGCTCTCTCCGCTTCCCGCCCGCTCAAAGAAGTACAGAAGCACAAGAAGAGCTCCGCAGACCATGAACGCTGCTCTCTCCCACACCGTTTGAGAGGCAGTATACAGAACTGCCAGGCTTACTGCACCTGACACTGCAAAAAGAAGCAGACTCTGAAAGCGGCGCTGTATCCAGTATAAGAGCAGTATGGGGACAAACAGCAGCAGGCTTTTCATCATCTGAATCGGCGTGATATCCCCGCCGAAAGACAGGATCAAAAGTGCCAGACTGTCCGTCAGAAGAAATGTATGAAAAAAGCGGTATACAACCAGCAGATCTATTTTCATCTCGGCACCTCCCAGCGTATGATCTCCATGTGGGGCGAGCACGGAAGCTTCCACTCCATATCCTTGTACAGGGTGGAAATCCACAGGGCGCTGCCCCCGGCCTTCGCAAGTGTTTCCATCTCTGTAAAAAGAGGCTGGCCCTGATTTTTGGAAATAAGAACAGGGATACCCCGGCCTTCTGACAAAAGACGGCGCTGCGCACTTAAAAGTTCGGGAAACTTTCCGGCGGGAAGGTCCAGATCCAGTCTTGCCAGATTCTGATACAGTTTTACAAGCTGTCCTCTTCCCGTGCCGGGCAAAACGGCGATGGGTGCCTCTGTGATGTGATCCCTGCCGTTGGTGACAAGGCCTGTGGCAATGCCTCTCTGCAGAAGCTGTTCTGCTAAGGAGACGGCCAGGGAAATGCCTGCCTCGTGGATCTCTTCGTATTTCCATATGGTCTCATCCTCCACATCCAGATAGATGAGGACCTGGGCACTGGATGTGGAATCCAGCAGATTTACCATAAGACCGCCTTCTTTTGCGGAGGCCTTCCAGTTGATTTTATTCATAGGGTCCCCCGGCTGGTATTCCCGCAGGCCGCGGAAGGAAAAAGGGTCCTCATACATCCGCTGCCGTACCAAGACCTGTCCCATAAGCTTTTTAAAGGGAATTTCCATGCGGGAGACGGGAATCGTTCTCGGATATACATACAGATGGGTGGAAAGAGGCATGGTCCGATACATCTCACGGTTCATAAGAAGGCCTCTTGTGAGAATCTCTGCCTGCTCAATCTCGTAGTATCCCCTTTTCCTTGCCAGAAATGTGATTTCCCGCTCTATTTTCTGGTAAAACAGTACGGAGAAGATATCTCTTTTATAGGTATAGTCGGAGATACTGGTATTTTCCTCCTCCTCAAAGAAGAGGTTTCTATGTACCCGAAAGGCTGCCTGCAGCATGGGAAGAAGGAGCCATTTTCTGTTTTCAATGGTTTCCGTCAGGTATGCCTTCTCCCCTTCGTGGACGGGCTGTTCCTGGAATTTTACATTTACCTCCAGATGCCTGTCCCAATTCTTTCGGTAGAACCACTCCGCCAAAAACTGCAGCAGGACGGCTCCCAGCAAAAGCAAAAAAATTGTCATGTTTTTCTCTTCCACTCCTCTGTGGGTACAGGGACCTGATTCAGGATCCGCTGAATTGCCTGGCTGCCGCTCTCCTCCTGTCCGTATCCGGAGGTCATGATCATTCTGTGGGCCAGAATGGGAACCGCCACGGTTTTTATATCCTCCGGCACCACATAATCCCTGCCCTTTACATAGGCATAAGCTTTCGCGCCGTTAAAAAGAGCCAGGGTACCCCTTGGACTTACACCTGCGATCACATCTCCTGCTGTTCGGGTGGCCTGCACCACCTCCACCAGATAGGACTTCAGATCCGGGTGCACATATACCTTTTTGTATGCCTCTCTTGCATTTAGAAGTTCTTCCTTTGTACACACACAGGAAAGCTCAAAAAGAGGCTGTCTGTCCTCAAAACGGTCCAGGATGGCCAGCTCCTCCTCCTTGTCCGGCAGCCCCATGGAAAGGCGCATAAAAAAACGGTCCATCTGCGCTTCCGGAAGCGGAAATGTGCCTGTGGTCTCCACCGGATTCTGAGTGGCAATGACAAAAAAAGGCTCCTGAAGTGTCCTGGTTTCCCCGTCAATGGTAATCTGGTGCTCCTCCATACACTCCAGAAGGCTTGACTGAGTCCTCGGCGTGGCACGGTTGATCTCATCAGCCAGCAGAATGTTGCAGAAAGCAGGTCCTTCTTTGAATAGAAACTCCCCTGCCTTCTGGTTATAATAGTTTAGCCCCGTCACATCAGAGGGCAGCAGATCCGGCGTAAACTGAATGCGGGAGAATTTCCCGTCCATGGAGCGGGCCAGGGATTTCGCCATCATCGTCTTGCCTGTTCCGGGCACGTCCTCCAAAAGGACATGGCCTCCGGCAGTCAGGGCAGTGAGAAGAAGCTCCAGCACCTTTTCTTTTCCCACAATCACCTTCCCCACATTTTCACGTATTTTTACCATACCGTTTTTCTCTTCCATTTCACACCTCTTTCGGCAGACATTCCAGCACCACCAGTTCTCTCGGATTGTTGATCCGAAGAGGCAGTGTGTGCTCACCCAGTCCCGCACCTGTAATCATGATCTGTTCCTTTCCTGTTACTCTTTGTCTTCTTCCCGCCCTTTTTGCAGGCGTATTGTCTTTCTTTCTGTATTCCCCGTAAGCATAGCGGGGAAACAGACGAAAATCAGGGCTGATAACACTGCCTAAAAACGGAAGCCGCATGATTCCCCCGTGGTAATGCCCGGACAGAATCAAATCCGCCCCCCATGCAAAATAGTCATCCCCAAACCTGGGTGTATGGGCAAGCAGGATCTCATATACATCTTTGTCGGGCCTTCCGATCAGCCCTTCCAGTTCTTTTCTTCCCGGTCCCTTCTGAGGCCCTCTGTTATAATATTCAATAGGCAGATCCAGCCCGGTCACCGCCACGGTTTCCCCCTTTATCTGCCAAACGACACGCTCATTTTCCAGATAGGAGACACCCATCTGTTTCATTTTCTTCTCAAACGCAGAGAATCGGCCCCCGTATTCCTCTGTGAATAATTTCATCCGCTGCTCGTGATTGCCCGGCCCGTATAATACGGGTGCCAGTTTAACGGCCTCGCTTAAAAATGCCGCAGCCGGTTTCAGGGACGCGTCTTCTTTTCCCAGCACCAGGTCTCCGGCTATCAATATGGCATCCGGGTTAAGAGCCCTGATCTTTTCAAAAACCGGCTCATTTCTTTCCCCGAACATCACATTGTGGAGGTCACTAATCATCACGAATCTCAGCGGATGTCTTTTTATCTTATCTGTTGTTATCCTGTAAGTAGTCGTCACAAATTTCTTCACAAATATTCCCTGCTCTTCTCTCTTTTCTCTCTATTTTACCCCATAAAGAGAAAAAAGAAAAGTAAGACTATCTGCTTTTTTTGAAACTGCTGCCGAAAACCTTTTCCTGCTGCTTCATAACCAGACGGTACATGAAAAGCAGCAGCACACCTGCAAATACCCAGGCAACCGGACTTGCCAGGCAGGCAAGCAGGTAGCTCCTGTTCAGCCCTGCCGCCAGAGCCACGATACCGCGGCCAAAAAGCTCCGCCACGCCTGCCATCATGGGCAGTATACCATATCCCATGCCCTGAATGCCGTTTCGGTATACATTTACAATATTCAGGGCAATGAAAAACAGGGAGGCGCATTTCAGGTAGATATCCACCTGCCCCATCAGTGTCTGCACATCGCTTGACACAAAGAGATAGGTCAAGTACTTTCCAAAGAAAGCGGTCAGAAGTCCAAACACCAGGGAGTAAACCACACCCATCCAGGTAGATGCCCGGAAGCCCATACGGATCCTGTCAATTCTGCCTGCACCCATGTTCTGGGCACAGTAGGTTGCCATGGTGGTTCCCAAAGCCACATAAGCCTGTGTGGCAATCTGCTCCACCTTGCTGGCCGCTGTAAAGGCAGCTACAGCCATGGAGCCCAGCATATTCAGCGCGGACTGCACCATCATAGTACCAATGGCGGTGATGGAAAACTGGAGCGCCATGGGAATGCCGATTCCCACCTGCATCTTCACAATATGGGCTGACAGACGAAAATCCTCCTCCTGAAGCCGCAGTTCCGGCATTTTCTTCGCTATATACACCAAGCAGAGAACACCGGAAACACCCTGGGAGATCACAGTGGCATAGGCCGCACCCGCTGCTCCCCAATGAAATACAATGATAAACAGCAGGTCCAGCACCACATTCAGCAGTGCCGACAAGATCAGAAAATACAGCGGCACCTGGCTGTTTCCCAGCGCCCTCAAGACACTTGCCAGCAGATTATACAGCACCGTGGCAAATATACCGCCGCAGATGATCATAATATACCGGTACGCATCACCGAAAATATCCTCCGGAGTATGCATAAATTCCAGCAGCCCATGCATTCCCAGCATACTCACCAGAGTCATGACAATAGTAACGATCAGGGACAGCACGGCTGCCGACCCCACGGTCCGTCTCATATTCTTCATATCCCCCGCACCGTATCTCTGGGCAGTCAGTACCGTAAATCCCGCGGTCAGTCCCAGCATAAAACCTATGATCAAAAAGTTAATGGTACCCACACTACCCACGGCTGCCAGTGCTTTTGTACCCACGAATTTTCCTACGATGATGGTGTCCACCATACTGTAAAACTGCTGAAAAATATTTCCGATAAATACCGGAATTGTAAATCCTACAATCGCTTTTGCCGGGCTGCCGGCCGTCATATCTTTCTGCATGCCTCTCCTCATTCTCTCTGTAAACAATGTGTCCGCCGGCAGGCAAAAAGGCGCAGGCTCTGCCTTCTTCCTGCCATCAAGTCATTTTTTCACGAAAAAGGAAGGTGCCAGCGGGCACCCTCCGTCTTTTTGTTACCGGGCTATTATAATGCAAACATTTCTATCCTGCAATACCCTAATTTTATTTTTTCAGAAAAATGTTTTGAATACTTTTTTCACATAGTCCATGTAGCCGGCCTTCTCCACTTTTTCACTAAAAAGCAGATTCACACTGCCTATTTTCTTCCCGTTCAGATAATAATCCGCGGTCCCGGCTTTACTGCCTTTCTTCACCGGGGCATCTGTGCTCTTCTTCAGGTTAATTTTCTTCTGCACATTATCAAGAGCCTCCCCTTTTGTATCCAGATAACGGAAATCCCCTTCATAGGATACAGACGCCTTATCCTGAATGGCTCCCTTCACCGGAACCTTCGGCAGGCTGTCTTTGTTTTCATCCACATAAAGGTTACAGGCGCCAAAACCCAGATTCAGCATCGCCGCAGCATCTTTAAACCGTACTTTATAGTCAGGTGCTGTCATCACCACGCTTATCAGAGTAATCCCGTTTCTCTTTGCCACCTCGGAGACGCAGTATTTTGCCAGGCTGGTACTCCCTGTCTTTAAGCCCACACAGCCGTCATAGCTTCGCAGCAGCTTGTTTGTATTGGTAAGGCCGAACTCACTGCTCCCCTTTGCCGTGTTATGGGTGATATTTTCCATCCAGATAGAGGAAAAATCCAGAACCTTGGGATATTTTGTCACCAGCTCCCTGGACATAAGGGCTACGTCATATGCGGTGGTATAATGGTTGGTGGACTCCGTCAGTCCGCAGCAGTCCTCAAAATGAGTTCCTGTCATGTTAAGTCCTGCTGCCCTCTCATTCATACGTTTGACAAACTCCGCTTCGCTTCCGGCTATATGTTCCGCCATGGCGACGCTGGCATCATTTCCGGAGGCAATGACAATACACTTGATCATGGTCTCCACTGTCTGCTTCTCGCCCTCCTCCAGATAGACCTGGGAACCGCCCATGGACTTGGCGTAGGCACTTGTAGTCACTTCATCCTCCATATGTAGGGTGCCCTTGGCAATCTCGTCAAATATCAGCACCAGGGTCATGATTTTCGTAATACTTGCCGGGTAGACCTTGGTGTCTTTGTCCTTCTCGTAGATTATGGTCCCTGTGGAAGCCTCCATCAGAACCCCATGAGGTGCGGTGATCAAATCCTCCCCCTCCGCGTGCACCGTAACCGGCAGGGCTATATTGACAATAAGGGAAAATAAGACCAGAAAAACAGATGCTTTCCGAAACATACCGCTCTCCCGTAGAAATGCTCTTATAGAATTGTATTACACCGGGATAAAAAATAGAATACGGAAAGCCTCTTTCTCATTATCGCTGCTATCTTCAGGAAATCCATGTAAAATTCAGCTTGTATGCCCCTGCTCCCTTCTTAAAAGAAGCTTTACAGTCATCATATCCATTTGCCCCAAGACCGGAACTCCATTTTTTAGCTGAAAAAGTAAAACTGTTTTTTCTGTTTCTTACTGTCCTTATTTTAATCAATATTCCCTCCGGAAAATATGAACCATCTTCACTTAACAGCCCTTGTTCCATCAAATCCTCCTCCGCTACAAGAATCACATTCGGATTCGGACACTTCACAGTTCCCGGGCTGCCGATACTGTCTTTTTGCCAGGTCTCAAGAAGTGGCTCAAGCAAATACCGGATTGCCTCTTTTTCACTGTCAGAAAGATTTCTCACCTGAGTCAAGTCCAGGGCCATAACCCGCATTCCATCGTTTAGGGCGGAATCTCTGCCATAAATCTCCTCTATTATATCCAGATACAAACCTATGTAATCATTCCCCTGTTCCAGAACATGAATTTCCTGCGCACCACTGATCAGCAAGGGATAACACTCCATAACCGTACTGCCTTCCTGAAGTGACAATCGAATATACATTCCGGGTTTCAGTGTATCTGCTTTTATTTCTTGTTTATTTTGACTATATATTTTGACATTTTTTATTTCTGCTTCCATGAGTCCTTCGTTCACATCTCCCTCGTGTAATAAAAGAATCGAAGTATCACGGACTTCTATAATCTTTCCGGTAATTGTATTCTCATCCTCTTCCTCTCCTTGGAAATACCCATTCCGTTTTTGTTCGCTGGCAGATAAAAATAATATGCATAATAGCAGCAGACTCCCCAATATAACAAATATTTTTCCTGTTTTCCTTACTCTCATTTAACAATTCCCCCTTTTTCAACAGTAAAATGCTCTATGCTAATATAACTGTGTCAATCAAAGACCGAAATGTTGCATCATCTTCTCTTCTCGTTTTATTTATATAAGGCGGCTTATAAAAAGCGCCTTAAAATGCAAAGTCAAATTTTCAATCCCATGCACTTTTTATTTGATGGAGATGAGATAGATGATATATTATTTTCTAAAGTAGACATGCATAGAGCCACATGATACAATAACAAATAAAAAGCCTGGAGAAGGACATGTAATTATTATTTTCTAAAACAGCAGAGAGGAATCCTATGATTTATGAACTAAAAAAAGAGCGATTTGGCAGTATAAAAGATATAGTCCACAAACAATGGGACAATATCGAAATAATGGCTGTATTAAGCGGTATAAATACGGGATGGGTGTTTGTAGATTCATTGGAAACCCCCGCCACTGCACTTTTATGGTCTAAAGGAATTGAAGGGTTTTATTTTATTGGCAATCCAGATAATCATACATTCAATGCCGAAATAATAGAATTTATTATTAATCACCTGAGATTCCGTATAATACAAAGCGGACTGAATCATTTTGAATTTAGCGGCGATTGTATTATGTGGGATTCCGTGCTGGAAAAAATCTTTAATTTCAAAGAACTAATCAAATCCAGACAATGCGTCTATCAGTTAGATTTTGACAAATGGAAATACCATAAAACAAACGGGCTGTGTAAAGATACTGATATACGAAAAATAGATTTGAATTTAATACAATCAGCAGAGATACTTAATCCGGAATTTATTGAATCAGAGATTTTGCGCTGGTGGGATTCATTAGATTATTTTTTTGAACAGGCTTTTGGATTTTGTGTTATAGAAAATAAAAAGATTGTAAGTTATTGTATCACCAATTTTGTATATCAGAATACTTATACCATAGGAATTGAAACCTTAGAACATCACAGAAGAAGAGGGTTTTCACAAATGGCTACAGAATCATTTGTTTCTAAATTATTAGAAGATGGCTGCGAGCCTTATTGGGATTGTATGTTTACTAATACCGCTTCAAGGTCACTGGCAGAAAAACTGGGATTTTATCTGGACCATACATATTCATTATACAGACTCCCCTTATGATCCTAGAGAAGGCAATCTGGAATCCTTTTCCTGATAAAATCTAACCGAAAATCTGCCCGTGCTGATATATACCTTACTATATATACTATCAGGAAATAGTGAAACAATGTTTACATAGACTTCACACTAATACATATGGTATAATACATACACTATAAAGCAGGGAGGTTAATACAATGACCGTTGATGAAAAGCTTGACTTGTTGCTGCAAAAAGTAACCGCTGCAGACTCACATCTTGAGAGAATTGAAGAGAAGATGTCCAGCATGGATGATCAGGTAACAGACATAAGACTCCATCTTGAAAATGTAAGTGACAAAAACATATCCCTTCTCGCAGAAAATTACAGTAATCTTGTCAAAAAACTCAATGCTAACAACAGTATTACTGACCAGCAAATAGCCTATCAAATTAAAGTCAATTATCTGATGGAAGACGTTGAAAAGCTCAAAAAAGAAATTGCCGAACTGAAAAACAAAATAGCATAATGTCCATATAAGTGTGAAGCCCGCTGAATTATCATGGCTTTGCACTTTTTTTATTTACGTCGAATCCTCCCTCCGTTTCCCACGAGGAACTGTGATCAAATCTCTGCCATAAATCTTCTCCCGCAAGACCAACTAAAAAGGACGCCCTCAGGCGTCCCTCAACATTAAAATCTACCGTAAATCAGGGCGCGTATCCCTTCTCTCACCTCACCCAAGGAGGCAGGCAGACTGTCTTTTTTCTTTTCGTATAAGGTATGTAAAAAATCTGCTGTAAACAATGCGATCATCAGCGATCCGGCCCGGTATCCCACGGTAAACGGATAACTGTCCACAAAACGCTCCACGCCTTCATGGAGAAACAGAAACAGGCCCAATGTATAGAACCCCCAGGCAATGGTACTTTCCAGACAGAGGATACCTTTGTAATTAAAAGGTTTCTCCGAATAATCCCACCATACTTCACCGAACAATGCCAGCATAACCCTGGCTGTCACATACTCAAGCAGTGTGGGAAACACACAGCCCAGCACATATAACAGCAGAAGGTTGCCGCAGAACGGCCTCAGCAGAAAAAACACAGACAACGCTCCCACTCCGTAAATAGGGCAGAATGGCCCTCTCACAAATCCCCTGTTGGTAAGCCGCCTGTTACAGATTGACATGTATATAGATTCCACCACCCATCCCAGGATACTGTAAACCAAAAACCACTGGGTGACATGGTAGAGATCTATACCAAACATACTCTTTGTCCAAATCATACTTAATCTCCCCTTATATCATTGGCGCATCTCGTAACATGTGTCTTCATAGTAAGTTTTATGTGCCCATTCTATCATGGGAGCCCCCGGCTTGTAAAGAAAAAATCCTGTACACATAGCCGCTTTTATTATTTTTCCTAAAGCATGGGGGCGAAAAGTCTCAGAATACTCTGCGCCATACGCACAAAGATATTTCTGCTGCGGCAGAATTTCATACAGATTTCCCTGCATTTTGGGAAGGTATCCTCCATGTCCTCCTTCACCTGCATCACAGCCCTGCTTCGGTACATCCAGACTGCACACTCAAAATGCAGATACAGGCTTCTGTAATCCAGGTTGATGGTTCCCACAGAGGCAATTTCATCGTCACAGACAAAGGATTTGGAGTGGATGAATCCCGGCGTGTACTCAAAGATCCTCACCCCTGCCTCCAGAAGCTGCTCATAGTAAGACTGGGTGAGAAGGAATACCATCTTCTTGTCAGGGATTCCCGGCGTCACGATCCGCACGTCCACACCCTTTTTGGAGGCCAGGCACAGGGCTGTCATCATCTCATTGTCTATGATCAGATATGGTGTGCAGATGTACACATACCGCTTCGCCTGGTTGATGATATTCAGATAGACATTCTCCCCCACGATCTCATTGTCCAGGGGACTGTCCCCATAGGGCTGTACAAACCCGTCATTTTCAAACTCTTCCGGGTGATAGATATAAGGGCCGTACGCCGGCAGATGGCTTCTGGTGTGGGTGATCACTGCCCACATCTGCAGAAACATCACCGTCAGGTTCCATACACCCTCACCGTGCAGCATGACACCGGTATCCTTCCAATGCCCAAACCGCACATCCTCATTGATATATTCATCGGCAAGATTAATGCCGCCCGTGAACCCTGTATGCCCGTCGATTACCAAAATTTTTCTATGGTCCCGGTTGTTGAGGATAATGTTCAGCACAGGCCGCACCGGATTGAACGCCGCACACTTGATGCCTTTTTTCTGCAGTTCTTTATAATATCTGTGGGGCAGGGTGGTCACACATCCCATATCATCGTAAATCAGGCGTACATCCACGCCCTCCTTTACCTTTTCCTCCAGCACCTGAAGGATTTCTCTCCACATTCTTCCGTCATGTATAATAAAATATTCCAGGAAAATAAAATGCTCCGCTTTCTTAATCTCCTCCAGCATATCCACGAACATGGTATCCCCTACCGGGTAATACTTTGTGGTGGTATTCTTATGGAGGGGAAAACCGGCGTAATCCCGGATGTAGGCAGACTGGATGGATACTCCCCGGTCCATATCCTGAAGTTCTGTTCTTGTCCTGGGATCTTCCTTGAAATAATTGCCGATTTCATTGAGGACTGCCTCGGATTCCCTTGTCATCTTCTTAGCCACACGGGATTCGCCGAACAGCAGGTACACAATTGCGCCGAAAACGGGAATGACAAGAATCAGAATCGTCCAGGCGAGCTTGTAAGAGGGATTGATTTTCTTATTGACCAGCCATAATACCAGAAACAGACTTAAAATATCCATGATCCATCCCACAGTGGTGGAAATATTTCTCATACCCCAGGCCAGCGCCACCAGCCACACAAGCTGCAGCAGTACAGCCAGCACAAATACAAAGATCCGGCTGGACACCAGATCGATAATCTTTTTCATCTTCTCACCATCCTCTCTTTTGGCTCCGGAGTCGTAAAAAAGCCCCTGGTATTGTCCAGAGGCTTTTACTGCACATTAATTATATTTACGTTTTCTAGCTGCTTCAGATTTTTTCTTACGACGAACGCTTGGTTTCTCGTAATGCTCTCTTTTACGGATTTCCTGCTGAATGCCTGCTTTTGCACAGCTACGCTTGAAACGACGTAAAGCGCTATCCAAAGTTTCGTTTTCTTTTACGATTACATTTGACATAGTCTCACACCTAACCTCCCTCCAGTTGTAGATTGTGCATAATACAACTGTCTGGGTATTTTTACTGCACATCAAATATTATATCAGATTTTTGCCGTACGTCAACTATTTTGACTTATTTTCTTTAAAATATTTTATTTAAATTTTATTTTAACTGACCTTCCAGCAATTCTGCCGCTTTTTCCAGGGCTTCGGGCACTTTTTCCGGGTTCTTTCCACCGGCCTGAGCCATGTTCGGACGTCCGCCGCCGCCTCCGCCTACTACTGCAGCCATGCCTTTTACAAGATTCCCTGCATGGGCACCGGCTTTCATGGCACTGTCAGTCACCATGGCCAGCAGGTTTACTTTACCGCCGTTAACGCTGGCGAGAACTACCACACCTTCACCCAGCTTTTCTTTTAACTGGTCGCCCAGGTCGCGCAGTCCGTTCATATCCACATCTGCTACAGATACAGCCAGCAGCTTAGTGCCTTTCACCTCTTTTACCTGGTTCATCACATCGCCCACTGCCTCTTGTGCCAGTTTGGCTTTCAGGGACTCATTTTCTCCGTGAAGCTCTTTTACCTCTGCCTGCAGATGAACGATCTTGTCCGCTGCTTCTGCCGGGGTAGTTTTTAAAAGTGCTGCAATATGGGCCAGTTTCTGCTCCATCTCTTTGTAGTATTTGAACACGCCGTCACCGGTCAGTGCCTCGATCCGGCGTACACCGGCTGCAATGCCTGCTTCGGATACGATTTTAAAGGTTGTGATCACTCCTGTATTGGATACATGCGTACCGCCGCACAGCTCCTTGGAAAAGTCTCCCATGGAAACCACACGCACACTGTCCCCGTATTTCTCACCAAAAAGAGCCATGGCTCCTGTCTTCTTGGCATCCTCAATACTCATGATCTCTGTTACCACAGGAAGCGCTGCCTGGATCTCTTCGTTGACCATTGCTTCCACCTGATCCAGCTCCTCCTGAGTCATGGCCTGGAAATGGGCAAAGTCAAAGCGGAGCCTGTCCGGAGTTACCAGGGAACCCTTCTGCTCTACATGGGAACCCAGAACGGTCTTCAGGGCTTTCTGCAGAAGATGGGTAGCGCTGTGGTTCTTACAGGTGTCTGCCCTGTCCTTTGCGCTGACTTTCAGTGTTACCACATCGCCTGTCTTTAACATGCCTTTTGTCAGTCTGCCCACATGACCCACTTTGCCGCCGCGCAGCTTAATGGTGTCCTCCACAACAAACTGGGCATCCCCCAGCTCGATCACGCCTTTGTCGCCTTCCTGTCCGCCCATGGTAGCATAGAACGGAGTTTCCTCCACAAATACGGTTCCCTTCTCATCCTCTGTCAGGGCATCCACGATCTCGTTCTCTGTGGTAAGGACCGTGATTCTGGACGGATGGGACAGATTGTCATATCCCACAAACTCTGTGGTGATTTTCGGGTCTATCTCATCATATACCGTGGCGTCAGCCCCCATATAGTTTGTCACTCCGCGGGCTATCCTGGCCTTTTCTCTCTGCTCTTCCATGGCTGCCTTGAAACCGGCCTCGTCAATGGAGATTCCCTTATCTTCCAGGATTTCCTTGGTCAGATCCAGAGGGAATCCGTAAGTATCATATAACTTAAATGCATTTTCACCGGAAAGCTGGCTGCTTCCGGCAGCCTTCATCTCTGCCTCCATCTCTTCCAGAATATGCAGTCCCTGGTCAATGGTCTTGCTGAACTGTTCCTCTTCCTTTGTCAGTACATTGAAGATAAAGTCTTTCTTCTCTTCCAATTCCGGATAACCGTCTCTGGAGCCCTCAATGACAGTATTGCTGAGTGCGGCAAGGAAATTTCCTTTTACTCCCAGAAGACGTCCGTGACGGGCAGCGCGGCGGATCAGACGGCGCAGTACATAGCCTCTGCCTTCATTGGTGGGCATAATGCCGTCAGAGATCATAAAGGTAGCGGAACGGATATGGTCTGTGATCAGACGGATAGATACGTCCACATTTTCATCTTTTTTATATTCTGTGTGAGTCAGCTCACAGACTTTGTTTCTGAGGGCACAGATTGTGTCAATATCAAAAATGGAATCCACATCCTGCACAGCTACAGCCAGACGCTCCAGGCCCATGCCTGTGTCGATGTTCTTCTGCTGCAGTTCTTCATAGTGGCCTTCCCCGTCATTTTCAAACTGGGTAAATACATTATTCCACACTTCCATGTAGCGGTCACATTCACAGCCCACAGTACAGCCCGGTTCTCCGCATCCATAGCGCTCACCTCTGTCATAATAGATCTCAGAGCATGGTCCACATGGGCCTGCGCCGTGCTCCCAGAAGTTGTCCTCTTTCCCAAAACGGAAAATACGGTCAGCCGGAATTCCAATCTCTTTATTCCAGATATCAAATGCCTCATCATCGTCAAGATAGACAGAAGGATACAGACGGTCCGCGTCAAGTCCTACCACCTCGGTCAGAAATTCCCATGACCAGCGGATTGCCTCTTTCTTAAAATAATCTCCAAAGGAGAAATTGCCCAGCATTTCAAAAAATGTGCCGTGACGGGCTGTCTTACCTACATTTTCAATATCACCGGTACGGATACACTTCTGACAGGTCGTCACCCTTTTTCTGGGCGGCACCTCAGCGCCTGTAAAATATGGTTTCAGCGGCGCCATACCGGAATTGATCAACAATAGACTCTTATCATTATGGGGAACAAGAGAAAAACTCTTCATAGCCAGATGGCCTTTTCCTTCAAAGAACTCCAAAAACATTTTCCGAAGTTCGTTCACTCCGTATTTCTGCACGGTTCATACCTCCTGATGATTGGGCAGCACGCGAATGCTGCCGCTATAAATTACTGTTTTTAATAATAGCACAGGAATTGTCAGGTTTCAAGAAAGAAAAGCGGGAATTTTGCGGCCTTCCAGGAAAGGTTCTGCCAAATTAGTGCGGAAATACTGGATAAGGGGACCCACTGTCAGGGCAATGATAACCGTTGCGATCCCGATTTCCCCTCCTGCCAGGATACCGGCAATCAGACAGGTAAGGTCAGCAGCGATTCGGCAGTATTTGAATTTTCCGATCTTTCTGTCATCCATGATCAGGGCAATGGCATCATATGTGGATACTCCCAGATCTGCCGTGTAATACATGGCTCCTGAAAAGGCCAGCAGGAAAAGGGCGCTGACAAGACATACAATCCTGACAATAAGGGATGGTGTCTCATACACGCTTTTCAGCGCTGCAAATACCGCATCTGCCACCACGCCGTATATGAGCAGATTTAATAGTGTGGATACCCCCACCAGGCTTTTTTTCATTTTCCATGCGAAAAGAAGCAGCAGGACACACGTCACATTTGCCGCCATGGTAAAGCTGGTATGAAAGATTTTTGCCAGCCCTGTCAGCAGTACGCAGTAAGGGTCAACTCCGAAATCCGCATAGCGGAAGATCCCCACGCTGACAGCTGTCAGAATAATGCCGATGAATGCCATTCCGATTCTTTTATTTTTTCTTTCCATTTTCGTTCCTCCTGAAGCTTTATGTAGCTTGTACTTGTTTCCGGACTCTAGTATAATGACAAAAAGCGGTATTTTCTATCAGAATTACGGCAGATTTTATAACAATATCATCATTTTCTATTTTGGAGGCAGTTTTTATGAAATCATCTGTTGTTGCGGTGGACAAAAATTTAAAGGAACAGATATCCCACGGAAATTATGCGTTTCCGGTGGATGTGCACAGTGAAGTTTTCCAGGCAGAGGGAACGGGCGCGCCCTCCTATTTTGTCTGCCACTGGCATCCCGAATCGGAACTGATGATCGTCCTCTCCGGCTCCATGCGTTATCAGGTCAATGAGACAGTCTATGATATTAAGGAGGGCGAGGGACTTTTTATCAACTCCAACTGCCTGCATATGGGTACCGCAGTCAGTGAACAGGCTTCCACCTTATCTGTCATTTTCCATCCCCGTTTTCTGTACGGGTATGAGGACAGCCTGATTCGGGAAAAATACATCTCCCCTATTCTGGACAGCGCCGCCTTCTCCGCTTATCCTCTGAAGTCGGAAAACAGGGATGCGAGCCACATCATACCCGGGCTTCTGCTTCAGTGCATGCATCTGTATGAGGAAAAGAACCTGGCCTGGGAGCTGCATGTAAAGGCCAGTCTTCTCTCCTGCTGGGGTGCTCTTTTTGCCGTATTTACGGAAAAAGGCACTAACCGGAAAACTACTGCCAGGAGCCGGGAGGCTGCAGGTAAGGCAAAATCCATTCTGGAATTCATCCGGAACCACTATACACAGAAAATTTCCCTGGCAGACATTGCAGGCGCCGCAGCACTGAGCACCGGGGAATGCGGACGTATCTGCAAACGTCTCCTGCATCAGACACCCTTTGAATATCTGAACGCCTACCGCGTGGAACAAAGCATTCCGGATCTTCTGAAAAAAGATCTGTCCATCACGGAAATCGCACTGAAACACGGCTTTTCCGGCTCCAGCTATTATGCGGAAACTTTTAAAAGTGTAAAGGGAATCACTCCTTCCGCGTTCAGGCGCAGTCTGATAAGCGGCAGCTAAAATTGTAAAATGTCACAAAGATTCAATTTTTGTCCTCAAAACATTGTATAAACCTTACAGCCGCAGTATAATTATCCCAAAAGAATCCGATGATCGCCTATATTTGTATACAAAACAAAATTCCAACTGAAACTGTGAGAAATACTCCTCAATACTATCAGAAACTTATGTACGGAATACATAAAATAAAAATGGACAGGAGGTGCCAAAACGTGTAACCAATGACAAAGTCCGCTTTTTTGGCGGACAGCACGGGAGGAAGGATTATGGAAGATCACAGTAGTAATGAGCGCAAGGAAATCAGTAAATCGTTAAAACGCTTTTTTGGCGTAGGAGATTTTGGTTTCAATCTTATGACGAATATTGAAACCTATTATTTCCAGTTTTTCCTGACAGATATTGCAAAATATACAATACCTGTTGTAACTCTGATAGCCACACTGACCAGTCTTGTGGACGCGGCCTTGTCCTGGGTGTACGGTGTTCTGCTCAATACCATGAAACCTATGAAATGGGGACGTTACCGCTCTTGGCTGGCAGTCATTCCCTGGCTGGTGCCGTTTTTGTATGCATTCCAGTTCATCAAGCTGAATGACGGGGCGGCAGGTATTGTTGTAATCATTGTGGCTACGATCACCAGTCATATTGCCTGGAATATTCCTTTTGTGGCCAATATTTCAATGATCAATATTGCCTCCAAAACACCGGATGACAGGATGGCCCTCTCCTCAACGAGAGCTTTATGGGGCGCACTGGGCATGGTTCTTTATTCTTACGTGGGACCGGGTGCCGTATCCATACTGGCTGCCGTTGTGGGAGCCAAAAATTCATACGGTGCGGCAGCATTCGTATTCGGTGCTCTGATGGCAGCCGGATACTTTGCACATTTCAAAATGTTTGAAGGATATGAAGAAACCGGCGCAGAGGAGATTGCCAGACTCCAGAGAGAGAAAAAGGCAAAACAGGACCAGCATGCAGAAAAAGGACATGGAATGCTGAAATCCCTCACATCAAATCCCTATCTTCTGGGTCTGATCGTTGCGGATCTGGCAAAATATGTCTACATGTTTGTAGCAAATGGTATTGCCGTTTACTACTTTACCTATGTTGCCGGTAATGCCGGTCTGACCGCCACCTTTATTCTCATTTCCAATCTGCTGGGCGTCGCTGCTTCTTATCTCTCGAAAAAGGCAGCCGGAAAATTTTCGGCCAGAAACACCGTTATCATCGCTTATCTGAGTATGGTCGTGGTGCTGGTACTTGGCTTCCTTTTCTACAACAGTACCTGGGTGGTCCTTATCATGGTGAGCATTGCACAGTTTTTCTGTACCATGACCAACGCCTGCGGACCGGCACTCTACGCAGACTGTGCAATTTACAGCGAGTATAAGACAGGCACAAATGCCACCGGTATGATCATGGGACTGAGTAATATCCCCCTGAAGATCGGTGTAGTGAGCCGTGGAATCCTGATCAATGCATGTCTTGCCATGGCAGGTTTTTCACTTGCAGTGGTACAGTCCAATGAGGTCACGGAAAAGCTGGCAAGGGGAATCAGTATGGGATTTACCGTAATTCCGGCTATTGCAGTAGGAATCGGCGCGCTTATTCTGATATTCGGGTATAAGCTGTCAAGCAAGGATATCGAGGGATATTCCGCAGAAATCGAGAAGAGAAAACAAAACAGATAACCACACAGAAAAGAGACTGCTGCACCGACTGAAACCATTCAGCCGGGCAGCAGTCCCTTTTGAAATGAAGCAGTTACACACCAGGGTCCACCAGCAGGTCTTCACCATCCGCCGCACTGGTAGCCAGATAGTCACAGCGTTCATTCATTTCGTGTCCGTCGTGCCCTTTCACCCAGATAAATGTCACTTTATGCGGCTCTTTTGCCTTCAAGAGCCGTTTCCATAGATCCACATTCTTAACCGGTTCATTTTTTCCCCGTTTCCAGCCCTTTTTCAGCCAGCCGTCAATCCAGTGCTGATTAAAGGCATCCACCAGATACTTGGAATCTGAATACAGCTCCACCTCACACGGCTTTGTCAGCGCTTCCATTCCTACAATAGCTGCCATAAGCTCCATGCGGTTGTTGGTGGTGCGCACATATCCCTGTGAAAACTCACGCTCATGCAGCGTTCCTTTTGCGTCCGTATAGTGGAGGACACAGCCGTATCCTCCCGGTCCGTCCGGGTTTCCCCTGGCAGAACCATCTGTATATATTTTAACAAGCATTTTCATTTCCTACCTTTTTCCAGATTCCGGTGGTTTCAAAATCAGCCACCGCAGCTTCCGACTCTTCTACAATTTCTCTGTCGTACCCTACCATGGAGAGCAGGCGGATGGCATTCCTTGTGGTAACCCTGCCCTTTTTCAGCAGATAGTTAAATTCCACGTCATCCTCCCTGAATTCCTCCTCAAAGTGATAGTTGGTATACGCTCCCTCCAGCATATAAGACAGCTCAATATCATGTGTCGCCGCAAAGGGAAGCACATGGGGCTTTTTCAAATGCGCCAGAATATTGGAGGAAGCCGCGATTCTCTCAATGGTATTTGTTCCCCGGAGCACCTCATCAATGATGCACAGAAGGGGGGCTTCCTCCTTGGATTCCTCCAGGATTCTCTTCAGGGACTTGATCTCCACAATGTAGTAGCTCTCCTTGCTCTCCAGGTCATCCCGAAGTGCCATGGAAGTCTGTATCTTAAAAAACGGAGCGGCGTATTCTGTGGCAGTACAGGTATACACGGTCTGCGCGAGAATGGCATTCATCGCCACATTTTTTAAGAAAGTGGATTTTCCGGAGGCATTAGAGCCGGTCACCAGGATGCCGCCAGACGCATCAATACTGTTTGCCACAGGTTCATGAATCAGCGGATGGTACAGATTTTCCACCTTCATCCGCACATCACTTCCCTTTTGATACCTCGTAAAATCCGGCACACAGTAATACGGCATGGCCTCCCGAAAGGATGCAATGGAAATACAGGCGTCCAGAAGTCCGTATATCTCCAGCATCTCCTCCGCTTCCGCTTTATGCTCCTTCATGGCCTTCATCATGGAATTGAACTTGATCAGATCGATATGGGTCATCATTCTGATATAATCCAGAATAAAGGATTCCGGTCCGCTGGCAAATCCATCCCGGTCCAAAACCAGATTTGCCCCGTTTCGGAAGCCGGAAAAACCTTTTTCACAGACATTCAGACGCTCCGTATACCTGTGAAGTTCCTCTATCTTCAGTTTGTCCAGAGCACCTGCACAGTTTATAAGCTGGAGCATGCACTTAAATCCGGTCAGATATACCTGTATGACCTCCTTGTCTTTCAGATACGTTCCCATATTGATACAGGTCACAAGCAGAAAGGCAAAGACGCCGTACCTTGGAACCGCTATGAACGCAGCAATAGAAAGCACAAAAGCCAGGCACATGAGAATCTGCTTCCACGGTTTTCCCGCGTCATACTCTTTTGTCACATGAATAGCCTGGTAAACAGACGATGAAGGCGGCTTTCTGATGTGTGCCAGGATCTCCTGGACCTTCTGGCGTTCTTTTTCATGTTCCCGAAAAAATGTGTACAGCCGTTCCCTCTCCGCAAGCTTTTCCTCCTGATATTCAGGAGTACGGAGAAGATAGTACAGATAGTCCTCCCCCGGTGAGGATATTGTCTGGTTCATAAGCATAAACACACGGTCCATATCCAGATCATTCCAGGTAATATCGTCAATGACAAACCGCCCGTCCTTCCTCCTGCGAAAATACTCCCCGATCTGTTCCAGCTTATCCCAGGTGTATTCCCGATCCGGAATCTGTCCCCAGCCCTTTTTTATTTTCTGGAGAAATTCCCGCTGTCTTCTCCTGTTTTCCTGAAACATGGTCACAAATACGACTGCCACAAAAATGATGATCAGTCCTGTCCACAAGGTTGTCTCACTCATAGCTGTCCTCCGTTTTCTTTTACCAGTTATGAGCGTATCCGTAAAGCAATCTTATGACACGCTCATGCGCAGAAATAATCTTTTATCAGCTTCAGTGCTGCTTCTATATCGTCATTTGTATGGGCATCTGACAGGAACATGGCCTCAAACTGTGAAGGTGCCAGATGTACGCCGTGGTTCAGCATATATTTAAAATATTTTGCAAAGGCATCTGTATCCGATGTCTTGGCAGAGGCATAGTCTGTCACCTTATTTTCTGTAAAGAAGATACATCCCAGAGATGCCACACTGTTTACCTGATAAGGAATATTGTTCTCAAGGAAAATCCTGCGGATTCCCTCAAACATCATCTCCCCTTTCTGGTACAGCCTTGTATAGATCTCCGGATCTTCATACAGGATCTTAAGCTGCGCAAGGCCTGCTGCCATGGCGATGGGATTGCCGCTTAAGGTACCTGCCTGGTATACAGGACCTGCCGGGGAAACCTTTTCCATGATTTCCTTTCTTCCGCCGTAAGCGCCCACAGGCATTCCGGCGCCGATGATCTTACCATAGGTGACAAGGTCCGGTGTCACCCCGTAGAATCCCGCGGCCCCGTCAAATTTAAGCCGAAAACCGGTGATCACTTCATCAAAGATCAGCAATGCCCCATGCGCATCACAAAGGGTCCGAAGCCCCTGAAGGAAACCGTCAGCAGGAGGGACCACGCCCATATTGGCGCCCACTGGCTCCACGATCACAGCAGCCACCTGGTCTTTGCTCTCTGTCAGAAGTTCTTCCACACTTTCAAGATCATTATACACTGCGATCATGGTATCCTGCGTACAGCCCTTGGGCACGCCGGCGCTGTCCGGCACACCGCTGGTCATGACTCCGCTGCCTGCACTCACCAGCATGGCATCCGTGTGGCCGTGATAGCATCCTGCAAATTTGATGATCTTATCTTTCCCCGTAAAGCCTCTGGCCACGCGGATGGCGCTCATGACGGCCTCTGTTCCGGAATTTACCATACGGATCATCTCCACATGGGGAATCCTCTCGCAGATGAATTCAGCCATCTCCACCTCTTTTGCAGTTGCACAGCCAAAGCTCAGACCATTTTCACTGGCTTTGATCACTGCCTCACGAATAGCAGGATGGTTGTGTCCCAGAATCATAGGTCCCCAGGACCCGATATAATCCGTGTAGGAATTGCCGTCCACATCGAATATTTTACTTCCCACTGCACCCTGTATAAAGCGCGGGGTCTCCCCAATGGCACCGTAAGCCCTTACGGGGCTGTTCACCCCTCCGGGAATCCGTTTTACGGCGCGCTCAAATAATTCTTCTGATCTTGTCATTACCCGATTCTCCCTTCGTCCATATATCCGGCCAGCTCTTTTGCAAAATAAGTCAGGTAAATGTCAGCTCCCGCACGGTAGGTGCTCACTGCCATCTCACAGATGATCTTCTCCTCGTCAATGTAGCCAAGCTTTGCCCCTGCCTTCACCATGGCATATTCGCCGCTGACAGAATAGGCGGCCACAGGCAGATGTATACTCTGTTTCACCTCACTGATCACATCCAGGTAGGAAAGCGCCGGTTTCACCATAATGATATCCGCGCCCTCCTGTACATCCAGAAGCGCCTCCTTCAGACCTTCCCTCTTGTTGTGAAAATCCATCTGATAGCTCTTTCTGTCTCCGAAAGAAGGGGCAGAACCTGCTGCTTCCCTGAATGGACCGTAAAAGGCAGAGGCATATTTTACCGCGTAGGACATGATCGGTATGTCCTTGTGCTGATGGGTATCCAGGATCTCACGGATCGCTCTGACTCTGCCGTCCATCATATCTGAGGGTGCTACCATATCGGCTCCTGCCTCCACGTGGGAAAGGGCTGTCTTTGCCAAAAGCTCCAGTGTCGCGTCATTTTCCACATCATGACCGCACAGCACGCCGCAGTGGCCGTGGGATGTGTACTCACACATGCAGACATCTGTGATCAGATACATTTCCGGGAACTGTTTTCTGGCTTCCCGAAGCGCCCTCTGTACAATTCCGTCCTCCGCATACGCCTGGCTTCCCACCTCGTCCTTTTCATCCGGAATCCCGAAGAACATCACTTTATCCACGCCTGCCTTCATAAGTCCTTCCAGGGCATAAGGCAGCCTGTCAATGCTGTATCGGAACTGTCCTTCCATGGAGGGGATTTCCTCCTCCATATTTTCTCCCTCACGGACAAAAATGGGATAGATCAGAGAACTTTTGTCCATCCTGGTCTCACGCACCATTCTGCGCAGGGTATCGTTTTTCCGAAGCCTTCTCGGTCTGACTGTCATTTCCATGTTGCTACACTCCTTTATCCTCTGTTATCTGCTATTTTTTAAGTCTACAACCAAATCCACCACACTGTCAATGGTGGCCTGTTTCGCCATAAATGTCTTCATACCCAGGGCATCCGCCGCGGCTTTCGTCTGTTTTCCAATGCAGGCAGCCGTTACTTTTGTAAAGTCAAGCCCTTTTACCGCCTCCGCAAATCCTCTTACCGTGGATGCGCTTGTGAAAACCGCACAGTTGATCTCTCCGCTCTCAAAAGCTTTTTTCTCATCGATCACTTCCTGTTTTTCATAGAAAGTGTCATAAGTGGGCACATCACAGATGAAAAGTCCCGGCTTTTTCTCCAGCTCCTGGATGATCTCTTTTCCGCCGATCTTGGCTCTCGGAAGAAGGATCTTCTCATTCCCGCTGCAAACACTGCACAGAGCTTTCCCCAGAGATTCCCCGTCAAACACTTCAGGCATGAGATCCACGAACAGACCTCTCTCTTCCAGTGCCTTTTTCGTGCCCTTTCCGATGGCGGCAATCTTCGCGCGGCCTAGTCTGCGGACATCTGTCCCGGCTTTTTTCATCTCCTCAAAGAACACGTTTACACCGATAGGACTTGTAAATGCCAGCCAGTCATAGGTGTGAAGCTGTCCGAATGCGTTATGAAGCGCGCTCTGGTCTGCAAGGGGAGCTGTGCGGATAGCCGGAAGCTCCAGCACCTCAGCACCCATCAGACGCAGTTTTTGTGACATGGTGGAAATGGTTTCCCTGGGTCTTGTGACCAGCACTTTATACCCTGCAAGAGGCAGCTTTTCATACCATCCGAAGGTATCCGCAAGGGAACACACCTCACCCACTACAATGATCGCCGGTGTCTCGATTCCCCGGCGCTTTACTTCCTCCTCAAGTGTGGCAACTGTGGCCACGATCCGCTTCTGCCCCGCTGTGGTTCCCTTCTGTAAAATGGCAGCCGGCATCTCTTTTTGCATACCCGCCTGCAGCAGAGAGTTACAGATATCCGGAAGCGCGGTGACGCCCATAAGAAATACCAGAGTGCCCTTCGTGCGCACAAGCGCGTCAAAATCTATGTCATAGGCCTCCCCCTGCTTTTTGTGGCCTGTGATAATGTGCAGGGAGGAACAGTAATTCCTGTGTGTCACGGGAATCCCGTTGTACGCGGGGACTGCCAAAGGTGAGGTCACTCCGGGCACCACTTCGTAGGGGATTCCCTCTTTTGTAAGAAGCTCCAGCTCCTCCCCGCCTCTTCCGAAGAGGAACGGGTCCCCGCCCTTTAGACGCACCACCCGGTAACCTTTTTTTGCCTCATCCACAAGAACCTGGTTGATCTGTTCCTGGGGCATAATATGGTGGGAGGCACGTTTTCCCACGTTGATCAGGCGCACGCCGGCCGGAATCCGGGATAATACCCCCTGCCCCACCAGGCTGTCATATACTACCACCTCTGCGTTTTTCAAGGTCTCCATGCCCTTCAGGGTAAAAAGTCCGATGTCGCCCGGGCCGGCGCCCACAAGCCAGACCTTTCCTTTGCAGTATCTATTGTCTGTTTCCTGTTCCCTGGCTGTCATATTCTCTCTTCTGCACTCCTCTCTCAGTTTCTGTGCAAGACGCACGCCCAGCTCCTCTGCTTCTTCTCTTTTCCCTTTCAGACTGCCCTTTTTATAAGCGCCTGTCTCTTCCTCGTAATAGAGTCCGGTAAGCAGGATTTCATCCCGGTCCACCACCGCGTGGGCAGCCACCGGCGAGGAACATCCGCCGTTCAAAAACCTTACAAAAGAGCGCTCTGCCAAAGCCGCACAGGTACTATCCGCGTCCCCGTAGCCGTCCAGATAAGAGTAATCCTTCCCTTTTCTGCCCTGCACGGTCAAAATGCCCTGTCCTGCTGCCGGAAGCATCTCCTCCGGCTCAAAATATCTGGAAATCCTGTGGGTAAGCCCCAGCCTTTTAAGGCCCGCCGCTGCCAGCACCAGCGCGCTGTACTCCCCGCTGTCCAGTTTCCGAAGCCGCGTCTGCACATTTCCTCTGACACTCCTGCACTCCATATCCGGGAATAATTCCCGAAGCTGCAGGGTACGCCTGAGACTGGAACAGCCGATGGGCTTTGTCCTGTCAAGCTCGGTCACTCCCTCCGGGAGCACCAGCGCATCTCTGGGGTCCTCTCTTTTTGAAAAGGCCAGAAGAGGCAGTTCATCCGGAACCTCCATGGGCATATCCTTCAGGCTGTGCACGGAAAGTTCACTTCTTCCGTCCAGAAGCGCCCGGTCCAGTTCTTTTACAAACAGTCCCTTTCCCCCCACTTTGTCAAGGGTTCGGTCCAGAATGATATCCCCTGTTGTCTTCATGGTGAGAAGCTCCGCCTTCAGTCCCTCATTGTTCTTCTCTATGTAGTCCTTCACCATTTCGCTCTGTATCACAGCAAGCCGGCTCTCCCGGCTGCCGATTACCACTGTCCTGCTGTTCATGCTCTACCTCCCGGCGTTTTCAAAAATTCTTCCACTTTTTCCCGCATCTGTCTTGTCTTTTTATGATCTTTTCCCGCCGCGTTAAATCCAATGACCACGCCATCATGGCAGATAAGTCCCGGGAAATGAAAATCACACTTGTTCTGGTCACTGGCTGTATTCACCAGTATGCCCAGACACTTGCAGGCACTGTAAATATCATCATTTACTCTGCTGTCATCTGTGGCTGCCAGAGCCAAATCCGCGTCGTACAGATCTTCCCGCCGGTATTCTTTCTGTTTCCAGATAAGCTCCCCCTTCTCTGCAAGCTCCCGGATCTCCGGCTGTACAAAAGGAGCGATCACCACCAGCTCCCCCACAAATTCCAGAAGGCTTTTGATCCTTCTGGCAGCGATCTTTCCTCCGCCGATGACCACGGCTTTTTTCTGTGTCAGGTCTGTATACAGGGGAAACAGTTTTTTCTCAGTCTTCATAAACCTTCTCCAATCCGGCCACGCACTCCATAAACGCGTCCTGTTCCAGGGAATCCCGCAGGCCGAAGATCATTTTGTTCACCACTTTTCCGGCTGCCGTGTCAATGGCTTTCAGGAGTTTTTCCCTGTCACTGTCCTCCATGGGCGTCTTTTTTAAGATTTTCAGAATCCGCGCGTTCAGATCCTCCACTGCCTCTGTCTTGATATCCTGGATTCTCGGAAATACATCGCGCCCTGAAAACCAATTATAAAATTCCGACATCTGCTCATCCAAAATGGCCCCCGCCTTCTGCATGCTGGCCCGGAGTCTTGGGGAGGCAGCATCGATCTTGAAGCTGTCAATGTCATAAAGCGTCACATTCTGCAGCTCTCCCACCTCCGGGTCAATATCTCTTGGCACAGCCAGGTCGATCAGTATCACATGATGGGGAACCTCTGCGTTTTCAAAAAGCTCTTTTGTTATGGTGCAGTTCGGGCTGGCTGTGGCGGATACCACCAGATCACATTTTGGCAGCAGTTCCATTCTGTCGCCGTAGTTGATACGCTCACACCCCTGGGGAATGGTCACAATGCCGCTCCGGTACTGACGGACGGTCACGGTCACATCAGCGCCTGCTTCTTTCAGAGCCAGTGCTGTCACCTTTCCCATCTCCCCGTTGCCGATGACCATGCAGGTTTTTCCCTGAATGGAAAATCCCTGGTTTTCCAGCCTGTCAATGGCCTGATGGATGACAGAGGTATTGGCCCTTGAAAATACCACTTCTGTCTTAACCTTCTTCGCCGCCGTCACTGCCATCCGAAAAAGCACCTCCAGCACACCGTCCGTACAGTAGGCATCCCTGGAAAGAGTCAGTGCGTCCTTCACCTGGGTAATGATCTGGTCCTCCGCCAGAATCTGGGATTTCAGGCCGCTGGTCAGATAAAACAGATGCTCCACAGCCTCCCTTCCTTCCCTTGTGATAAAATACTCCCGGTATTCCTCCTCGGGAACTTCTTTTTCTCTGCATAAAAAGCTAAGAAGGGACCCCTCCCAGTCTTCCTGCACACTGGCCCAGATCTCCATCCGGTTGCAGGTCGACAAAATAATACACCCTAAGATGTCCCTGTCTTCTTTCAGACGCTCCATAGCGCTCACCGCATTTTTTTTGGTGAAAGAAAATCTGGCCCGGACATCTACGGATGCTCTGCTGTGATCAATTCCAATCATGGAAATACTCATAGTTCCTACACTCCATATCTTTCGTTTCCGTTTTTTAGATGCCGCGGTCATAAAATATGACTGTTCCAAATCTTATACGGCACCTGCTGTTTTTTCATATTAGCACAGAATGAAAACGGGTGCAACATCTTGTTCCCCGTATACCCGGCAGGAAGATCTGGTGCCATAATAGTTTTCTGATTTTTCTTGTCGAATTCAATTGACAAAAAACTTCCGGGGAGATACAATAATCACAGAATTGAGTGTGCACAGGTGTCCGCTTTTGCGGAAGAATAGGAAAGTTGAGTTAAAAGCTCACACGGTCACGCCGCTGTGAGGGAAGAGCTGCATTTTATAATGTCACTGGGAAACTGGGAAGGCAAAATGCAGCGATGAGGCCCGAGTCAGAAGACCTGCCTGTCACAAACGATTTACACAATGGTTACGAACGATGGCCTTGTGTAAGAACAGGCGGATACGGCATTTATTCTTTGTATAAAGTCACCTGCCCCGCGTTTGTTCTTCTGATGGCCTGTCGGTATTTCTGCCGCCAGGTTTTTTTATACCCTTTTTGGCCTTTTGCCGGTTAAAGGGTAAGGCTTTATTACTCGATCAGAAGGAGGAAAAGACAAAATGAGTAAGAAACAGAAAAAAATCATTGTACTGGCAAGCATGTTCGCACTGACCTTTGGTATCGTGCCCAACGTCAGCGCCATGCACATCATGGAAGGTTATCTTCCCGGAGGGTTCTGCATCGCATGGGGTGTCATCTGCGTACCATTCCTGATCGCAGGATTCATGTCCATCAAGAAAACCCTGAATGAACACAGAAACCTGATCACTCTGCTGGCAATGTCAGGAGCATTCGTGTTCGTTATTTCATCCCTGAAAATCCCGTCTGTAACAGGAAGCTGTTCCCATATGACAGGAACCGGACTGGGTGCTATCCTTTTCGGTCCCAGCGCAGTTTCCATTCTGGGTATCATCGTACTGCTCTTCCAGGCAATCCTGCTGGCACACGGCGGACTCACCACACTGGGCGCCAATACTTTTTCCATGGCGATTGCAGGACCTTTTGTATCCTACGGAATTTTCTTCGTATGTAAAAAATGCAAGGTAAACAAGCATATTTCCATTTTCCTTGCAGCAACCCTGGGCGATTTATTTACATACTGCGTTACTGCTGTTCAGCTGGCTCTGGCTCATCATGCAGATACCACGATCATGGGAGCCATGGGAAAATTCCTGCTGATGTTTGCACCCACACAGTTATCTCTGGCAATTATCGAAGGCGTCATCACAGTTCTCATTATCATGGGTCTTGAAACCTATGCGAAACCGGAACTTCGTACCATCGGGTTTTTAAAGGGGGCAAAGTAATATGAAAAAAACAGTGATTGGATTAATAGTTGTGATTCTCTTAATTGCGTTTGTTCCGCTTTTTGCATTAAAGGATGCGGATTTCGGCGGCTCTGATGATGCCGGCAGCCAAATAGTTGAGGAAGTGGATTCCGGATTCCAGCCCATCGCGGAACCGCTCCTTGAAAAAATGCTTGGCCGCGAGCTTCCGGGCGAAGTGGAAAGTCTTCTGTTCTGCGTACAGTCTTCCATCGGAGTGGGCATTCTGGCCTTCTTTATGGGACGTTTTGTAGAAAGAAAGAAGCTGGGAAAAGGCGAATGATACTTTTCATCCGGCGAAAGGAGTAACTTATGATAACCATTGATAAGCTTTGCTATACTTCCAAGCTTAGATATGAAAATGCCGGTGAAAAGTTTGCGTTTGCGATGATTACACTTCTTTTTTGTGTAATGAGTCGTTCCATCGTGGTCGCATGCATTGTTTTAGCAGTTACAGGGATTCTCACCGTTTATAAGGGGGGAATCCCTTTTTCCCGCTATCTGCACTTTATGACTGTGCCGCTGGCTTTCTTGATTCTGAGCACCATTGCCATTGTTCTGAATGTAAAGCACGAACCGCTGGACCTGTTTGCCATCCCAATCGGGAGCTTATATCTCACAGGAAGTCTGGATGCCCTGCTCTACGCTCTGCAGTTGATCCTGACGGCACTTTCCGCAGTCTCCTGCCTGTATTTTCTGTCCATGACAACACCTATGCCGGACATCTTAAATGTACTGGGAAAGCTCCACTGTCCCAAACTGATGATCGAGCTTATGCTGCTCATCTACCGGTTCATCTTCGTGCTGCTGGACACTGCGTATTATATTTCCACATCACAGAACAGCCGCCTTGGAAACAGGGATTACAGGACAAGCTTAAAGTCCTTCGGCTCCCTTGGCTCTGTTTTGATGATTCGGGCAGTAAAGCGCTCCAATGCCCTCTACAGTGCCATGGAAGCACGCTGCTATGACGGCACCATCCATGTTTTGAATGAAACCTATCCTCCTAAGAAAAAAGTGATTGTGTGGATTGTTTTATTTGAAATCTTTTTATTTTCCATCATGATCTGGAGGAGGTTCTTCACATGAACAATGACATTATACTGAAAGCAGAGAATTTATATTTTTCTTATGACGATGAAAATTCCCATTCGTTAAACGGTCTCAGTCTGGAAATCAAACGCGGACAAAAAGTTGCGTTTATGGGTTCCAACGGTTCCGGAAAATCCACTTTCTTTTTATGCTGCAACGGCATTCACCGTCCCTCCTCCGGTACCCTGTACTTTGACGGAGAACCGGTCACCTATGACAAGAAGGGGCTCTTAAAACTGCGCAGCAAGGTAGGAATCGTATTCCAGGACCCTGACAACCAGCTCTTCTCAGCCAGTGTATACCAGGAAATCTCCTTTGGCATCCTGAATCTGGGTGTGTCCGAGGAGGATGCAAAAAAAGAGGTGGAGGAGGTTATTGATCATCTGGAGATCACACCTTTCCGCCACAAGCCTACCCACTCCCTAAGCGGAGGGCAGAAAAAACAGGTCTCGATTGCAGACATCCTTGTTATGCATCCGGATATTATCATTTTAGATGAACCGGCAGCGGCTCTGGACCCCAAACACACCACCATGGTCAACCACATCGTCAATCGTCTGACAGAGGCCGGGATCACCGTCCTCATGGCCACCCATGATGTGAATTATGCCTATGAGTGGGCAGATGAGATCATGCTTTTTCATGAGGGAAAGGTTCTCATGCACGGCACCCCTGCTGATGTATTCAGCAACAAGGCAGTCCTCGCCCGGACGAACCTGGAACCGCCTGCTGTTCTGGAGCTGTTTGACAGTCTGTGTATGAAGGGTATTTTAAAGCCCACACTGCCTGTCCCCAAAAATCTGAAGACTCTGGAAAAATACATCGCAGATGTCAATATGAATACTACACATTACGGAGGAATATCACCAGTGAACACAGAGACAAAGAAAGCAATCCTGGCAGTCAGCTTCGGCACCAGCCATGAGGACACCAGAAAGGTCACCATTGACGCCATTGAAGATTCCATGAGACAGGCATTTCCCGAATACCCTGTCTACCGGGCATGGACCAGCAAAATGATCATACGGAAGCTGAAAAACCGTGACAACATTATTGTCCCCACAGTAAAGGAGGCCATGGAGCAGATGGCAGCCGACGGCATCACGGATGTGCTGGTACAGCCCACCCATGTGATCAACGGCATTGAAAATGACCGAATGAAGGAGGACGCCCTCTCCTTCCGGGATTCCTTCCACTCCATTTCTTTCGGAGATCCGCTGCTCACCACAGAGGATGACAGCCATAAAGTGATCGCTGCCATCGCCCGGGAATTTTCCCATATTACAAAGGATCAGGCACTGGTATTCATGGGACACGGCACCACACATTTTGCCAACTCCATCTATGCGGCTCTTGATTACACGTTCAAGGATAAAGGCTACCACAATTTCTTCCTTGGGACCGTGGAAGCCTATCCTTCCATGGAAAGCCTGAAAAAAATGGTGAAGGCTTACCGGCCAAAGGAAGTAGTTCTGGCTCCCTTTATGATCGTGGCAGGGGACCACGCGAAAAATGATATGGCAGGAGATGACCCGGAATCCTGGTACAGCCAGTTTAAAGACGAGGGATATGAAGTGAAGACCGTGTTAAAAGGTCTCGGTGAATATGAAGGCATACGCAGTCTCTTTATTGACCACATCCGTGCGATTGACAGATAAATATGTCTCCGACAGCCATTCAGGCATCGGAGCTGTTGCCAAAAAGGCCATGAAGCAGAAAGCTGCTCTTCTGCTCCATGGCCTTTTTATATTGTTATTCATATATCTCAACTTCGGAGATACAGTTGTCATTCCATCTGTCTCCTTCATATCCGCTTTTGATATAAAGGGATACATAGGAAGCTTCCACGGGTTCATCAAAGGACAGACAGAACGCTTTCATCTCATCAGAGAACTCCACATCCTTTTTCTGGGAATCGCCCACGCTGATGGTCAGGGACGCGGGTCTGGCATTTGCCTCCCACATGTTTTCACTTCTCCAGTTGCCCAGGTAAAGCACCATGTACTGCACTTTGCGGGCTTTGTCAAAATCCAGCCGGATGCCGGTGCCTTCGCCCAGTCCGTCTTCTCCCTCCTGCCAGGAGGAAGCAGTGTCACCATCCACAGCGCTGGCTGCACTGTAATCATATTTTTCGGAGGACTGCTGGGAATTCTGGTCAGCGGATGCAATGGAAACCTTCTGGAATTTTGAAAAGTCAATGCTGTCTGCATCCACCTGTTTAAAATATTCCTGTTTCTTTTCCTCTTTCTTCTCTTCCTTTTTTTCTTCCTTAGGCTTTTCTTCCTTCTCCGGCTCTTTGTCCTTATCTTTCTTGTCAGCATCTGCAGCACCGCTGTCCTTCTTGCCGGCATCTTTATCTGCCTCTTCGCCGCTGTCTGTGTCCTTGTTGGCTGCATCCTGCTTATTCTCTGTATTCTGCGCCTGCGCACCGGACGTTTTGTCTTCCGGCTCTATCTTGGCATAGTATGCCTTCTTCTCCTCATCCATCTGCTGCATGGTGCGCACACCCCACAGAATGCCGATCAGAAGACATACGATCAAAATACAACCGGATATGAGCCAGATGGGACTCTTTTTCTCAGGCTCTCCCCGATGTTTTTCTTTTTTTGGCTTGTTCGCAGCAGATTTCTGTGCCTGACTGACCAGATTTTCAAAAGGAAGTTCCTCTGTGTCTGCAGAGTCTGAATCCATAATATCTGCATCACTGTATTCTGCGTCAGAATCCTCTGTGCTTACGGGGTCCGCTGCTTTGTAATCTGTCTCCTCATGATCCGTATTTTCGGAATCTGCTGCGCTGTTATCTATATTATGGTCTGCTATTACAGCATCCGCTGCTTTAACATCTGCATCATAATCAGCTTTTGGCGTATCTGCCGCTTTAGAATCTGCATCATAGTCTGCTTGTACCACGTCTGCCGCTTTAGAATCTGCATCATAGTCTGCTTGTACCACGTCTGCCGCTTTAGCACCTGCATCATAATCTGCTTTTACCGCATCTGCTGCTTTCGCATCCACATTCCCGGAACCATTCCCCTCCCTCTGATTCTCGGAAACATAGGCTTTATCAGACTTTTCATACCCTGCTGCCGCGGCTGCTGCAACGCTGTGAGCGGAATCCTCTGTATCCTTATCCGCTGCTGCGGCAGCCTCCATCTTCATGGCCTTCAGCTCTTCGTCGCTTTTATAAAACTCCCAGATGTCGTCCTCATCCATGTATTCCTCGAACACCGCTTTTCCGCACTTTGAGCAGAATAAATCATCGTTGTCCAGCTCATGGCCGCATCTTTCACACTTCATATTATACTTCCCCTTTCTGCCATTTCACTCTGATGTGTTTTGCAGTGCTCTTTTCTGTGTATCGCAGTTTGTGCTGCATAACACAGAGTGAACAGAAATTTTATTTCCAGTAGTCCCTCTCATTATCAATCATATAGAGAAGCGCATTGCAGATACAGGCTGCGATGTTGCTGCCGCCCTTTCTTCCCCTTGCCACAATGTAGGGAACTTCTGTTTCCATGATCATTTCCTTAGATTGTACCACATTTACAAAGCCTACGGGAACCCCTATTATGAGATATGGAGAAATTTTTCCCTCCCTGATCAGTTCATACAGACGGACCAGGGCTGTGGGCGCATTGCCGATGGCGAATATAAGAGGCTTTCCCATGGAAGCGGCTTTGTCCATACTTGCCACCGCACGTGTCGTCCCCTGGCTCTTTGCCGCAAAAGCCACATCCTCATCAGACATAAAACAGAAAACCTCCCCGCCGTACTTTGCCAGCGCTTTCTTGTTAATGCCCGCTTTTGCCATCTGTGTATCTGTCACAATACAGGCACCATTCTTAATGGCATCGATGGCTTTCTCCACTGCATGCTCGGAAAAGCAGAGATTCTCCGCATAATCAAAATCAGCGCTTGTATGAATACAGCGTTTTACGATCAGCTCTGTACCCGGAATCAGTTTTCTGTCTCCCAGCTCCTCTGTAATAATCTCAAAGCTTCTTGTTTCAATCTCTTTTGGTTTTACATTTTCTAATTCTGTCTTCATCTCATCTGCCCTTTCTATATAACAGTTCAGACAGGTCTGCGCATTTACTGCACTGACCGTATGAACAGGTAGCGCCTGCAGGCATCCAGCCCATCTCGAAGCGATTTTTCATGGCTGGATGCGTAACAGTTCAGCTTATCTGAACTGTTACCTTTCTATATGCCGGCTTCCAGGATTTCATATATCTTTTTCATATCCAGATGCTTTCTCAGCTCACTTGCCAGAATATCGTACTGTGTCTCCTTAAACTCTGCAAATTCCACACCTGTCATCTGGCTTACATCCAGGCCTTTTATTTCCCCTATGGCTTCCACTATCTTCCTGGCCACTTCCTCTTTGTCAAAAATACCGTGCACATAAGAACCATAGACATTTCCTGCACAGGCTCCGTCCTCCTTGGATGTGCCCTTCACCGTATCTGTGATGTTCACAAAGGGGCTGGCTCCTTCTTTCAGGGTTGTCACTCCCATATGGATTTCATAGCCCTCCAGCTTAACGCCTGTCAGGCCTTTTAATACGCCTTCCACCTTTGGAAAGCTTCCCTGCACTCTGGTCCTTGTCTTGGCGCCCCGGAATATGGTATCCATGGGAAGAAGCCCCATGCCCTTTAACTGTCCGCCTGCTTCCACATGATCCGGATCAGACAGTGTTTCTCCCAGCATCTGATAACCGCCGCATACACCGAAAATGATTTTTCCCTCTGCCGCCTTTTTTAAGACAGCAGCCTCCAGACCGTTCTGGCGCAGCCAGAGAAGATCCTCCATGGTGTTTTTAGAACCCGGAAGCACGATCATATCGGGATTTTTCAGCTCCCGTACGGTTTTCACATAACGCACAGACACGCCCGGAATCACCTCCAGCGCATTAAAATCCGTAAAGTTGGAGATACGCGGGGTGCGGATCACTGCAATATCGATCAGATCCACTTCCTGTTTCCCGTCAAACCGCTCTGTCAGGCTGTCTTCATCTTCCACCTCAATGTTCAGATAAGGGGCTACACCCACCACAGGAATGCCGCTCTTTTCTTCCAGCATTGCAATCCCCGGGTCCAGAATGGTCTTATCACCCCGGAACTTGTTGATGATCATACCCTTGACGATTTCTTTCTCGTCCTCCTCAAGAAGCATCACCGTGCCGATCAACTGTGCGAACACACCGCCACGGTCAATATCGCCTACCAAAAGCACCGGCGCTTCTGCTATTTTCGCCATTCCCATATTTACGATATCTTCCTGTTTCAGGTTGATCTCCGCAGGACTGCCTGCGCCTTCGATCACTACAATATCATATTCCGATGCCAGTTTGTCATAAGCTTTCTTAACTTCCGGTATCAGGTTCTTTTTGTAGGCAAAATATTCCCTTGCGCTCATGGTTCCCAGAACCTCTCCGTTTACGATCACCTGGCTGCCCGTCTCATTGGTGGGTTTTAACAAAATTGGATTCATGTAGACAGAGGGCGCGATTCCTGCTGCCTCAGCCTGCATCACCTGCGCCCGGCCCATCTCCAGACCCTCCTCTGTTATAAAAGAGTTGAGTGCCATGTTCTGCGATTTAAAAGGGGCCACCTTGTATCCGTCCTGTTTAAATATACGGCACAGGCCAGCCGTCAGAAGACTTTTCCCCGCATTGGACATGGTCCCCTGCACCATTATTGCTTTTGCCATTTCCTGTTCCCTTCCTTTCTCCCGGTGTATTTCTCTATTCAGACTGCCTGCAGCGCCCGAATCTCTTCAAGCACATGCAGGAGTTTTGTATTCTCTTCCCTGAGCCTTACAGCAATCCTGTAGTACCCCCTGGAAAGTCCGTAGTAATTGCTGCAGTCCCGGATTAAAATCCCTCTTTCCAGACATTGCCGGTAAAGGTCTTCGGGTCCTTTAAAAAATATGTAATTGGCACTTGAGGCATAGGTCTGATACCCCAGGCGCTTCATGCCATCCAAAAGCCAGATGCGCTCCCTGTGTATGGCTTTCATGGATTCCTCCACATATTCCCGCTCTGAAAGTGCCGCAATACCGGCTTCCTGGGCCAGAATGGACACATTCCACGGCTGGGTCACCATCCGCATTTTTTCAAGCAGTTCTCTGTCTGCGCACAGGGCATATCCCAGTCTGACACCTGCCATGGCATAGCGCTTTGTAAATGCCTTGAGTATAAAAAGATTTTCACTCTCTGCCAAATACGGCTTCATGGTATGCACATTTGGATGTTCCACAAAATCCACAAAGCATTCATCCAGCATAAGGATACAGCCGGATTTCTCACAGCGGCGCAGCACATCCTGTAAAAAATCCTGCTCCATAAGCACACCGGTAGGGTTATTTGGGTTGCACAGAAAAACCATATCCAGTTCTTCTGTGATGCACTCCAAAAACTCCCTTCCCACCAAAAATCCGCATTCCTCCTTCAGCGTGTACCGTTTGATCTCACAGTCCACCGCCTCCAGAGCCTGTTCGTATTCCGCAAATGTAGGGGCGGGAAGCAATGCCTTTTTTGGTTTCAGGGCCAGCACCAGGGCAAAGATCAGATCCGCTGCGCCGTTTCCGCAGATGATCTGCTCCTGCGGAGTCTCCTCATACCGGCTGATTGCCTCTCTCAACCGCTCACACTCCACATCCGGATAATGGCAGACCTGATCCATGGCTCTGGCTACAGCCTCCTTTACAGATTCGGGCGTGCCGAAGGGATTACAGTTGGCGGAAAAATCCGTCACATTCTGATGGCGGTAGACATCCCCGCCATGGGTGTGGTAACTTTTCATCTATTTTCTCCTTACAGTAACATGAAAATCCCCATACGGATCAGGGCAAAGAAAAGAGTCCCCAGGGCAGCGCTTGCATACAGCAGGCGGTTTGCTCTTTTAATATCCTCTGTTTCCACCTCTCTTACCGCGTCTCCGATGGTGGGTTTTTCATATAATTTTCCGAAATAAAAAGCATTTCCCGCAAGCTGGATGTCCAGAGCACCTGCCATGACAGCCTCTGTCTGGGCAGAGTTTGGGCTTGCATGATTGTAGCGGTCCCTCAGAAAGATTTTCTTCGCGTTTTTCCAGTCAAATCCCGCAAACAAGGAGGCCAGTATCATCAGCCAGGCGCTGATCCTGGCCGGTATGTAATTGGCAATATCATCAAGCTTTGCTGCATATCTTCCGAAATGCAGGTATTTTTCATTTTTATACCCCACCATGGAATCCATGGTATTGATCCCCTTATACAAAAACATGAGGGCAGGTCCCCCAATAGCCATATAAAAAAGGGGTGCAATGATGCCGTCAGATGTATTTTCCGCAATGGTCTCCACCGCTGCCTTTGTCACACCGGCTGCGGATAAGCTCCGGGTATCTCTTCCCACGATCATGGAAACCGCGGTTCTTGCACCCGGCAGGTCCGGCTTTTTCAGCGCCTCATACACACGCATACTTTCCGCCTTCAGAGACTTCACTGCCAGCATCTGATAGCACATGAAGGTTTCCAGGGCGATCCCCAGAACCGTGTGGATATGGTAAGCCAGATACAGAAGCAGAAACGGAACTCCTCCGCTTCCTATACAGATAAGCAGAACAAGAAAAAATCCGGCTGTCTTCTCCCCCCCGGGGGTTTTTGGAAACATACGCCTGAGTATTTTTTCCAGCAGTGAGATACCATTTCCGATGATACGGACCGGATGGTACAGCCATCTGGGATCCCCCAGAAGCAGATCTATCAAAAAGCCCAGTATTAGGGCCAGTGCTGTCCATTTTACCATGTCTTGTCAAATCCTTCCTGTGTATATTTGCCGGCCACCTGTATCTTCTGGCTCTCTCTCCACTTCTTTTCTTCCACCAGTACCTCGTATCCCTGGGCATTCTTCACCTGCCAGTCAAAATAGCTCCTGTCCGCGTCTGCACAAGCGCCAAGGATACTCATGATCGTTCCCCCGTGCACCACAAGGGCTGCTGTGTGCAGGCCATCCTTCAGACACTGCTCCACACAGCGGGCAAATCCCCGGACGCACCGCTTCTGAAACATTTCCTGGCTTTCCCCCTCAGGAAAAGGCAGGGTTCCGCTGCTGTCGATCCATGCCTGATACTCCGGATTTCCTGACAGCTCCTGGTAATTCTTATTTTCAAAAATGCCGAAGTCGCATTCTTTTAAAAGCACTTCCTCTTCTTTCTCCGTTCCCGGAAACAGAATCCCGGCTGTCTCCAGACACCTGCGCATGGGGCTTACAAAAACCCGCTGGACAGGCGGGTAGGAAAACTTACCAAGAAGAAGGATTCCCTCCTCGCAGAGAGGTTCATCCGTGCGGGAGCCAATATAACGCCCCAGTCTGTTCCCCGCCGTCATGGAATGGCGGATCAATAGAATCTTAAGCATCTTTTATCACCGTCCCGATTCCGCAGGTCACCCGGACTACACGTTTCGCCGCGGCTGCCATCCTTGTGCAGATCCTGCCCACAGCCTCCCGGTATTTTCGGTCAAAGGCATCCACAGGGACCACACCATACCCCAGTTCATTGGAGACCAGCACAATGTCCGGATTTCTCACGGATAATTCCTTTTCCAGATCATCCAGGTCCCTGCCCTCCAAAAGTCTCGCCCGTATCCACTCATGGAAATGATACAGGCATCCGCAGGAGAAAATATCTTCATAGGAGGCATCTGCCCCGTCTGCCATCTCTTTCTCCTCAAATCCCTGCATGGTTTTTACATATTCCTTTTTTCCCTGAAATGCTCCGCCAATAATCAGCTGCATATACCTTTCCTCCATTCTGTTTCCTTTGTCCCCTCACAGTCCTTTGTCTGTGGAATTCAGCCTGACTGCCGGCTGCATTTGGTCACTTTTCTTCTACAGGCAGCGCACAACCACCTCACCGATCACTGTGAACAGGGCAATGACAAGCTCACAGATCTGCATATGAAAACCGGCCAGGTCACCTGTGATCCCTCCGAACTGTTTCATGGACATACGGTAATAATACAGATATTCCAACGCCGCACCCAGTATGGCAAACCCACCGATCACCGGCTGATAGAAAACCATCAGCACAGCCGCTGCCAGTGAAAAAAGTACAGAGACCACTCTCACCGCGTTTTTCTGCGCACCGTCTGAAAAAGTGGCTGCCAGTCCGGTATTCTTAGCCATGGGAAAGGACGCGATTGAAAATGCCCCCATCCCTCTGGAGAGTACAAATCCCATACACACAACAGGAAGCCCCGCTTCGGTCAGCTCACTGTACACGCCAAAATACAGAAGGAAATAGCAGATTCCCACGATAATGGCAAAGGCTCCTGCATTGGAATCCTTTAAAATTTCCAGTTTCTTCTCCCTGGGCTGATAGGAATTCAGGGCATCTGAGGTGTCCAGAAGGCCGTCCAGATGGATTCCGCCACTTACCGCAACAGGAATCAGAAGAAGCACAATGGTGATAAAGATACGGCTGTCCAGAAAACTGCCGGCATATGTACCCCAGAGCCAGGAAAACCCACCGATCACCACGCCTATCAATGGAAAAAAGCACATGACATACCGCATGTTTTCCTTCGTCCATTCACTCTGAGGCATGGGAATCTTGGAATACATGGAAAATGCGATCTTAAAACTGTTCCAAAACTGTGCCGCTTTACTCTGTCTCATCCGATATTTCCCCCGTCCTGTCTGTTTTCTCTGTCCTGTTCTTGTATGTGAGGGGAATGCCATACACCACCTCTGTCACCTGACAGGCCCGGCGTGCTGTCTCCCGGTTGATCTCACCCAGGTATTTCTGGTACCGTCTGGTCTCCTCCTCATACTCTATGCCGTCGGAAAAAATTTCGTTGGTCACGATCACCAGCTCCGCTGCCTGCGCATCCAGAGCCTCAATCCCTTCCAGCACTGCCTCCACGGTCCTCTCCTTTGCGCCGTCCTCCTGAAACATCTCATTGGCGGTCAGATTGGACATACACTCCAGAAGCACACAGGCGCCTTTTGGCACCTGCACATGTTTCAATCCTGTATAACACTCTATAGTTGTGAAATTCTTCTCGGCGCGCATACGCCTGTGGCGCTCCACACGCTTTTTGCTCTCCTCATCAAAGGGGTACATGGTGGCAATGTAAATCCTTTCACAACTGCCAAAGCCAGTGAGCACATCCTCCGCATAGGCGGATTTTCCGCTCCCGCTTCCCCCCGTCACCAAAGTTATCATAATTTCGCTCCGCTTTCCTTAATCTAACGGCACATAAGCATCCATGCCGATACCGCCGAAATCGCTCATTCCGTAAAATACTGCTGTGGAAATGTCTAAGAGCGGGAAGAAAGCCACGGCTCCTGTTCCCTCTCCCAGGCACATATCACAGTGCAGACAAGCTTCCTTGCCAAGGGCTTCTAAAAGCAGATGTCCTGCAGGCTCTTTTGACACATGGCTGGCGATCATATACTGTTTTGCAGTGGGACAGATACCGGCTGCAACCAGGGCTCCGGTGGCTGAAATGACGCCGTCAATGACAACAGGGATCTTAAGAGCAGCACCGCCCAAAAACAGACCTGCAATAGCAGCGATATCAAATCCTCCCACCTTGGCAACCACATCGATGGCATCGTTTTTATCCGGTTTGTTCACCTCCACCGCTTTTTTGATGGCATTGATCTTACGGTTTAAGCCCTCACTGGAAAGACCTGCGCCGCGGCCTGTCATATTCTCCACAGGCATATCCAGGAGCACGGATGCCACAGCACTGCTGGTTGTGGTATTTCCGATTCCCATCTCACCGGTGGCAATGATGCCGTATCCTTTCTCTTTCAGCATTTCCACCATCTCAATGCCTGTCTCGATGGCTCTTACCGCCTGCTCTCTTGTCATGGCAGGTTCTTTTGTCATGTTCTTTGTTCCATAGGCGATCTTGCGGTTTAAGATACTGACATCTTTTGCCACGCCCACGTCAACAGGGAAGATCTCCGCTCCGACGGTTTTACACATGATGCTGGAGACAGCTTTTGTCTGCAGGAAATTCTCTGCCACCAGAGCTGTGATCTCCTGCCCGGTCTGGGTCACACCCTCCTCGACCACGCCGTTGTCCGCACACATGGGAACCAGTGCTTTCTTTTCCAGATGGATATCCAGACAGCCTGTGATACCTGTGATCTGTACCAGCAGGTCCTCCAGCTTGCCCAGGCTGTGAAGGGGATGCGCTATACTGTCCCAGCGTTTTTTGCTCTCCTCCATCACTTCCTCATTGACCGGTTCAATTCTTTTCAAAGCCTCTTCCAGTTTCATGTTTCTTTCCTCTCTTCCTCTTTCTGTATTTTGTGGTAACGATTCAGCAGATCAGTGCATTCCCTGCGCAGAACGTCTGAATAGATATCTCATTTTTTATATTCCAGGCATTTTTCCAGAAATGCCTGGGGAAGCCTGGGATTTCCATAGTAATAAAAATGCGGAAAACCTGCCAGCAGATGCTCCGATGCATGCAGACAGTTCCATGTCCTGCTGCTCATTGGCTTCTCCGCCAAAAATTCATGGCCGCAGGATGTGGACTCGAAATAATGGAACTCATGGGCAGGACTTTTCCCAATATTTTTTCCGAATACGGTTCCCTCCCTCTGGGTAAGTGTCACATATCCAAATCGTCCCAGTTTTTCCGTTCTGTAGGCATGTCCCGGTATGATTCCCACACCGTCGCACGGATTTTTATCCATATCCTCCATGGATTCATGCAGATACATAAAACCGCCGCACTCTGCCAGAATAGGAATCCCCCTCTGATATTCTGCCAGAATGGCACGGCGGATCGGGTAATTATCCTCCAGCTCTTTCCCCAAAAGCTCCGGATAACCGCCGTAAAAAATCAGGCCGCAGACCCCTTCCGGAAGCCTTTTGTCATGGACAGGTGAAAAATATACAATCTCTGCCCCCATCTGCTCCAGCAGCTTTAAGTTGTCCTCATAGACAAAGCAGAACGCCTCATCCCTGGCAACTCCGATTCTGACTTTTTCGGGTAGGGAAAATGCATACGCGCTGTCCTCCTTCCAGGGCTTTTCCTCCGGGATTTCCGGGGCACTCCCCGCGATCTCCAGGATTTTGTCCACGCAGAGCGTCTGCTCCAGTATCCCTGCAAGTTTCATGAGTTTTTCCCGGAATCCCTCCACCTCTTCAGGCATTACAAGTCCCAGATGGCGGCTCTCCAGTACACAGTCCTCCACCTTCGGCACATATCCCAGAACGGGGATGGAAAGCTCCTCCTCTATCATTTTCCGGACTCTCGGATACAGCATGGCTGTCATTTGATTCAGAATCACGCCGGCGATCCGGCTGTCCTTTTTATACTCCGCAAATCCCTTGATATAGGGGAGCACAGACACACTCATGCCCCGGCAGTTCACAATGAGAATTGCCGGCGTCTCCGTCACATTTGCCAGCTCATAGGCACTGGCCCTGCTGGTGGTCCCTCCGACCCCGTCATAATATCCCATGACGCCTTCCATAACTGCAACATCCATGCAGCGGCTGTTTTTTGCAAGCAGATACCGCACCATATCCCTGTCAGTGAAAAAGGTGTCCAGGTTTCTGGATTTTGTCCCAATGACTTTTGTGTGGAACATTGGATCAATATAATCCGGCCCGCACTTGAAGGATGCCACTTTCAGCCCGCGGTTTTTCAATACCTGAAGAATGCCGCAGGTGAGCAGAGTTTTGCCGCTGCCGCTGGCACCGGCACAAAGAAGTATGCGCGGTATTTTCATATAATATCTCTCCTATCTGATGTCTCCTGTACAGGAAATAATGGTGATTGGATTCTCGCCCATCATCATATGGTAAGGCCCTGCTTTTTTTGCCCTTCCCACACTGAGCTGCACCACATCCGTATCCGTGACCGGCAGCTCCTTTAAGCAGCGCAGCGCCTCCGCCACACTCTCCATGGCAATGCAGTTTATCACGATTCTGACCCTGGGATTTTTGCGCAGCAGCAGTTCCATAATGGCTTTCATATTTCCGGATGAGCCGCCGATGAAGGCATGAGTAGGCGCTTCCAGATCTTCCAGCACCTCCGGGGCCTCCCCCTCCACAACGATCAGATTCTCCGCTGCAAATTTCATTTTATTTTTCTGAAGCAGTTCCGCAGCCAGGGATTTTTTCTCAATGGCGTAAACCCTTCCCCGGGCGGCCCGAAGCGCCATCTCCACAGAGACCGAACCTGTTCCTGCTCCCACATCCCAGCAGACAGAGTCACTGAGAAGCCCCAGCTTGGCAAGAGATACTGTGCGCACCTCCTCCTTTGTCATGGGCACTTTATCCCTTACAAATTCTTCATCCCGTATGCCATGGGTGGCCGGATATGGCACGAACGCTTTGTTCTCCGCATATACCACGCTTAAAGCATCTCCGGTATAAGAGATAAAATCTTTTGGATAACCGGAAATGATCTTCTCCTGTTCATAGGAAAGCTGCTCTCCCACAAACAGACGCACATGCTCCATTCCGTAATCCATCAGTTTCCCTGCCAGCACAGACACGCCGTCCCTGCTGCCAAGAATTGCGAAAACCTTCTCATGGGTGCGGACTGCTGCTGCCAGATTTGCATTTCTTCCGTGGGCGCTTGTGATAAACGCGTCATCCCAGGATCTGCCGATTTTTCCCATGAAATACACCAGGGAGGAGATTCCGCATACCACCCGCACGTGATGTCCCGAAAGCTTTTCCAGAAGTTTTCTTGCTCCGCTGTAAAAGCCCACATCCCCGGACAATACAACGGCTGTCTTCTCATATTCCGGATGTTCCTCTATATAGCTGCAGATTTTATCACTGTCATACTCCATGCAGGTATCCTGCCCCTCATAAGAGGCTGCCTCCACCATACGTCTGGCGCCGATGATGAGTTCCGCCTCCTTCAGCACCTGCTGTGCCTCCAGTGTCATGAGTTTTTCGCTGCCTACACCTATTCCCACAAGAGAAATTTCCCGGGACGGATGCAGGGAAAACTTTTTGCAGAGCATCCTCCTGCACGCAGCAAGGGAAATTCCTTCCTCCACAAGAGGTCTTCCCACCACGATAGGGGTACAGCCTGTCTCCAGGGCTGCATCCAGTTTTTCCTGATACCCTCCGGTGGCGCCTGACATTTTTGTGACCAGGTATTTACAGTTAAGCTGCTCTATCATAGCCCTGTTCATCTCTTTTGAAAACGGCCCCTGCATGCAGATCAGATTTTTCCCTTCAAATCCATGTTCCGCGCACTGTGCCGCCACATTTGCCAGGGAGAGTACCCGGGCAAACACCCGCTCTCTGTAATCGGGAATGACTGTATATTTGGCGATTTCCTTGCTTCCGGTTGTCACCAGAATGTTTCCCTTGGTGCCCTTCAGATACTCGGCAGCCTCGTCCACACTGGAGACGTAAACGGCTCTGTCATTTTTTTGATCACTCTCCCTGCTGCTGCGGAGAAGCCTTACATATCTGCATCCTGTCTTCTCGCAGGCTGTGCGGATGTTCTTTGTCACCTCAGCCGCATAGGGATGGGTGGCATCAATGACCGGGTCTGCCTGTATGCTGCGCATAAGATTTTCCATATCCTCCTCTGTAAGGCGGGTATGGGAAACCGTCATATTCCCGCTTTTAGGCAGCAGCTCCTCCCCATACTCCGTAGCCACACAGATATGGGAGGGTATGGACTGGCTGTCCAGAAATTCCGCAGTTTTACGGCCTTCCGTGGTGCCTGCAAACACAAGGACCTTACACATTTTTATAGCCTCTCGGCGTCACCATCCTGCCGCCGATTTCCTTTGTCTGGGAATTGCCGATGAAGACTGTGGTAAACATATCCACTTTTGTCTCCCTCAACTCTTTCAGAGTCATGACTTTCATCTCTTCCCCATCTCTTCCGATATTGCCCACAATTCCGCAGACAGTGTCCTCTGACTTGTATTTCATCATCAGGTCACAGGCTTTCATCAGGTAATCATGGCGCTTTTTACTGGACGGATTGTACAAGCAGACTACAAAATCCCCGTGGGCCGCATCTAACAGCCTGGTCTCAATCTTCTCCCATGGAGTCAGCAGGTCGCTGAGGCTTATCAGACAGAAATCATGGATCAGAGGCGCTCCGAGAACTGCTGCCCCGCCGGTGGCTGCCGTAACCCCCGGAATGATAGTGAGTTCCACGCTGGGATATCCCACGCCTACCTCATACATCAAGCCGGCCATACCGTACACACCTGCATCACCGCTGCAGATCATGGACACGGTCTTTCCCTTCACGGCTTCCTCAAAAGCCATGACACAGCGCTCCACTTCCTTTTTCATAGGCGTTGTGAGAAACTCTTTTCCCGGAAAATGGTCCTTTACCAGATCCACATATACCGTATATCCAATGATCACATCACTGTTCTTCAGGGCTTCCGCAGCCTCAATTGTCATCTTTTCATAGGCACCGGGACCGATACCCACCACGTATAATTTATTCAAAATGCACACTCCATTTCCTTCTGGCCAGAGCAACGGTCACCCCGTCCTCCGCATATTTTCTTAAGATCAACATACTCTTCACGCCGTCCTGGCTGCTGCCCAGTACTGCGCTTCGTTCACAGACATTGTCCACGCCTGTCACCTCTTCCACAAATTTTGACTCCGCAAAGGTACCTTCCACCTGTGCCAGCTCCTCCTTTGTATAAGTGACAAAAGGCAGGTTTCTGTCCTGACAGTACCCTATAATTCCCGCCTCGTCCTTTTTCAGGTCAATGCTTGCCACCCGCTCCATAGATACAGAGGGAAGCAGCAGCTCATCGCAGGCTCTGCGGATGACACGCTCCACAGTCTCTTTTTCGGTATCCTTTCTGCAGCCCACACCTACTGTCACCACTCTTGGTACCAGGTACAGGGTATGGACAAAAGGATGCTTCTGGTAATTATCCGTCACATAGATACCGATCTCCGGTTTTTCTTTTTCCTCATCCAGCAGCACAAGCTCTGAGGGGATATCCCCGATCCATGGAAAATCACTGGCAAATCCCACTTCCTTTCCATCCACAAGCGCTGCGGAAATCTCCTTCGCCAGATCCATATCGGAAATATAGCATCCGTTTTTCCTGGCAAACACATCCACCGCAAATTTCTTATTGATATCCGTCGCTGTGGTGATGACCGGTGTGGCGTGAATGATATCCGCGATCTCCTCCGTAAGCTCATTGGCACCACCGATATGTCCTGACAGCAGAGAAATGGCAAAACCGCCCTGCTCATCCACCACAATGACAGCCGGATCTATTTTCTTACTGGTCACAAAGGGGGCAATGCTGCGCACAGCGATTCCACAGGCTCCCACAAACACAATGGCATCGGAATCCCGGAAACGCATGCCCGCCCATTCTTTTATGGAGGCGTCAACAGGCTTTGCAAACTGCTTTACATTGCGGAAGGACCTGTCGTCCACCTCAAGCTGTGACTCATCCATGACTTTTTTTGTATATTTACTTTTTGTATAGGACTCTACCTCATATCCGCGCTCTTTCATCACCCAGTAGAGCATCTCGCTCAGACGGTATCCCGCACGGCTGAAGCTGATAATGGAAACTTTCATATGGAATCCGTACCCTTTCTGAATTCTGTTGTAAAACCGGGATCATATAATTTTGAACGGTCATATCCGTTATGCGCCACCACATCGCCGATGATCATAAGTGCTGTCTTGGTGATCTGGTTCTCCCTGGCTGTCTCCGCCAGAGTTCCCACTGTGCAGACAAAGGATTTCTCATCCTCCCAGGTGGCCTTGTACACGATTGCTGCCGGTGTATCCGCGGTATAACCGCCCTCGATCAGCCGCCTGGAAAGCTCTTCCAGAAGGCCTGTGCTTAAAAACACCACCATGGTGGCATGGTGCGCCGCAAAAGACTCAATACTCTCCTTTTCCGGCACCGGCGTTCTGCCTGCCATTCTTGTGATGATCACACTCTGGGACACATTTGGCAGCGTATATTCCAGATCCAGAGCTGCAGCCGCTCCGCAGAAGGAACTTACGCCCGGACAGTAATCATAGGCAATGTTCTCCTTATCCAGCACATCCATCTGCTCCCGGATGGCACCGTACAGACAGGGGTCACCTGTATGAAGGCGCACCGTCACTTTATTCTCCTTCTCGGCCCTGCGCATAACATCCAGAACCTCCTCCAGTGTCATCCTGGCACTGTTGAAAATCTCACAGCCTTCCTTCGCGTACTCCAGAAGCTGCGGATTCACCAGGGAACCTGCATAAATGATGATATCTGCTTCCTCCAGAAATTTCTTTCCTCTCAGGGTGATCAAATCAGGGGCACCGCTCCCCGCTCCTACAAAATGTATCATAATGTCTCCTTCTCTTTTGCAATAATCAGGGAATAATATCCGGACTGTTCCGGTATGTCCTCTGCGCACTCATATATTTTTTCTGTGGGCATACCGCAGTCCTCGATCATAACTGCTGCCTGTCCGCTTTCCAGTATGCTCTCACGCACCTGTTTCAGTTTTTTACCTGTCTTCATCAGCACCTTGGTGCCCGGAAGCTTCAGAATGTCATCCATGGTATCCGCATTATAGGTAGCCGGAATCACATGAAGAGGCTCTGCCATCTCCACAAGTCCCATATTCAGTCTGGCCGCCACTGCGCAGAAGGAGGTAATGCCGCTTACGATCTCAGCCTCATATCCGCGCTCCACGATCCTTTTATGTACATAGAGGTAAGTGGAGTACACAGTGGGGTCCCCCAGTGTGAGAAACGCCACATTTTTCCCCTCTTTCAGCCGGGCTTCCACATCGTCTGCCGCCTTGTCGTGATTGGCCTCCAATACCTTTTTGTCCTTTGTCATGGGCATGGCAACTGGAATGAGTTCTTTTTCATCCAGGCCGTCATAGGCACCTTTTACAATTTTATAAGCCACACTCTCCTTAACATTATTTCCGGGTACGGCGATGACCTCGCTTTCCCTGATCAGGCGGAGCGCCTTGAGTGTAAGCAGTTCCGGGTCTCCCGGCCCCACTCCTAATCCAAACAATTTACCTTTCATCTGTTTCCTTCTCCTTTATCTTTTGATAACGTATTTTCTTTGTGACAGCGGAAGGCTGAGCGGTTACCGCTGTTCTTCTTTTATCAGCCTCATCAGCTCCCCGGCTTTTTCTGTCTCTCCGAGATAGCCGAATTCGTTTGAAAAAATAACGGCACCCATCTTCATCCTGTCATAAGCGCGGTGATGCAGATAATAGGAAATCCTGTCTGTCACCTCTTTCATGGTCTCCTTCAGCTTTCCCTCTCTCTGAATCAGCACCAGCGCTTCATCTGTGGTGACGGTGTTCAGAATATCCAGTGCCGTCTCTGCGGATATTCCCGCGCGCATGGCATTGGCAGCCAGTACTTCAGCCCTGGCGTCTGCACAGCGGGAATGGGTGTTCATGATCCCTGCCGCCACCTTTACAAATTTTCCGATATGGGATACAAAAAGAATGCCTTCCACACCCATGGAAACTGCCATGTCGATTGTCTCACCCACGTAGTTGCTGCATTTCATGGCCCCCTCAAGGGGAAGGTCCATATGCTCCTTCAGATATGCGGAGCCGTAATTGCCGGGGGTCACCAGCAGAAAACGGCTGCCGTTTTCCACACGCTGCCGCATTTCCACTTCTATGGTTTTTATGAGCGCGCTCTCACTCATGGGCTCCACAATTCCGGAGGTTCCCAGAATAGAAATACCTCCCTGAATACCCAGCCTTGGGTTGAAGGTCTTCTTCGCCGCCTCCTCCCCGTTTGGAACGCTTATAATGATTTCCAGACCACCCTCATGATCATATTCCGAACAGATGTCCTCCGCTGCTTTCAGAATCATACTGCGGGGTACTTTGTTGATTGCCGCACTGCCCACCGGCTGTTCCAGACCTTTCTTTGTCACGCGTCCCACGCCGGGGCCGCCGTCCAGAACTATTTTAGATTCACCGGTTTTCTTTACCCGGGAAAAGATCTCCAGACCGTCTGTCATATCCGGGTCATCTCCCGCGTCCTTGCGCACAGCGCAGGACACAAAATCCTCCCCCTTTTCGATATGCAGAATCTCCAGATTCAGCAGTATTCCTTTTGGTGTCATAAAGGAGATGTCCCGGATCTCCTCTCCTGACAAAAGCATCCGGGCAGCCGCTTCGGAAGCTGCAGCCGCACAGGTTCCGGTGGTGTAACCGAAACGCATCTTCCTGTTATTCCTGATAATGTAATAGTCTTCCAGACCAGTCTTATGTGTCATATGTTCATTTCTCCGAATCGGCCGGTATCAGCCGCATCTTTTGCTAAAATCTCAGAAAACCCGCTCTGCGGTTTTCTATTTTCATAAATGAAAAACCGCTGCCAGAAAACTGACAACGGATTCTTTTTCTTATGGGTAACAGCAGAATAAAAAACACACACTTATCCTGTTGTTTTGAACTGTCCGGTTGCCGCAGACGTCCCCCTCTCCGGCACCGCACGTATCTGGCTTTACAGTAACGGACTTGCACAGGAATTCCACCTGCTTCCGTAACGTTTCCGGGTCATATAATCACTGTTGTAATTATATAATTTTCCCCGGGAAAAGTCAATGTAAAAGCGCACTTCCGTCAGATGATGATGCAGACAAGTCCGCCTTTGCTGTCATTGACAATTTTCTGCATGGTATCCTGAAGTTTTACCTGGCTCTCATCGCTGATCTGGACCAGTTTTGTGTGAATGCCGTCCTCAACTAACTGTCCGATAGACTTGCCGAAAATATTTGTCTGCCAGATACTCTCCTGTCTCTCATCGCTGGTCTTGATATATTCGATCAGGTCTTTTGCCTGTTCCTCGCTTCCCACGATGGGGGCAATTTCTGTCTCAATATTGGCCCGTATCATATGGATGGACGGACTGACGGATTTAATTTTCACGCCGTATTTGCTGCCCTGTTTAATGACCATGGGCTCTTCCAGCTTAATTTCCGATTTATCCGGTGTCACTACACCGTAGCCCTTTCCTCTCACAGAGGAGATGGCTTCCCGCACCTTCACGTATTCTTCCTTCATTTTAGCCAGTTCCTGCATGGTATGGATCAGCTCATACTCGTCGGAAATGGATACCCCTGTCATCTCACTTAAGACAGCATAGTACCAGTTCTCATCCATGTCCACCCGTATCCTCACCCTGCCGGTGGAAAGATCCAGGGCCTCCGGTACCAGATTTCGCACATACTGGGATTTCAGAACCATTTTATCCCTGGTGGCATCTTTCACGTATTTCATTTTTCCCATGAGTTCCCGGATACAGCTAAGCAGCTCTGCTTTCAGATAATGGTCTGTAGGAAGGATTTCCACCCATTTCGGTATGAAAAATTCCATCTGTACGATTGGGAACTCATACAATACTTTTTCCATGATCCTGGTCACATCATCCCTGCGGAGCTGCTCACAGTTCACGCTCAGAACACCTGCCTGATACTTCTGTTTCAGCTCCTCACACAGAGCAAGTGTCTCCTCCTTGTAGGGCTTCTGGGAATTTACCAGGATCAAAAACGGTTTTCCCGCTTTTTTCAGCTCCGCAACGGTTTTCTCCTCACTCTCTATGTAATTATTCCTGGGGATCTCTCCAAAAGAACCGTCACATGTGATAACAAGACCGATATTGGAATGTTCCTCGATCACTTTCTTTGTGCCTGTCTCCGCTGCCTGATGGAAAGGTATTTCATATCCGAACCAGGGAGTCTTGACCATACGCTCCTTGCCGTCCTCCATATTGCCCGCTGCATCCGGCACCATATACCCTACACAGTCGATGAGACGGATCTTCGCGGTCACATCATCACCGATTTTTATCTTAGCGGCTTCTTTCGGAATAAATTTTGGCTCCACGGTGGTGATCAATTTTCCGGAACCGCTTAAAGGGAGCTGGTCCCTCACCTCTTTCTGTGCTGTCTCTTCCATGTTAGGCAGTGCTGCCAGCTCCATAAAACGGCGGACAAATGTGGATTTTCCCGTCCGCACCGGTCCCACTACCCCTATGTAAATTTCTCCTCTGGTGCGGGCTTGTATGTCTTTATAAATATTATATGTATCCATGAAAATACCCCCTTATCGTACTGCTAAATTATATGCTTCCAGCCCTTCAGATATTCCTTTTCTTTCATAAAATGCCATAGAACCGAACATTTGTTCTTGACACTTTTTCTTCCCTGTGCTATTCTGTAAACAGAACATACATTCGGAAGGATTTGAGCAATATGTACTTATCATCATCCCTTACCCTGGAAGAAAAACTAAAGATTTTATCTGATGCGGCCAAGTACGATGTGGCCTGTACCTCAAGCGGCTCTGACCGCCGCGGTGAGAAGGGCAGTCTGGGCAATTCCGTAGCTGCAGGCATCTGCCACAGCTTTGCCTCTGACGGACGCTGTATCTCCCTGTTAAAAATTCTATTATCCAATGAGTGCATCTATGACTGCAAATACTGTCTGAACCGCCGTTCCAACGACAAAGTGCGCACCACTTTCACCCCGGATGAGATCTGCAGCCTTACCGTAGAATTTTATAAAAGAAACTATATAAAAGGTCTCTTTTTAAGCTCCGGCGTCGTAAAAACACCGACCTATACCATGGAACTTATGTATCGAAGCCTTTATCTGCTGCGCACCAAATACCATTTCCGCGGCTATATTCATGCCAAAGCCGTCCCCGGAGCCGCTCCTGAAATCATTGAGCAGATTGGCTATCTGGCTGACCGCATGAGCGTCAATATGGAACTTCCCACCAGAGAGTCCCTTCATGCCCTGGCACCCGGCAAAAGTCATGAGAATATCTTAAAGCCCATAAAACAAATACAGCACGGCATCACAGACTACCGCCTCTCCATAGGCAAGTCTGCCCAGATGGAGCGCAGCAGTGCCAACCGCTACCTCTCCAACTCCATCTTCAAAGACAAAAAAGAAAAACAGGACACCATCACAGGCTCTTCCGGCAGCAAAGCTCTGAACGGCCCTCAGACCCCTGCCGGGACAGGCCCTTCTGCCTCCCCGGCCCATCCTGCACCCTCATCGGATGCCGGAAGTCCGTCCTTTTATTTCCGCCAAAACACACCTTCTCTGCCTGCTGCCCAAAACCGTTCTTTTGTCCCCGCAGGCCAGAGCACACAGATGATCATCGGTGCCACCCCGGAAAACGACTACCAGCTTTTACAGGTAACACAGTCCCTGTACCAGCAGTTTGACTTAAAGCGCGTCTTTTTCTCCGCCTATGTCCCTCTGAACGAGGACTCCGCCCTTCCCTCCCTGGACACGGCCCCTCCCCTTTTAAGAGAGCATCGTCTGTACCAGGCGGACTGGCTTCTGCGCTTTTACGGCTTCCACGCAGAGGACCTTCTGGACCCCAGCCGTCCGAACTTCAACATCCTTTTGGATCCCAAGTGCGACTGGGCTCTGCGCCACCTGGAGCTGTTCCCCATAGAGATTCAGACCGCATCCTACGAGGATCTGCTGAAAGTCCCCGGCCTGGGCAACAAATCCGCCTATCGGATCGTCCAGGCCCGCCGGACCACCCGCCTGGATTTCCCGGCCCTAAAAAAACTGGGCGTCGTCCTGAAACGCGCCCAATACTTTATCACCTGCAGCGGCAAAATGCTGTACCGCACCCCCATTGAAGAGGATTTCATCACCCGCCAGCTCACCTCCACCGACCAAAAAACCACCTGGTCCCTGGATCATCCCCAAACCTACCGCCAGCTCTCCCTCTTCGATGACCTGCACCTGTCCACCCCCGCCCCCGAGGATTCCCTAAAAACCCTCAGCGGCCAGCTATAGTATAGTCTTTTTTGTTTTTTCTTTTCACACCGTTCAACCGCCAATACCCAGGGAAACTCGCGGGGGAGAGGCCGGGGCGCCGTGTCTGCGGTGAGCGATGTATAGTGGAGCGGCCCGGAGATCCACCTGCGCCAGTCACTTAGTGAAGAGCCCATTGGCGATGAACTTAGTGAATGGCAGCAGGTTAGCTCCGGACCAGCGGAACGCTTCGCTCACCGCAGACACGGCGCCCCGGCCTCTCCCCCGCGAGTTTCCCGTCCCCATATCATTTGAAAGGAGCCCCCCACATGGTAATATTCACCTGCCAAGACACCTTTGAATCCATGATGACCTGCATTTACGACGCCTGGTCCGCCCGTCTGGGCCACAACAACATAAAACTCCAGATTGAACCCATCTGGTCCCCGGAACTTTTCTGCGACTACCGCCACGTAGACCCCGACGAAGAGAAAGTACAAAAAGTGATCCGCTCCGTCAGGCAAAAAATTTCCGAAAATTCATATCATGACATCTACCGGGCTGCCATGTCCGACCATCCTGACAAACTGGATATTATCTACCGCTACATGATCCTTGGTTTTGTCTGCGGAGAAAAAACCCCCCGGATGTTCGGTAATCCTGCCGTATCCGCTCTCTTTGAGCTGGACCGGAAGGTAGCCAATGAAGCACATCTCTTTCGGGAATTTGTCCGCTTTTCCCGGCTGAAAAACCAGGTACTGCTCTCCATCATTGAACCCAAATGTAATGTCCTCACACTCCTTGCCCCCAACTTTGAGGACCGTATGCCTTCAGAACACTGGATGATCGTAGACAAGACACGGATGCTTTCCGTCGTACATCCTGCTGACAGCGACTACTTTTTGACTCCCGTGACACATGAAGAACTCTCCTACATGGAAGCTTCCAAAGACCGCTTTGACCCCTATGTGGGCCTCTGGAAATCCTTCTTTCAGACTATCGGCATTGAACAGCGCAAAAACCCTCGCTGCCAACGCAATATGCTGCCCATATGGTACCGTAAACACATGCCTGAATTCCAGTGATGAACCTGCACACGCCAAGACACCCAATCAGCAGTTTCCTGTATACACATACTTCAGATACTTTCCTGCCTCTTCTGCCAGCCGATATACCTTCCTAACATCGGCCGCCTCCCGGTCCTGCATCTTCCATCGTGGAAAGAACCTGGTCACATGCAGCGGAATCTCACAGCTCAAGGATGCCGTCCATTTGGCCAGATTCTGCATCTCAGAAACAGAATCATTTTCTCCGGGCACCACCAGTGTGGTAAGTTCCACATGACACACTTTGACGGCTTTTTCTATAAATGCTTTTACGGTTTCCAGGTCCCCTCCCAATTTTTTGTAATACGATTCTGTAAACCCCTTCAGATCTATATTCATGGCATCAATATACGACAGCACAGCATCCTCTGTCTCCTCTGTAAATGCTCCGTTGGTGACAAGGATATTCTTCATTCCTCTTTTTCTTACTTCTCTGGCAGTATCCCGCACATATTCATACCCCACAAGAGGCTCATTATATGTAAAAGCGATGCCTATATTTCCACGCGTTCTCAACGCCTCTGCCTGCTTGGCCAGCTCCTTGGGGCTGAAGGGCACAGATTCCAGTTCCTGTTCACCGGCCATGGAAATCTCAAAATTCTGACAAAACGGACAGGACATGTTACAGCCGAAACTGCCCACAGAAAGGACCTTTTTTCCGGGATAGAATCTCTGCAGCGGTTTCTTCTCCACAGGGTCCAGCGCCAGCGCAGTACATCTTCCATAATTGACAGATTCTATTCTGCCCTTCACATTCCGCCTTGCCCTGCAGCGTCCTGTCTGTCCCTCTTCCAGCCGGCAGTGATGCATACAAACTCCGCATACGTTTCCCATAAGATTCCTCCGCACTCATGCGCATCCTGTTATCACTTGTGTCTGGTCACCCGAAATCTTTCCAGCTTGATTCCCTCTTCCATATGATCGATACCGGCTTTCTGCATGGCAATGGATATCTGTTCTTCCACGGTATCCACGCCCTCCAGATTCGGAAGAAGGAGACCTCTCTTTCTCCCCTTAGACACAATCACGCCGTACTCCTTTACATCCAGCTCCTCCGGTGATGCAATTTCTTCTGTTTCCCCCAGAACATCCACACTGTAGACGAGTCTGTCAAGCTCCTCCTCCCTGACAGGTGAAAATCTGGGATCACGGCAGCCGGCGCTTACGGCATTCTCCACAATCTCCTCCGCTATGGAATCTGTCACAGGTGAAATTGTTCCAATGCATCCGCGCAGCCTTCCGTGCAGTTTCAGAGAGACAAATACACCTGCACGCCCGGAACGTAATTCTTCCGGAAGATTCTCCAAAACCGCCGTCTTTCTCCCTGTTTTCACATAAGTCTCCAAGGACTTTCTTGCCAACTTCACATAGGCATCCTCGGATGCTCTCATACTCTCCAGCTTTCGTCTCTGTGTCTCTTCATACTGACTGAGAAAATGCCTTTTCTCATCCGTACCCGAAACCTCATATGTACAGATTCCATATCCTACGCCAAACGGACCTTCATAAGACAAACGCCTTACGTTTACAGCTTTTCCATCCAAAGCCCCGGCCATGATGACAAAAGACCGGTGCCCACACTCTGCTGCTTTCTCACAGAACTCCTCCCCGAATTCCAAGAGATCCCCGAAATTTCCGGTTCCCATTACCTGCATGATTCTTTCATCATACTCCGGCCCCTCCTTTTGGTACCCATAAGGACCACTCTCCAAAAGCTTATGGGATAAATCTCCGCTGGCGATCATGACAACATTTCTGTGAAGCGCATCAGCGGCCCGGCTGATATACTGTCCCAGCCGATAATGTGCTTCCAGTGACTGTCCTGACAGTCCAATACGAAGGACCTTACATCTGACGTTCTGTTTCTTCAGAAAATACAGGGGAATCATAGCCCCATGGTCCAGCCTGCTGTCGCGCTCCCCCCTGGTTCCGGCCATAAACCCATCCCTGTCCAGAAGTCTGCACAGATAGCTGCGCAATTCTGAATCATACTCTGCATCCATCCGGATCTCTTTTGCTCTGAACTGTCTGAAATCCCCGGATGCTCCTCTTCCCGGTGAGATATGGAAATAATCCGCATACATGACAGTGTGCGGTGTCGTCACCACAACCATATCCGGACAGAGCTTCGCCACATGCTGCGCGGCCTTCTCATATGCCGCTGTTGTAGCTGAAATCCCTTTCTCCTGTCCCCTTCCCACCTCCGGAATGATAAGCGGCGGATGGGGGACCATAACAGCACCACGTATTGACATGATATCAACTCCTCTCCCTGCATTCATCACACGATTCACTTCTCATAGTTCTATTATACATCCGGGATGATTCCATGAAAACCATAGATTGGAATCTCCCCTGACTTTTCCCGGATATTCTCTACACCATACTGCGAAATGGCTGCATGATCAGTCCGACCACACGCATAGCAGCCTTTTTCCAGAAAGGGATCTCCTCCACCTGTATATGCTCAGGTACTTCATAGGTATCAGGTCCGGTCACGGTCCTGCAGTCCTTCTCCATCTCCTCCATATATCCGGTCAACTCCTCTGTCAGTTCCCTGCTCTGTACTGCCAGCATCAGCTCAGTATCCACATATGTGCTGCGCAGGTCCATATTATAGGAGCCGATAATAGACATATCCTCATCAATCACCACAGATTTCCCGTGATAAGATACGCCGCCGTCATATTCCAGAATCTGCACACCGGTATTAAATACCTCGTTTTTCCTGTACAGATAATCGCTGGATGCCATAAAATTGTCACCGTTTTCTACAGAATTGATGACCATTCTGCTGTCCGGTACCTGCCCCGCGATCTCTGTCAGTTCTCTCTTCATGTAACCGTTCAGAACCACATACGGAGTATGGATAATCACTCTTTCTTTTGCCTGCTTCATAAGTTCGGAAAGTTCATAAAACAATACCGGCTTCTTCCCATAGATCCCCGTTGGATTTGAAAGAAGAGTCACCTTGTTTGTTTCGCAGGTCATCTCACCGTAATCACAATCCCGGAACAAATCCGGATTTTCCTTTTTCAGTTTTTCATATCTTTTGGTCAGCATGTCAATCATGCTCTTAACCTTATGGTCCTCCCTCAGGTTTTCCTGATCATGAAACAGCCTGCACTCTTTTTTATCCCACATGCGGCTGAAATACGCCTCCACCTGATACAGGGAACTTTCATCCTCTCCCCGCTGCTTTGGATTCGTGTTATAAATCAGTACCTCCCTGTCATAACTCATATTTTTATTTGGATAATCGCCGATAAAGTAGTCAAAGGTATTCCTGCCGCCCAGAATATAGGCCATTTCATCCACAATGACGTATTTATCATGCATTCTTCCCTGGGTTTTCCAGGGCATTGCCAGATTCAGTTTATTATATATTTTTATCTCCACATTCGGATGGGAAGAAAGAGCATAAAAAAGCTCATTCCCCTCCAGACGGATGGTACCGCTCACCCCGTCTACCAGAATTTGTATTCTGATTCCCTCCTCTGCCCTGTGATACAGAACAGCCAGCAAGTCCCTTGTGCTCTTTCCATCTCTCATGTCAAATGTGGAAAGTACAATTCGCTCCTTTGCCTGATGAAACAGCCGGATTCTCTCATCCCATGCGCTCTTATTTGTCTCCAGCAGCATCGCTCTGTCCACGCCTGTGCGGTCTCTGTAGCACTCTGACACGGAAAAGTTCTTCTTTGTCTCCTCTGACACCTTTTTATAATGGACAAACGGACCCACCGCTCCTGCTACGAGATAGACCAGGAAAAATAGAACTATAAATAACAGCCATCGAATTTTAAACTTTCTCATTTCTATCACCCTTTACTGTTTTTGTAAAGATAACCACATAGGTTATCATAGGGCACCATACTGCTTTCTGCCTGAAAAGTCAAGAACAAAGCCCCCGGATATCCACAGATATGGATTTCCAGGGGCATGTATACTAACTATTTATTTATGTATTACGCAAATTTACGTTTTGCAGCTTCCACTACATGTCCAACCAGTACAGAAGTAGTTACACTTCCAACACCGCCCGGAACCGGAGTAATAGCATCCACAACAGGCTCTGCTTTCTCAAAGTCAACATCTCCGCAGAGTTTTCCTTCCGCGTTCACATTGATTCCAACATCGATCACTGTCTGTCCTGCACTTAAATAGGTATCGTCAATAACACCTGCGCGTCCTGCAGCAACGATAACGATATCTGCCTCTCTCACTACAGAAGGCATATCCACAGTTCTGGTATGGCAGATAGTAACCGTTGCGTTTTTCTTGATCAGCATCATGGCTGCCGGTTTTCCTACTACCAGGCTTCGGCCTACAACAACTGCCTTTTTACCTGTGCAGTCAATTCCGTAAAAGTCAAGGATTTCCATACAAGCCTGAGGGGTACAGGGCGGGAAACCTACGTTCTTACCTGTAAATACACCTGACATGGAACCATCGGTCATGCAGTCCACATCTTTTGCCGGGTCCAGTGCATTTTCAATAACGGACTGGTTCAGGTGTTTCGGCAGCGGACGGAATAAAAGTACACCATGGATTTTGTCATCTTTATTCACCTTGTCAATCGTTGCCAGAAGTTCTTCCTGGCTTACATCTGCCGGAAGCAGAATTTTCTCGCATGCAACACCAAGTGTTTCACAGCGTTTTGTTGCACCTCTCTCGTAGGAAATATCACTTTCATTTTCACCTACACGGATTATGCACAGAGTTGGTTTTACACCTTTTTCCTCCAGTGCTGCCACGTCTGCTTTAATTCTCTCGTTTAATGCTGCTGTTACTTCTTTACCCAGTAATCTTTTTGCCATTCTCTATGAATCCTCCTGCATCTTTTTATCCTGCCCTTTGGGCACTCAGGTTACTATTCACAGCCCTGCAAAAAGCGCAGTTCTATGAACAGTAGCACGCTTCGCCATGCACAGTTCTGCCCTTTAGGGTACAAAATGCAATAAATTGCATTTTGGCGCTGGCTAACTCGGGATTTTGCTTCGCAAAACACCTCGCGGGACATTGGCCGTGAATAGTAACCTCTCAGCAACTTATGCCACAGCTTCTGTCACATAAGGTATCAAACAATTATTTCAGTCTGGAAAGCACGCTGTCAAAGGTTTCGTCAGCGATCTTCGTATATTTCTCCAGCATTGCATCTGCTTTTTTATTCAGCTCTTCTGCATAAGCTCTGTCAGCCATGGATTTTGTGTTAATATATACATTCAGGCTGGCACCCTTTAAAGCTGCTTTACAGAAAGCTGCACCAACGCCCGCATCACTGATTGCCAGTGTGGAACCTTTTGCCGCAAATTCCACGATCACTTCAATCGCTTCACAGCACTTCTCCATAATTTCCATCGGTACAGAGCAGGCATCCTTTAAAACGATTTCCATAACTCTTGCTTTCTCAGCCTTCTCTTCCTCTGTTGCACGAGGCATACCATATGCTTTTGACAGGGGCTCAAACACCTCTGCATCTCTCTCGATCAGACGTAAGAAATCCTTCTGCAGGGCGTCACATTTCTTTTTCAGCTCCCACATCTCGTCTTCCACTTCTGCATACTTTTTCTTGCCCACAGTCAGGCTGCCCACCATATTGCCAAGGGCTGTTCCCACAGCGCCAACCAGAGCAGATGCTCCGCCGCCGCCCGGAACCGGTGCTTTTGATGCCAGTACTTCTACAAATTCATTACATGGTACAGTTGAAAATCCCATCTCTCACATACCTCTCTTTCTTTCATTGCCGAATTTCTCTGGCTTTATATAAAATCCCTTTAGGGGATTATTTTGCATGGTCAGTCACATTTACAGGCCCATTTTTCACCATGGTGCTCTTATTTACCATAGCTGTCAGAGGACTCTTATAGAGGAAGAACACCAGCAGCGTATTCAGTGCGACCAGAAGCGGTGTCTGAACCAGTCTCTGGGCATACAAAACTACCCACGGCGTTCCGTAGTACATATGAAGTCCCAGACATGTAAATCCAAGAGAACCAACGATTCCATGAACAACGATCACTGCAAGCACATGCCAGATTTCCAGTTTCTTTGTATAAAAATGACGAAACAGACCCGGCAGCACACCAGCCAGAATAGCAGTGACAGAAATCATGGGATTCGGTGCATACCCCTGTAGGATCGCCCCAAGGAAATCAGATAAAAAGCCGCAGATTCCCCCTACCAAAGGGCCAAACCAAAAGCCGCAGAGATATACAGGCGTCTGACCTACGGTGAGCCGAATACTGGTACCGATAGGGATTGCGACCAGCCTGGTCAGAATGATACTCATTGCTACCAGAACACCCGTAAATGCCAAAACTTTTACATTATTCACTTTTTTCATCAGATATAAATCCTCCTTCATCTGTTGTCTCCCGGGGACAGCATAACTGTCCCTTCTCGTTATGTACTTATGGCATAGTAGTTTACTACACCAAAGAGAAGAATTCATATCTGCCTTTAATGTAGTAGCGGACGCAATATTACATCGTGGAGCCTTTGGCTGCCTTCGTTCATGGACAACTTCCCATCCCATGACACTTAACGCGTAATACCTACTCTACTATAACAATCTTTTTTAAGACAACTTTTTTTCTAATGCTTTCATCATGTTGATACTGATATCGCCCACAACCGCCAAATCCTCCGCGGCAAATGTGACAGCAAAATTATCAGAAAACAATATCTGTGCGGAAGGCTGAAATTCGTCATCCCCTTCCCACAAGATAAACTTTACATGCAGATTGTCCATAAATTCCAGTTTATAGGAACAGTCTCCCTCTGCACATTTTTCTGCTCCCAAATGTTCCATAATCTTACGGAACACAGAAAGCTTATTTCCATAGCCAAATGCCAGCCGAAACAGACATCTGCCCTGGAACTGTCTGAAGTAAACCTCACCCCAGGGAACATCATGATAGGTAAGAAATTTCCCTGATGTAGGTGCTGCGCTTCTCTCTGTCAAAAAGCGGACAATGAGAATCTTGGCATTCATGGCGTCCTCCAGCGGATATACCCCAATGGAATCCTCCACGTGATGAATTTCATAATCCGGAAAAGACACCTGGTAGGTACTTCCCATCAGTTTCACGGTAAAAAGCCCTTTTTCCTCATCGTAAGGAATACCGGTTCGCCCGCTGATTTCTTTCGGGTCCATCTCTCTGTATGCGTTCAGATAATGTTCATAAGGACGCTGCTCTTTACTGTCCTTTGCGTATTCAAAATTCATCTCTTCACCTCAGTCAGTCTATTTATTCGCTGCAATAACGGATCCGCCAAGCGTACCTTCTACTGCTCTGTTACAGACGGAAACAGGGACGTATCCGTATGTGGTATAAAACAACATGCTACAAACTCATCCATATAACTCGGTACAGTGGAAAGTTCCAGGTACGTCATATTGGACGCGATCTCATAACATTTCTGCTCTGCTTCCTTTGACAGAAGCATGGTATATGCGCCGGACAAAGAAGAATTTCCAATGTAATGGAATTTCTCCAGAGGAATATCCGGAAACATACCGATTCTCACGGCATTTTTCATATTGATGCCGCTGCCGATTCCACCGGCTACATAAACATCGTCAATCATGGAGATATCAAAGTCAAGAGAGACAAGCATGGTACGGATGGCTGAGAAGATAGCACCTTTTGCCCGTATAAAGTTATCAATATCCACCTCATTAATCTCCACTTCCTTGACAGTGCCCGACTCTTCCTCGAATGCGAGCACATAGCTGCCCATGCCATACTCATCATGGCGGACACGTTTTCCTTCCCGGACAAACTTTCCTTTCGGATTAATAATACCGGTTCGGAACAATTCGCTGATCACATCAATGATACCGGAACCACACAGACCGATGGGTTTCTCACCCTCATCTCCGATAATAGAGTAGCTGGGCTCCATCGTTTCCGCATCAATGGTACATGCCTCGATCGCGCCGTCCGTCGCACGCATACCGCAGCTGATATCCCCGCCTTCAAAAGCAGGTCCCGCAGAGCAGGCGCAGCTCATCATAAAATCAGAATTGCCGAATACAAGCTCGCCGTTGGTACCCAGATCAATAAACAGAGAAAATTCAGGACGATTCCACAGCATACTTACCAAAGTACCTGCTGTGATATCTCCGCCCACATAACTGCCGATATTCGGTGCCAGTATAATATGGGCATCCGGATTTACTCTGATTCCGATATCAGAAGCAAACAGTGAATTTGTTTTATAAAAGGTAGGAATATATGGTTCCATACGGATTGGATCACCATTCATTCCTGTCAGCAGATGGTTCATGGTAGTATTGGATGCAATGCACATACGGTATATGTGCAGGGGGCTGAATCCACAGGAGCGGCACATCTGCTCAATCATAGGATTGATCGTCTCATTCACCACTGCATCCTGCAGCTTCTCGCTTCCGCCCGGTTTCATAGACTCGATAATACGGTTGATAACATCCGCGCCATAGCGAATCTGACCGTTTCCGGCTGAAGCTTTCCCAAGGATCTCACCTGTCTGCATATTGACCAGCAGTGCAGATACCGTGGTTGTACCGATATCAATAGCCAAACCGCCGATTACTACTTTTTCATCTCTGCCGTAAACGTCATACACAAAAATATCATTTGCTGTCCTGCGCACAATACACTGTACATCAAAATGATTTTCACGGAAAACAACGGAAATCTTCCGCAGTGCAGAATAAGGCAGACGCACTCTTTTTACACCGGTTTCCCTTTTGATCGCACGCATCAGACGTTCATTGTCCGGCATGGTATCGTCCAGAGTCGGTTCATCCATAGTCACATGGATAATATCCAGACTGTTTTTCAAGGTAATTCCTGCTGCTTCCACATCGGATTTTGCCTGATCAAATATGGCAATCTCCTCTTTGGAACTCAAATCTGCGACTTTCATCCGGCTCCTGTAAGCGGATGCAATGTCGGGTACCTGTACCTCCACATCACCTGTCAGCTTGCTCACACATGCCAGTCTCCAACCTTCTGCATACTCTTCATCGGAGATGTGACGGGTCTTTGGAGAATTCATTTCACCTGCCACCAGCTTCACCTTGCATTTACCACAGGAAGCATTGCCGGAACAGGGGGCATCGATAGCCACATTCGTTTTTCTCGCTACTTCTAAAAGGATTTCTCCTTCCTGGGCGAAAGTTGTGACGTCTTCGCCGTTTTCAAATTTAAAAGTCACTTTGAACATAGGAATTTAGCCTTTCTGTATATTTTTATCTGCGCCGGCGATAAAAATATCCCCGGCGCTTTTTATTACACGACTCTGCCTGTGATTAGATCTCCAGGTAAGAGTCAGCGTATAATGTGTTGTTTTTGAAAACATCACAGGATTTAATTGTTTCCATCAGTCTTAAATCACATGGATTTACGATTGCGGAAGTTAAGCCCTGCATCATGCACATTGCAACCATTGCGGAATCCATAATCGGACGAATATGTTTCGGCATACCGTTGGAGTTATTGGACAGACCGCCTGTGGAATTCAGGCCCATATCGCTGAACATTTTGATTGCTTCCAGAACTTCCATCTGTTTGTCCTGCATTCCCTTAACAACCAGGAATAACGGGTCAAACCACAGGTCTGTAGGCTCCATACCCAGCATCATACCTCTTTCCAGCATGTTCTGGCAGTGCATCATACGCTCATCATTGTCTGCTGCAATACCTTCTGCAGAGCAAAGAGCGATTACGATAGCGTCATTTGCTGCAGCCAGATCGATATTCTCGATTCTTCCGCCTGCATCAGCAGAGTTTACAATCGGTTTTCCTTTGCTTCTGTTGTATACGGAGATACCTGCCTCGATTGCTTTTTTGTTGGCAGTATCCAGTGCCAGAGGAACATTGTCGAAGTTGGACTGGATCAGCTGAACAGCCCATTTCATTAAATCTTCTCCATCATTCTCTGCCGGTCCGATATTAACGTCCAGATAAGTTGCACCTGCATCCAGCTGCTCTTTTGCACGTTTTAAGATTGGTTCCGGATCACGCTCTGCCATCGCTTTGCGGATAGACGGGGAAATACAGTGAATTCTCTCACCAATTGTAACAAACTTTGCCATAATAGTTCTCCTTTTAAATTATTCATTTTGGCCGGACAGAGAAGATACCTAAAAAGCATCCTCCCTGCCAGCCTGTCTTTCCTCTTTTATGCAGTCAGGTCTTTTAAGAATTTAACTAACTGTACTGCTTCCAACGGGGCAACGATAACTTCCCAACCCGGAAGTTTTGCTTCAATATCGCCCTTTAATACGGCAACTTTACCCGGAATAACCAGTTTTCTGCATTTTACTTTATCTTCAACATTCTCCTGAATGTATTTAGATACAGAAGTGGAAGATAATTTACCTGCAGCCCATGCAGTCAGTACGGAAAGTCCGCCTGCATCACTGATAATCAGGTTACACGGTACACCGGAACGCTCCAGCTCTCCGGATACCACGAAATATGTAAGAGCAAAGTCTACGGTTGTCAGACACAGAGAATTCTCGTCTGCACCATTTAATGCATAAATACCCGGTTCCACTTTCATTGGTTTCTGCGGGTCTGTAAATACGTTCTGTCTCAGACCAAATAACGGCAGAGCTTCTGCATAATCAAGCTGCTCCATAACCACAATGGAACCATATTTCATTGTGAACAGGGAAGCCAGTGCCTGCTGCATATTTCTGTCGCCATGTGCCAGAACTGCCAGATTTACCAGTGTCGGATAACCGAAAGTTCTGTCCTGATCTTTTAAAGCTGCACGGCGAATCTGTACTGCGTTGCCGTAAGCTTCTTTTACGGATTTTGTTCCAACATCCAGAATCAGGTTCTTGTTGCCTGCTTTTTCCAGAGCTGCAACTGTATCATATAATTCATTTAAGTCTGCACCTGTAACGCCAAGTACAACACCTGCCTCTGTTGCAACTGCGCTCATCTCAGCGTAGTTGGAAGCATCTGCACCGTTTAATACCGGTTTGCCGTCTTTGCATACAGCCAGAGCTGCTTTAGCAGCTTCTACATCTTTACAGCCCAGAACCAGAGTTCTGCCAAGAGCTGCTGCTTTCTTTACGATTTCAACGTATCTGTCTTTGTCTGCGCCGTCTTCGTAGTTCACGTAAATCATTTCAACGAACATTCTCTCGCTGATACGTTCGTAGTCTACCTTCGGAATTGCTGCCAGTTTCGCGTCGATTGCTGCATCATCCATGCATGTGCACAGTGAAACCGCATATCTTGTTTTGCTGACGAATGTTTTCTCATGTCTGAATAAAACAGTCTCGCCGCCTAAAGTAAATTCATTGTCACCGCTTCCGACTTTGATGGTCTTCATCGGCGGAGCTGTTGCCTCAGATAACTGAGCCAGAGCATCCTCAGACATATGCGGGCATTTGGAAATTTCCAGAGCACCCTGAGCCACTTTCATGGAGAAAGCCATACATGTTGGGCAGCCGCACTCTTTACAGTTCTTTTTTGGTGTCAGTTTAAAAATTTGAATACCTGATAATCCCATTTGTTTTTATCCTCCTGTTCTACGATTACACTAATTCTTTAATCATTTTTGAGATTGTTGCAACAGATTTGGGATGTCTCAGAATGACAGCGTCAGAACCGGAAGCTAAAACTGCTGCTGCTGTCTGTACTTCCATACTGATACCTCTCTCTTCCAGCGGTCCCCATTCCGGCATATCTTCCTCAGAAGCCATGGCCTCTTTTACTCCCCATGTCTCATCGGCAACTGGAGTGATGATAGGCATCTGTAACATGTTATCATTCTGGGAAAGAGCTGCACCTTTAATACGGTCCATTGTGGATACCACGTACTCAAAACCATAGCCTACTGCTGCAGAACCAACGTTCATTACGATATCCTGAGCTTTTACGCCTAACTGGGTTGTAACAACGTTAAGCTGTTTTGCCAGGTTGATATCTACTGCGGATTCTGCTCCAACCTTCTGGTTGTATGCAAGGCCTGCTGCTGCGCCAACTGCTTTGTAATCTTCTTCTCTTGCAGAAAGGACTAAAACGTTCTTGCCCTGAAGTGCTTCTGCCACTTTCGGCAGTAATTCAGAATCTTTTTCCACATTCTTGCAACCTTCAACAACTAAAGGACAGGAAACAGCTTCGCCGACTTCTTTGACAACTGCGATCAGTTCTTCAATAGATTTGTCTGCGCCGTTTGGATCCCCGCCTTCCAGACGTAAGCATACGAAGTCCGCACCTTCCATTGCTTCCGCTTTTTTTGCGATCTCGGCCATTGTGGCAGCACCTGCATAATATTCCTGGATTCCCGGAACGTTGATAAGTCCCATATCGGAAATTTCCACGCCTACTTTTGGTGCATTTTCCGTGGGAGCATCAAATGTATAGAAAGGAAATGTGCATTCCCCTCCTAATTTGATCGCTTTGTCCCCGCAGCCAATTTCAACTGTGTTAATGTTTGCATTGAATTTCTGTGGTTTTTGATTAAACGGCATTTCTCATTAGCCTCCTTAATATATTTTTTATAAACGGTGAATACGGTAAAACGCGCATTCACCGTTTACATGATACTACAATTAAGCGAATTTGTCTTCCAAAATCTTACATCATCGGGTCCAGACCAAGAGCCGGATGTCCTTTTTCTGTTAAGAATGCAACTAATTCTTCCGGATCTGTTGCGATGGTCTCATCACCAACCATGTCTGTGAAGTTGTCGATACCGTATAATTCTTTTGCTGTCTGGTTCAGTCTCTCAGCAACAAATTCTTTCAGCTCTT